>NZ_CAIKKU010000410.1 GCF_903828115.1 uncultured Thiodictyon sp. | reverse complement strand
CGTAATCGGAGAAGCGATGCCCTGTTGGGTGCGAGAGAATCCTGGGCGCTACGATAACCTCGATTACGACAACGACAACGACAACGACAACGACAACGACAACGGCGGACAACTCCCCCCTTCGATGAAACCCCTGACGCGCCGTCTCATCACCTGGCTCCTGCGCCTCGGCCTGCTCGGCCTGATCCTGCTCGCCGTCCTCATGACGGCGCTGCGCCTGGCCCTGCCGGTCGCCGACCGGTATCGCGACGAGTTGACCCGGGCCCTGTCCGGGCAGCTCCACTACCCGCTCCAGGTCGCCACCCTGACGCTGCGTCTCGTCGGTTGGTCGCCGCGCCTGGTGCTCGACAAGGTGGTCATTTCCTGCCCGCAGACCGGGGCCGATCTCCTGCGCCTCGACGCCCTGGAACTGGACCTGGACCCCCTCGCCTCCCTGCTTGCCTGGCAGCCCCGGCTGCGTTCCCTGACCCTGGTGGGGGCCCACCTCGCGGTGCATCGCGCCCTGGACGGGCGGGTGAGTCTGGTCGGACTCGCCGCGCTGCGCCCGGATGACCCGGACGCCCTGCAGGTGTTCCTGAGCCAGGGGCAGCTCAATCTCACCGGGGGCGATATCCTGATCATCGATGACGCCGCGGGCGGCGCGGTGGTCCGGCTGACCCAGGTGCGCCTGCGCCTGCACAACGACGGGCCCCTGCATCAGTTCGAGTTGTTCGCCCACCCGGTGCCCGCGGCCACGCCGACGCCGACGCCGACACCGGCCGCACCCGACGACACCCGACTGCGGGTGCTGGCCGACCTGCGCGGCGATGCGGCCGATACGCGTCAGTGGGGCGGGCAGGTCTATCTGAGTCTCAACGGTGCGGACCTGGCTCCCCTGGTACCCTGGACCCTGCTCGATCCGGACCTGGTGCGCAGCCATAGCGTCCACCTGGAGAGCTGGAACCAGGTGGAGCAGGGGGTGCTGCGGGAGAGTCTCAACCGGGTCGGGATGCGCGCCGTCACCCTGCGCCTGCCCGGCGGCGACGCGGCGACGGGGAGCGGGGGTCGGCCAGCCACGGCGCCCGCCGCCGCCCCGGCCGCGCTCTCCCTGGACCGCCTCGACGGCCTGGTCCGCGTCACCCGGCGGGACGGCGGCTGGCGGCTCCAGGCGGCCGAGCTGGGGCTCGCGGTGGATGGGGCCGAGTTCCCGGACCTGGAACTGGATCTGCGCCTGTCCGCGGACCGGCGGCCGCGCGCCCTGGCCTTTGGGTCTGCCGGCTTCGACCTGCAGGCCGTGACCGGCCCGCTGCTGCGCGCCTGGCCGCGGTCACCGGTGGCGCCCGGGCCGCTGGACCCGGCCCTGCTCGCCGCCCTGAACCCGCGCGGGCGGGTCGAGCGCCTGGCGGCACTGGTGCTGATGCCCCCCGCGGGGGCGCCGACCTGGCAGGTCGCGGCCCAGGTCCGCGGACTCGCGCTGGAGCGCCACGCGCCGCTCCCGGGCCTCACCGGCCTGGACGCCCAACTGCGGGCGGATCAGGACGGGGGCCTGGTGACGCTCGGCAGTGCCGGGCTGGAACTGGATCTGCGCCCGCTGTTCGACCCGCCCCTGCGCCTGGAGCGCCTCGGCGGGGAACTTGCCTGGGCGCGCGACCCCGCCGGCGCGTGGCGCCTGACGGGCACGAACCTGACCCTCGCCAACCCGGACCTCACCGGGCAGGCGCGCTTCACCCTGGTGCTGCCCGGACCCGCGGACGCGGCGCCCGACGGTCCCGTCATCGACCTGCGGGCGAGCATCCAGGACGCCAACGCCGCCGCCACCCGGCGCTATCTCCCGGTCGGGGTGCTGCACCCGCAACTGACTGACTGGCTCACCCGCGCGCTGGTCTCCGGCACCGTGACCCGGGGCGACCTGGTGCTGCGCGGCCCCTTGAAACACTATCCCTTTCGGGCCCAGGAGGGAACCTTCGAGCTGCTGCTCAATTACCGGGCCATGGTGCTCGACTACCTGCCCGGTTGGCCGCCGATCACGGCGGCCACGGGGCACCTGCGGTTCCTGAATCAGGGGCTCGACATCCAACTGGACCGGGGGCGCATCTACGAGACCACGCTGAGCCAGGGCCGGGCCGGCATCGCCGACCTCTGGCACCCGCGGCGGCTCGCGATCCACGCCCAGGGCAGCGGCCCCTTCGCCGACGGCCTGAAGGTCCTCACGGACACGCCGCTGGCGCAGCAACTGGGACCCCTGGGGCGGTCCCTGGAGGTCACGGGTCAGTCGCAACTGGTCCTGGACCTGGAGGTGCCCCTGGAGCCGGGCGGGACCCTGGGCCTGGACGGGCGCCTGTCCTGGCCCGCACCCGCCGGCCTCAACCTGCGGGGCACGCCGGTGCAACTGACCGGGCTCGCGGGGGACCTGCGGTTTACGCTCGACTCGGTGAGCGCGCCGGCCATCCGCGCCAAGCTCTGGGGCCGGCCGCTCACGCTCGCCATCAGTACCCGCAACCCCGGGGACCCGGAGTCCGCCGCGACCCGCATCCAGGCCCGCGCCCGGATGCCGGCCGCGCTGCTGGCCGCCCGCTTCCCCTCGCCCTTCTGGCGGCTCGCCGGCGGCGACCTGGACTGGGACCTGGGGATCGAGGTGCGCAACACCGATGTCAAGACCGCCGCCGTGCCGCTCGATTTCACCCTGCGCTCGGACCTGCGCGGCCTGACCCTGGACCTGCCGGCCCCATTGGGCAAGACCGCGGAGCCGCCGCGCGCCCTGGAGCTGACCGGCGCCCTGGTCCCGGCCCGCCGCCTGTCCATCACCGGCCGCCTGGAGCCCCTGGCCTGGGACCTGAACCTGGACCTGGCGGGGCCGCGACCGCGCCTGGAGGGCGGCCGGGTGAGCCTGGGGGAGGCGCGGGCGGCGGCGCCGACGGCGCCCGGGCTGGTCATCGACGGCGCCCTGCCGGTGTTCGACCTGCCGGCCTGGTCCGACTGGTGGGGACGCGTCGCGGTCGGGCTGGGGGCCGGCGCTGGCCTGCCGGGCGCCCCGGGCGACACCCTCGGGCCGGTGTCCACGGACCTGCGGATCGGCCGCCTGGACCTGGGCGGGGCCACGCTTACCGAGGCCCGGGTGCAGGCCGCCCCCGCCGACGGCGGCGGCGGCTGGGACCTGCGCGTGGCGTCGCGCGAGCTCGCGGGACAGGTCCGGCTGCCCGGGCGCGGCGCCCCCGCCTCGCCCCTGGACCTGAACCTGGAGCGTCTGGACCTGAAGGCCCTGGTACCCGTCGCCGACGACCCGGACGCCGCCCCCGCCGCCGCGGCCCCCGCCCGCCGCCCGCCATCGCTCGATCTGCGCGTCGCGGACCTGCGCTGGGGCGCGGCCGGGCTGGGCCGCCTGGGCCTGGAGGTCCGCTCCGACACCGCCGGGGTCCGGGTCCCGCGCATCAACCTCGAAGGCCCCGGCGACACCAGGGTCACGGGGGACGCCGACTGGCTGGCCGCGCCGGGCGGCGGGCGCGGTCGGCTCGCCTTGGACCTCAAATCCGCGGACACCGCCCCCCTGCTGCGCGCCCTGGACTATGCCCCGCTGTTGAGCCGCGCCCCCGTGGACGCACGCCTGCGGCTCACCTGGCCGGGCGGTTTCGCCGCCTTTGCCCTGGCGCGCGCGACCGGCCGGATCGAGTTGGACGTGGGACCGGGACGGCTGCTCGACGTCGATCCCGGCATGGGCCGGGTGCTCGGGTTCCTCAACCTGGGTGAACTGCGGCGCCGCTTGTCCCTGGACTTCACCGACCTCTATGAGCAGGGGTTCGGCTTCGAGCGCATCACCGGCCGTATCGCGGTCGGCAGCGGCCAGGCACGCCTGCAGACCTTCGAGATCGCGGGGCCTGCGAGCGACATCCGCGTCAGCGGCTTCGCGGACCTGCGCACCCGCACCTATGACCAGACGGTCACCGTCGTCCCCAGCATCGGCACCAGTGTCGCCCTGGCGAGCGGGGTCGCCGGCGGCCCGGTGGTGGGGGCGGCGGTCTACCTGGTGGACCGGCTCAGCGGCGGCGCCCTCGACCGCCTGGCCAGCTACCAGTACCGCATGACCGGCCCCTGGACCAAGCCGGAACTGACCCGGCTCGGCTGGGAGCCCTTCGCGGGGGGCGCGCCGCCGGGAGCGGGCAACGGCGGCAAACCGTCAGGCGGCCAGAGCGCGCCGGGCAAGCCCGCCGCCCAGGCCCCCCGCCGCCCGGGGGGCGACAACCTGTTCCTGGATTGAGCCGCCGGGGCCGCCGGGCACCGGCGCGGCGCGCAACCCGGACCAGGATGCACCAGCCGGGATGCATCAGGGTTGCGCGGGCAATCCCCATCGTCACGGCGCAGTCATCGCTGCGGCGGGCCGGGCAAGGCGCCGGGAAAGTGACAGTATTTCTTACTATTGACAATAGTTTAAATGACTATTGGCGCGCTTTATCTTATCCTGTCAGGCGTTGAAAATGCCCTATGGTCCGGTCTATTTTTGACCGGTCGGCTGGCCTTCGAGCGTCGGTTCGCGGCCCCCGGCTCGCCGGTCTGAGGCCAACCCTCATCACCATGCATGCGTGCGCGCAACAGGGGAAGCAGCGTCTTGACTCAAGCGATCGGGCCTTCTCTGTGCGCAACCGAGATCCACCGGGGGCGCAAACACCGGGTGCTGCGCCTGCTCGACCCGGCGGCCGGCCCGCTGATCGTCAAGCGGGGCCGCGATGACGGGGCCCTCGGTCCCGCCCGGTCCGCGCTGCACAATGAGCAACGCATCCTCACGCTCTTGCAGGGCCTGCCCGGCTGCCCGCGCCTGGTGCGCTACGACCCGGCCACGCCGGAGCTGGCCGTGGCCGACTTCGGGGGCGTCACCCTGCAGGCGTCGGGCCTCTTGGGCAACCTCGATCGGGAACGCTTTCTGACCATCGCGCAAGCGCTGGCGCACGCACTGGCGGCGATCCACGGGCGCGGCGTCATCCACAAGGATCTGAATCCCAATAATATCCTGGTGCGGCCCGCCCACCGCCTGGCGAGGCCCTCCGACCTGCGGGTGCAGGTCATCGACTTCGACCTGGCCACCGGCTTCGCCGCGGAACACCCGGGGTTCGATCACCCGAGTTTCCTGCAGGGCACCCCGGCCTATCTGTCGCCCGAGCAGACCGGACGGATGAATCGGCCGGTCGACTACCGCACCGACCTCTATTCACTCGGTGCCACCCTCTACGCGCTGGCGACCGGACGGCCGCCGTTCGAGGAGACCGACACGCTGGCCCTGATTCACTCCCACCTGGCCCGCGCCCCGTTGCCGCCGCGCGAGTTGGCGCCCTGGTTGCCAACCCGCGTGGCAGACCTGATCCTGACCCTGCTCGCCAAGGAACCCGACGACCGCTATCAGAGCGCGGCGGGGCTGGCCCATGATCTGCACCAGTTGAGCACCGCGCTGGCCGTGCATCAGCCAGTCGTGACGGTACGACTGAGGGAGCGCGACCTGCCCCTTGCCCCCCGCCCGCCGCGTCGCCTGTACGGGCGCGAGAGTGAATTGGCAACGCTGCTGGCGGCCTTCACCGGCGTGACCGCGGGCGGGGCGCGGGGACTCTTCGTGGCCGGCTATTCGGGGGTCGGCAAGACGGTGCTGATCCACGAGATCCACCGGCCGGTGACCCTGGCGCGGGGCCTGTTCATCAGTGGCAAGTTCGAGCAATTCCAGCGCGATCGGCCCTTTCTGGCCCCGGCCCAGGGCCTGCGCCAGTTGTGCCAATTGCTGCTGGCAGAGCCCGAGGAGCGGGTCGCGCACTGGCGCGCGCGCATCCTTGAGGGCCTGGGCCCGGACGCCGCGGCCTTATTCGAGGTGGTGCCGGAGTTGGAGCCCCTGCTCGGTGCCCAGCCCGCCGCACCGGCACTGGGGCCACGCGAGGCGCAGGTGCGCTTGCGCGCCTTGCTGGTGGCCCTGCTGCGTCAGGTCGCCGCACCGGCCCATCCGCTGGTACTGTTTCTCGACGACCTGCAATGGGCCGACCAGCCGTCGCTGGACTTCATCGGCGCGCTGCTGGAGGAGCCCGCACTGCATGGCCTGTTGTTGATCGGCGCCTATCGCGACAACGAGGTCGATGCGGCCCATCCGCTGCGGCACCTGCTGCACCAACCGACGGCCACCGGCGCCCCGGCCCCGGTGCTGACCCTGGCTGGCCTGACGGCGGGCGACATAACCGATCTGCTGGCCGACATGCTGCACCGGCCGCCGGAGCGCGTGCAACCGCTGGCCGCCGCCCTATATGCCAAGACCAGCGGCAACCCCTTTTTCACGATCGAGTTTCTGAATGTGCTCTATCGCGAAGGGGCGCTGCGGCCGGACCCGGAGCGGGGGCACTGGCACTGGGATCTGGCCGCCATTGCCGCCTATCCCGCCAGCGCCAATGTGGTGGACTTCCTCGCCGCCGGGCTGCGCGACTTGGGGCACGCGACCGCCGACACCTTGGTCGCCGCCGCCTGTCTGGGCAACGCCTGCACCCTGGGGTTCCTGGCGCTCGCCACCGGTGAGGACCCGGGCGCACTCGCCGACCGGCTCGGGCCCGCGTTGGAGCGTGGAATTCTCGTCACGCCCAAGGTGCTGGCCTTGCATCAGGCCGACCTCGATGCCGCGCTGGCCTTTTGCCACGACCGGATGCAGCAGGCGGTCTATCAGTTGCGCGACGACCCCTGGCGTACTCGGCTGCATCTGGCGATGGCCCGACGCCTGGCCCAGGCCGGGGCCGATCCGGCGCATCCCTTACGCGCCGCCGAACACTATGCGATCGCCGCGCCCCTGATTCTGGAGACCGCCGAGCGGGCGCTCGCCCATGCGCTGTTTCTCACCGCCGCGGTACAGGCCCGCCAGGCCGGTTCCTTTATCACCGCGCAACGTTTCCTGACGCTGGGGATCGGGCTGTTGGCCAGGGCAATCGCATCAAGTTCTACTAATATTCGCGCTCACTGATATATCACGCAAATCCGACATCTGAACTGCCCCCAAGGCTACATGCCGTGTCCCTTTCCTATGTCATGAACACTTTGCGAACACTGCGCGTCTTCAAT
>NZ_CAIKKU010000409.1 GCF_903828115.1 uncultured Thiodictyon sp. | reverse complement strand
TCGTAATCGTGGTCGGATTATTCGATTACGACAACGACAACGACAACGACAACGACAACGTACCCGGGATCTCGGTCACCACATCAGTTCTGATCGCACCCCGGCTCGCGAACCGGCGGGCGTGTTACCGGGAACTGCGCCACGGGACCGGTCCGACGCGGCGGGGCCCAAGGCGCAAGCCTTGCACCCCAGACCCGCGCATGCACACTCAACGGATGAAGTTGATACCCTGCCCCAGCATCTCCGGCGCCACCAGCGTGACGCCCTGCTCGGTGACGTAGTAACCCGCGTGCCGGTCCGCCGCCTTATCGAAGCCGATCACGCTGCCCTCGGCGATCTGACAATTGCGATCGATGATGGCGTTGCGGATGCGGCAACTGCGCCCGATGGTCACGTCCGGCAGGATCACCGAGTCCTCGACCGTGGCATAGGAGTTCACCCGGACGTTGGAGAACAGCAGCGAGTGCCGCACCTTGGACCCGGAGATGACGCAGCCCCCGGAGACCATGGAGTCCACCGCCATGCCGCGCCGGTCCTCGTCGTCGAAGACGAACTTGGCGGGCGGGAGCTGCTCCTGGTAGGTCCAGATAGGCCATTGCTCGTCATAGAGATTCAGCGGCGGGGTGACGCCGATCAGCTCCAGATTGGCCTCCCAGAAGGCGTCCAGGGTGCCCACGTCGCGCCAATAGGCCTGCTCGCCGCTGCGCGGATCGCGGAAGGGGTGGGCCATGACGCGATAGCGGTCGATGACGGAGGGGATGATGTCCTTGCCGAAATCATGGGAAGATTCGCGGGTGTCCGCATCCTTGATGAGCTGCTCGAAGAGGAAGCCGCGGTTGAAGACATAGATCCCCATGGAGGCCAGGCAGTGGTCCGGGCGGTCGGGGATGGTCACCGGGTCCTTGGGCTTCTCCTCGAAGCCGCGCACCCGGCCGTCGGCATCCGCGGTCATGACGCCGAACTCCCCGGCGCGCTCCTTCTCCACCTCGATACAGCCGACCGTCATGTCGGCGCCGGTCTCGACGTGGTGGGCGATCATGGTCCCGTAGTCCATCTTGTAGATGTGGTCACCGGCCAGGATCAGGATATAGTCCGGGTTGTGGTTGCGGATGATATCCAGGTTCTGGAACACCGCATCGGCCGTCCCCGCGTACCAGGCGGTTTCCACCACCCGCTGCTGGGCGGGCCACAGTTCGACGAACTCGCCGAACTCGCCGCGCAGGAAGCCCCAACCCTTCTGAATGTGCAGGATCAGCGAATGGGCCTTGTACTGGGTGAGCACGCCGACCTGGCGGATGCCCGAATTGATGCAGTTGGACAGCGGAAAGTCCACGATGCGGAACTTGCCGCCGAAGGGGACCGCGGGCTTGGAGCGCCAGGCGGTCAGGTGTTTGAGTCGCGCGCCGCGACCGCCGGCCAGGATCAGGGCCAGGGTGTTGCGGGTCAGGCGGCTGACGAACCGCGGGTTCGATGCCGGCATGGATCCTCCTCTTGGTGGTTTTGGTCCGGCGTTTGGCGTTCTGGAGTGCCCGCCGGTGGGCTTATGGTACCATCTGGCGGGATCACGGAACCCCTAACCGATCGGTGGCGCGCCCTCTCACACGTTGCGAATGCCCACCCCCGGGGCGCCGGTCCCGACCCGCGTCCGCGCGGCATCCCGGAGCGACACACCGGTCGTCCGCGCCGGCCGCCCGGCGGCCCCCCGCCGACGCACGACCGGTCCCCGGGGCGCGGGACCCGCGATCACCGGATCACCACTGGCGCAGGGGCCGCGCGGTACGCCGCAGGCCGCCCCCGCCGCACATAACAAGCCCTCCCGGAGAACAGAACCCCTATGGCCGCCCCCACCAGCACCGCCCCCAAGTTGCCCGAGCCGCTCGCACGTATCGTCGAGGCCCGTCACCATGACCCCTTCGAGGTCCTGGGGCGGCACGTCACCGGCAGCCGGGTGACGGTGCGCGCCTTCCTGCCCGCGGCGGAGCGGGTCGAGATCCTGGAGGCGAAGGCGCAGATGATCCGCACCGAGGGGACCGATCTCTTCACCTGGGAGGGTGAGGCGACGCTGGTCCCGGAGCGCTATCGCCTCGCCTGGGAGGACAAGGCGGGCAACCGCGGCACCGCCTACGACCCCTACTGCTTCCCGCCCCAGTTGCGCGACTTCGACCTGCACCTGTTCGGCGAGGGCAAGCACTGGGACGCCTTCCGCTTCCTGGGCTCGCACCTGAAGGAAGTGGATGGGATCAGCGGCGTCCAGTTCGCCGTCTGGGCGCCGAACGCCGACCGGGTGAGCGTGGTGGGCGACTTCAACCGCTGGGACGGCCGCGCCCACGCCATGCGGGTGCGCGGTGCCACCGGGGTCTGGGAACTCTTCATCCCCGGTATCGGGGCGGGCGGCTACTACAAGTACGAACTGCGCGACCGCGTGGGCAATGCCCATGTCAAGATCGACCCCTACGCCAATGCCTTCCAGGAGCGCCCCGAGACCGCCGGGCTGATCACGGCCCCGAGCACCTACGACTGGGGTGACGACGACTGGATGAAGGCGCGCGCGGAGTTGGACTGGCAGCGCCGGCCCTTCTCCACCTACGAGGTCCACCTAGGCTCCTGGCAGCGCGACGCCGCCGGCGACTTCATGAATTACCGGGAGTTGGCGGTGCAACTGGCGGCCTATGCCGTGGAACTGGGCTTCACCCATGTCGAACTGCTGCCCATCACCGAGCACCCGCTCGACGCCTCCTGGGGCTACCAGTGCACCGGCTATTTCGCGCCCACCAGCCGCCACGGCAGCCCGGAGGATTTCCGCTTCTTCATCGATCACCTGCACCAGGCGGGCATCGGCGTGCTGCTCGACTGGGTCCCCGCCCATTTCCCGAAGGACGCCTATGCCCTGGCACGCTTCGACGGCTCCGCCCTCTATGAGCACGCGGACCCGCGCCTGGGTGAGCACAAGGACTGGGGCACCCTGATCTTCAACTTCGGCCGCAACGAGGTGAAGAACTTCCTGCTCTCCAGCGCCCTGTACTGGCTCTCCGAGTTCCACATCGACGGGCTGCGCGTGGACGCCGTCGCCTCCATGCTGTATCTGGACTATTCGCGCAAGGCCGGCGAGTGGATCCCCAACAAATACGGCGGCAACGAGAACCTGGACGCCGTGGACTTCATCCGCCAATTGAACATGGTCACCCATGAACAACACCCGGGCAGCATGATGATCGCCGAGGAATCCACCGCCTGGCCGGCCGTCTCGCGCCCGACCTACCTGGGGGGCCTGGGCTTCAGCATGAAGTGGAACATGGGCTGGATGCACGACACCCTCTCCTACATGGAGAAGGACCCCATCTACCGCCACTACCACCATGACCTGCTGACCTTCGGCCTGCTCTACGCCTTCACCGAAAACTTCGTCCTGCCCTTCTCCCACGACGAGGTGGTGCACGGCAAGAAGTCCATGCTGGACAAGATGCCCGGGGACCCCTGGCAGCGCTTCGCGAGCCTGCGCCTGCTCTATACCTTCATGTTCAGCTACCCCGGCAAGAAGCTCCTGTTCCAGGGGTGCGAATTCGGCCAGGGCCAGGAATGGGACTTCAACGAGGCCCTGGACTGGGAACTGCTGGAGCGCCCCCAGCACCAGGGCATCAAGCAGATCGTCTCGGATCTGAACCGGCTCTATCGCGAACAGCCGGCGCTGCACGAGGTGGACTTCGAGGGGTCCGGGTTCGAGTGGATCGACTGTCACGACTCCTCCCAGTCCGTCTTGAGCTATGTCCGCAAGGACAAGGCCGGCGGGCGCCTGGTCGTCGCCGTCTTCAACTTCACCCCGGTCCCGCGCAACAACTACCGCATCGGCGTCCCCAAGGCCGGCTTCTGGCGCGAGGCGCTCAACTCCGACGCCGAGTTCTACGGCGGCAGCAACGTCGGCAACCAGGGCGGGGTCCGCTCCGAGGACGTGAGCTGGATGGGCCGCCCCCACTCCATCCCCATCGCCCTGCCCCCGCTCGGCGGACTGATCCTGGTCCACGAGTCACACCGCGACGAATTGCCGCCCGTCAAGGGCACGGTCACGCAGCCCGCGGACCTGGACGCACTGGATGTCGATGCCGGCCCCCTCGCGTCGGCGGCCGTGATCGCACCAGCCACCGCGGAAGACGAGTAGCCGCCGCCGCAACGGCCGGGCCCCACGGGGGGGCCCGGGCAGCGCCGCCGTCATGCAGATCTGGGTCGACGCCGACGCCTGCCCCAAGGTGATCAAGGACATCCTGTTCCGCGCCGCGGAACGGGTCGGCCTCCCACTGACCCTGGTCGCCAACCAGCCCATCGCCACGCCCCCCTCGCGACTCATCCGCAGCATCCACGTCGCCCCCGGCTTCGATGTGGCCGACAACGAGATCGTGCGCCTGCTCGCCCCCGGCGATCTGGTCATCACCGCCGACATCCCCCTGGCCGCCGAGGTCATCGCCAAGGGTGGCCATGCACTCAACCCCCGCGGCGAGCGCTACACCCCGGACAACATACGCGAGCGCCTCACCATGCGCGACTTTATGGATACGCTACGCGGCAGCGGTATCGATACCGGGGGTCCGGCGCCCTTGGGTCCGCGCGACCGGCAGGCCTTCGCCAATGCGCTGGACAGCTGGCTCGCACAGCACGCCCCCCAGGAAGGGCCTTGATCATCAGTCCGGCCCCTGGGAGCGCCGCACCCCAGTGCGGCGCGGCCTATCCGCAACACGCAAGGCCGCGGTCGCTCGCGAGATCGCGCCGCACTGGGGTGGGGCGCTCCCAGATGCCCGGCGGAGTGCTGGTTCACTGCCATTAAGTCAGGCGCCGCCGCCCAAGCGCCTGGAGTCCAAGGCTTCAGCCTTGGAGCGCGCCAAGGCTGAAGCCTTGGACTCCTGGCGCAGGGAACGCGGTCAGCGAGTGCAGCCTAACTTAATGGCAGTGGAACGCTGGTTGCGTTCCGCCGGTCAGCGCTCCATAGTGGTCACTGATCCACCCTTTGTCGCACGCGGCTTCGCGACTGGCTTAGGGCGAAAAAGCCGCCTTCGGGCGGTTTTTTTGTTTTCCGACGCGCAAGCACCAAGCAACCGCCCTAAGAAGGGCGCAACAGAGAGCCCAACTGAGCGGCGATCGGTCCGCACCACGGACCCTTGCGGCCTGGCTCCGCGCCCGTAGGGTCCGCTGTGTGGACCAGCGACCTCGCGACCAGTCAGCTTCCGGACCGGCTGCCGGATCAGCGTAATCAGCCGATCCAAAAACTTGCGCCGTGGTAAGGCGACCGAACACCCCTTACCGTACCGGGAGGCTGGTGCTCCCTTTCATGGTGATATTGACTGTCGCGAAGCCACTGGACCATGTCACGCATGTATCAGGCGCGGTGCGCCGCGACGGCCTTGATGATCGTCGACCGCCCCGGACCGGAGTCCAAGGCTTCAGCCATTGAGGAAAGAGAGAAACCGACGTTGGACGATCCTTTCACGGTTATTCCGGCACCCCCTCGGCATAGAGCGTCTCAGGGGCGATATCGATCTCGCCAGGCCAGGTCACGGTGCCGTAGTCCACCCGTGCCAGGCCGAAAAACCCGGGGTTGCGCAGACGTTGGAAGACCGGATAGCCGAGATAGGGGGTCATGTCGAAGCGGCGGCATTCGCCGTTCGCGAAGGTCAGGCGCAACGAGTGGCCCGGCTCGGGGATCACAGCAATCACATCAGGAAACATGGCGGACCTCATCAACGCAAGGGGTCGATCGGGAAGACCGGCTCGCCGCGCACGGCCAGGGACCAGTTGGCCATCAATTCCTCCTCATGCAGGTCGATCCAGACCTGGACCTGACGCACCTTTTTTGGCGGTAGATCGCCTTCCAACCGCTCGCCCTCCGGGATCGCAAAGACCGCCTGCATCCCCTGATATTCCACATGGATGTGCGGGCGGTTGTGCTGCTTGGTATCCATGAACAGCATCCGGATGATGATGCCGTAGAACATGCTGATAGCCGGCATAAAGCCCTCCAAGAAAAATCGCAAGCCAGTGATTGGCGTGCCGGATGATCGAGGCGGATCCTAACCCCGCCGGGGATCATGGACAAGCCGCCGGGGCGGCCACCTCGTGGGTGACATCCGTCGCGGCTTGGGGGCCGCTCCGACGCCGTAGGAGCGGCCCCCAGGCCGCGACGGGTTACCGCCAGGGCGTGTGGCCGGAGCTATGGCCAAGGCCCCCGCCCGTAGGGTCCGCTGCGCGGACCAGCGACCTCGCGGTAACCGTGACGGCCGGGATTATCATCCCAGATCCGGCAATTGCCCGCACAAAGACACAAAAAGACAAATCATTGAAGGCTCTGGGCCAATCACCGCGTCTCAACGTACCGTATCATCACCCAAGAAGATCCTCCCGCAATACCACTCGCGGCACTAAACGACCGCTTCTCCCCGGAGTCATCCGTACAATCTGCCTATCATGGTTCGGACCGTAGCTGACATGGATCGGCAGATCCTCGCCGTAAACATACAGCCGATCGAAGGGTGTGTTGGCGGCGACCCACTGGGCTACCTCCAGCATGTTTTCGTCTTCGACGAGGAAATCCACCGCGGCACCAAGGCGCCCGCAGATAGGCTGACCCAGTCGGTTGCGTTCATGGGCGGCATGTTGGTCGAGCTTCGGATCGATACGGCCGGGGATCTGCTTGGCGAGTTGCGGTGAACAGAAGCCATAAGTGAGACGGATCATGCCGAAATAGTCGATGACCGGGTCCAGGACTTGCTCAGCCAGTTCAAGAACCGCGTTGTAGCTCTCCGGCTGGATTGGCAGATTGGCGAGACCGGTCTGTGCCTGAGTCTCGCCGCAGGCGATGAGTTGACGAAAGGTAAGGAAGCGGCCACAGGCGTCATCAAGGTCCGGCGGCGTGCGCGACCGCACCAGATCGAATCCCGCGATGGTCCACCGATTCAAAGTTTCCGCGATCTGAAACAACTGCTCGATGACGAAGCCGAGATTGACGATGTCCGCCGCGCGAATCGGGTTATCAGGCGCATGGTAGGGGTCCCAACCGGCGGCCGTGAGACCATTCTCCGTCAGACCCCGCACATCGTCCCCGCGGCCACAGCCATAGTCGAAGAACCGATAACGCCCATCCAGAAGACCATAGCGCGCCAGGGACTGGACCGGCGCCGAAAATCCGTAACGCACCAGCGCGGTCAATTGGCGGGAAGCCTGCCAAGCGGCATGCACTGGCGTCGGGTCATCGACCGAAGTCAGGTTCGTCTCATCGTTGCCGAGCGGCACCAGGGCGTGACCCTCGATGCGATAGCCCTGCTCCCGTACCAGGGCCAACCACTGCCGCCGGTACCCGATCCGCCGCGGCTCATCGAAGAGGCCAACGGCCTGCGCCGCACAGGTGAGGGCCTCGTACTCGGTCCGCCGCGGATGATCCGCCGGCAGCATGAGCTCTTTGCGGTGCAGGATCGGGGGGTTCAGCGAATCGGCATAGGTGCGATAGCTCACCGACTGAGCGCCACTGCCGCCCGCACCCGCGAACGGCAGCAATTGACTGAGCAGCCGCCGCTCCGGCAGACAGTCTTGCGGGAAGTTCAGGGGTAGAGGTTGCATATCACAATCCGGACAGATGGATTCGCTGAAGTTCCAAGCCCCATCGCCTTAACCCACCCTTCTCGGCCAAGCTGATCGCCACGGCTTCCATCGCGATCAACGGGCTGGTATTCGTCAGGATGTCAGGCATTCGCAAGGTCCCGCGCGAGATCCTCAGGTGAGTGATTGAACACTGAGGCCCCGCAGCCGCCTAGCGACTCCATGAAGGCCCGTTTGGACAGGCCCGCCATTTCGGCGCCTTGACCAAGCGAGAGTCGGCCTTGGTCATAGAGTGCTACGGCCAGCAGCAAGCGCATTTCGGCGGCGTCAAGGTCGACGAAATCGGGTACAGCGATCTGTATTTGCTTGGACATGGGTTACCTCTGGCTGGCTACCCCCCGGATCCGCTGACACCAGGTCATGACCTCAGGACTCGGAAGGCCGGGCGGGCGGGTGGTGTGGCGGTGGCGGCTCAGCGGACACGGCCTCGGGTTGCCGTACAATGAACGGGGTACCTGTCTGCTGTGCCAGACGACGCGCAGCCTCGGAGGCGCGCAGCAGTGCAGCAGACACGCCTCGCAGGTACGGATCGGTAGGTTGTTGATTTTTAATACTCATGGGTTGACTCCTTGGTCAAGCAGCACAGGCGATCATTACTCAGGTGCCCCCAATTAGACTTAGTCCCCGGATTACGCGAAACGGGGCTGAGGCGGTACACCCTGGAAGGTCGGGGTAAAGGCGTGGAAGGGATTCGCCCCTGTTCGTGGAGGGTGGCGAGATAGGAGCGAATGGTACATAAAGTCTTGGGTCGAGCCGGCATGCGAAAGTCGGCGGAGATTCGCTATTTTGACCTTGGGCATGCAGATCACCTGCTCGGTACAGTGCTGGCCGACCCACAAGCTATCCGCGTTCGGGCTACCTGATCGGAGGTCGGCCGAGTCTTGGCCCCCGGTGCGGGCGTCGCGGGGGACTGTTGGGCCCTCATGGTCTTGTCCGCAAGGTAAGCGACAGCTTGTGGCTGACCCGCCTCGGCGAGACACTCGTGTTAATATTAGCCCGCCTAGGCGAGCCAATTGCCTTACAGAGTCGATGCACAATGAGACTCGTGTCCCTGATACCAAAATCTGCAATGCCTGCTTCAACCAGCGATTACTACGAGAGTCACGCGCGCCAGTTTTTCGACGATACCATCGCAGTCGATATGTCGCCCCTGTACGAACGCTTTCTGTGGCGATTACCGAAGCAGGGCTGCATTCTCGACGCCGGCTGCGGCTCCGGTCGGGATGCCCTCGCCTTTCGGAAACGCGGCTACAAGGTTACCGCCTTCGATGCTTCGCCGACGCTCGCCGATCTCGCGGCAGCCTATTGCCGACTTCGCGTTGAGGTCATGCGTTTCGAGGACTTGGAATGGCACAGTCGATTCGATGGCATCTGGGCCTGTGCCAGCCTGTTGCACGTTGGTGCGGCCGAACTCTCGGATGTTCTGTTCCGCATGGCCGGCGCCCTGAAGCCGCAGGGCGTTATCTACGCGTCGTTCAAGTATGGCCAGGGTGAGCGAGACCACAACGGCCGGCGCTTCACCGATCTTAACGAGGCCGGCCTCACCGCGCTGCTCCAAGTAGTCCGGAGTTTGGAGGCGTTGGAGACCTGGATCACGACCGATCTGCGGCCGGATCGCGCGACCGAATATTGGCTGAACACTCTGCTCGTTAGGACTGAGTCGAAGTGCCCCAGTACCTGACCACCGGCGGCGTCCGCAATCCGTTCCTGCCGCGGCTGCTTACCGCCATCCGTCATGCGAACCGGATCGACTTGGCGGTCGCATTCATCAAGTCGAGCGGCCTGACGTTACTCTTCGATGCACTGGCAGACGCCATCGAGACCCGCGGTGCGCAACTGCGCATCCTGACCAGCGACTATCTCGACGTCACCGACCCACCGGCCCTGCGTCGGCTCCTGCTCCTCGCCGAACGCGGCGCCGACGTGCGCGTATTTCAGGCCGAGGACGAGAGTTTCCATCTCAAGGCGTATATCTGCGTCCAGAACCAGGAGGGACGCGAGGTTTGGGGTGCGGCGTTCGTCGGCTCCAGCAACATCAGCCGCACCGCACTCACCGACGGGTTGGAATGGAACTATCGGGTGAACTGGGCCGACGACCCGGCCGCCTCTCACGCGCTTGGCTTCCGTGAGATCCAGGCCGAGTTCCAGGTGTTGTTCGAGCATCCCAATGTTCACGCGCTGGACCATGATTGGATCGATCGCTACGAGCAGCGCCGCAAGGTCCAGCGGCTCCCCGTTGCCCCGGGGAGCAACGATCCAGAAGATCCCCCACCCTGGCCGACGGAAGTGCAGCGCGAGGCCCTCGCCGCCTTGGCCGCCACGCGGGACGCGGGCTACCGTCGCGGCTTGGTGGTCATGGCGACCGGACTCGGCAAGACCTACCTGGCGGCGTTCGACAGTGCATCAATGCACGCGAGCAGCGTCCTGTTCGTTGCCCATCGGGAAGAGATCCTACTCCAGGCCGAGGGCAGCTTCCAGCGCGTTCACCCTCGCAGGCGGGTGGGTCGATACACTGGCGAACAGAAAGACGCAGACGTGGACTTATTGTTTGCGTCTGTGCAAACGCTGGGGCAGGTCCGTCACTTGGAACGGTTCGAGCCAGAGCGCTTTGAATACATCGTGGTGGATGAGTTCCACCACGCCTCCGCCCCGATCTACCGTCAATTGCTTCAGCATTTCAGGCCGCGGTTCCTTCTCGGACTGACGGCAACGCCAGAGCGGACCGACCAGTCCGATATCTTGAGCCTGTGCGATGACAATCTGGTCTACACCCGTCACCTGTTCGATGGCATTGAACTGGGATTGCTTTGCCCCTTTCACTATTACGGCATCTACGACGAAACCGTCAACTACCAAGAGATCCCCTGGCGCAACGGGCGTTTCGACCCCGAGTCCCTGTCCAACAAGTTGGCTACCCTGGGGCGTGCGCGCCATGCCTTGACCCATTGGCGCGCCAAGGCCCAGGGCCGGACCTTGGCCTTCTGTGTCTCCAAGCGCCATGCGGATTTCATGGCCGCGCGCTTCCGCCGCGAAGGGATCCGCGCTGCTGCCGTCTACCATGGCTCCCCAGTCGACCGTAGCGCGGCGCTCGAACAATTGGATCGCGGCGAACTGCAGGTCATCTTCTCAGTCGACCTGTTCAATGAAGGTGTCGATCTGCCCGCCGTCGACACCGTCCTGATGCTCCGTCCTACCGAGTCGAAAGTATTGTTCCTGCAACAGCTTGGCCGGGGCCTGCGCCAACATCCAGACAAAGAACGCCTGGTGGTGTTGGACTTCATCGGCAACCACAAGGGCTTCCTGAACAAACCCCAGGCACTCTTCGGCGCCGGCACCAGCTATTCGGCCTTGGGCGCCTTCGCGCGCCGCGCCCGCGACGGCACGCTGATCCTTCCACCGGGCTGTTACGCAAACTACGATATCGAGATCATCGAGTTCCTGACTCGTCTCCAGGGGCGTGGACCCGCGACTGACTACCAGTCGCTCAAGGAGTCGCTGGGTCGCCGCCCGACCTTGGCCGAGTTCTACCGTAGCGGGTCCAGCATTGCGGACCTGCGCCGCTTGCACAGTCAATGGTGGGCCCTGGTGCGCGACCAGGAAGATTTAGCCCCGGCGGAATCCGCATGCTTGCTCAGCCATGAGGCATTCTTCCAGGAGGTCGAAACCACCAACATGACGCGGAGCTACAAGGCCGTGCTGCTGGAGTCTCTGCTCGACAACGACGGCCTTCGCGACCCGCCCCGCCTGGAAGATCTTGCCGCGCAAGCCCTGACCGTCTTTCGCCGCCGCCGCAGCTTTGTCAGCGACCTACCCAGCGCCCTGCGCGACCTCGACAGCATCGACCCGGGCGGATGGCTCGGTCACTGGAAGAGAAACCCGATCAATGCCTGGACCGGGGGCAACAAATCAGGGAGCGCAACGAACTGGTTCGTCGTTCGGGAAGGCCGATTCCAACCGAACTTCGATGTATCGGACGCAGAGATCCAGACCTTTCAATCCATGGTTCGCGAACTGGTCGACTACCGGCTTGCCGCCTATGAGCCGCGACTCGACCGTCCCGCCGAGCCCGCCGAGGCGAACGAGCCCACCGTACCAAGCGCCAAGGTCATCCCGTTCCGCCGGCCGACCCCCGCGCCCGAGACGACCGGCCGCACGATCCCGTACTTCCCGAACCTGCGTATCGCCTGCGGACATTTCAGAAGCGGCCGAACCGATGTGGACGCCACCTGCCGTATCGGCTCGGAGTATGGCCGCCTCGATCCCTCACGACACTTTGTGGCCCGCGCAATCGGAAACTCGATGAACGGCGGCAAGACGCCCGTCCAGGACGGCGACTACCTGCTTCTGGAGTTACTTGACCCGGCGCACGCAGGTTCCATTACTGGACACGTCATGGTCGTTGAACGACAAGACGCAGGCGGTGACGATCAATACTTGCTGCGCCTAGTGACCAAAACGCCAGATGGGCGCTATATTCTCAAGGCGACTAATCCGGAGTATCCCGACTACGAAGCAGATGAGTCCATGCGCACACTTGCGCGACTACGTGTCGTCTTGAGTCCAGAGAATTTGACCTTCATCGGCGATGCAGACATACGCAGTGATCCAGGGTAATCCCGTCGCGACGGGCACGTTCGCTGATGCTCTTGTGCAGCGAATGGGGGATGTGGATCGTGTCAGCTTCACTGCGCTGACAACTCCCGAATCCGCTGCACCGCCGCGACCATCAGGTCCACGGCGGCGGTCACGTCGTTGAATGAATGCGTGCGGTCGAAGCTGACGCGGACCGCACCGTATAAGAGGTCGCCTTCGATCCCCATGGCCCGCAGCACCGCGGAGGGCTCGACGGTGCCGGAGGAGCAGGCGGAGCCCGAGGCGATGGCGAGTCCGTGTGCGACCTGGTTGATCAGTGCGTCGCTGCCGATGCCGGGAATGGAGAGGTTGACGATGTAGGGCGACACCACGGCACCCTCACCGTGGACCTGGATCGGCAGCCGCGCGCGCAGCCCGGCGACGAACTGATGCTTCAGTTCGGCGACATGGGCCAGATCCGTCGCACGGTGCCGGGCGGCCAGCGTCAGGGCCGTCGCCAAGCCGACGATTTGATGGGTCGGCAGCGTTCCGGGGCGTAGCCCGAATTCCTGACCGCCGCCATACATCAGCGGCCGCAGCCGCAGCCGCCGACGATTGCGGACCACGAGACAGCCGATCCCCTTGGGTCCATGGAATTTGTGTGCCGAGAGCGAGAGCAGATCGATCGGCGTTTGGCGCAGATCGATCGGGAGTTTGCCGGCCGCCTGGGCGGCATCGACATGCAGCAGGACCCCGTGCTGCGCCGCCAGCGCGGCAACCTCGGCGATCGGCTGCATGACGCCGGTTTCGTTGTTGGTGTGCATCAGTGAGACCAGCAGGGTGTCCGGGCACAGCGCCGCGGCGACGGCCGCGGGCTCGATCCACCCCTGGCGGTTGGGGGACAGATAGGTGACCCGGAAGCCTTCAGTCTCCAGCGCGGCACAGCAGGCGAGCACGGCCTGGTGCTCGATCCGCGAGGTGATCAGGTGCCGACCCTGCTGCGCGTGGGCCAGCGCGACCCCGTGCAGGGCGAGATTGTCGGACTCGGTGGCGCCTGAGGTGAAGATGATCTCGTCGGGATCGCAGCGCAACTCGGCGGCGATGGCGGCGCGCGCGCCCTCGACCACTGCCGCCGCGGCGCGGCCGGGGAGATGGGCCGCCGACGAGGGGTTGGCGAAGCGCTCGGCACCGGCGAGCTGGGCGACCATGGCGGCCAGCACCTCGGGCGCGACCCGGGTCGTCGCGGCGGTGTCGAAGTACAGTGGCTGGGTGACACCGATGCCGATAATGGCGTCCTCCTGGTGCAACGGGTGCAACACGGGTCTACGCCGCGTCGCGCTCCAGCTCGATTTTGTTCCACCCACAGGCCGGACGCAAGGCTCGTGTGTCAGAAAGACCTCGCTGTGTCCGTCAGGTCCAGATCAAATCCAGCTCATAGGGCTCGAACGCTGGGGCATGGGTGTCCAGCAAGAGCCGCGACCGTCCCGTCACGGCTGCCCCTCGAAGGCGTCGATCAGCTCAGGCGGCAGCGGGGCGTCGAAGTCCTCGCCGATCCAGACCTTCCCCTGCCAGCCGCCGGGGCTGCGCCGGTCGCGCGGGCTGCACAGGGGCACCAGCTTCGCGAGGGGCTGGCCGGCCTTGGCGATCAGGATCTCCGCACCGCCGGCGGCACGCTCGACCAACTCAGCGAGCCGGGTCTTGGCTTGGTCGAGATCGAGGACGGTTTCCGGCATGGAACCTGGCGCTCTTGGCGTGACATAACGGCATGGCTCCTTATGTCACGCCCTTTCAGGGCTAGGCCGAATAAACAACGCTATCCCAGGGCGTTGCCCTGGGCTGGTATGTCACGCCCCTTCGGGGCTCAGACGAATCGCAAGATTAAGACGAAACGCCCTACTAAACCGCGTCCAGAACGAGATGCGTAGTTTCGGAGGCACCGGTCTCGGAAAAACTACGTTTCCCAATGTGGTCGCGGTTTAGGCCCTTTCCGACACCGCCCCCCGCCACCGGCTGACCGACCTCCGCGACCCCGGACATTGCACAACCGGCCTTCACCAACCAAACTTCTGTGGTAGCGGATCAGGTCGCGCGCCGCTACCTTAGAGAGCGCAGGTCGCGATCCATCACCGAAGGTAAACGACGGAGAACCAACCCCATGAGCAAGAAGGCACTGTGCATCGGCATCAACGACTATCCCGGCACCGCCAACGACCTGAAGGGCTGCGTCAACGACGCCAACGACTGGTCGGCGGAACTGGGCCGACGCGGTTTCACGGTGGCGAAGATGCTGGACGGGCAGGCCACCAAGGCGGCCATGATCAGCGCCATCCGTGACCTGATCAGTACCGCCCACAACGGCGACACCCTGCTGTTCACCTATTCCGGGCACGGCACCTGGGTGCCGGACAGCTCGGGCGACGAGCCGGACGGGCGCGACGAGGCGCTCTGCCCCTATGACATCGGCACCAAGGGTCCGCTCCTGGACGACGAGATCGGCACCCTCTTCAGGTCCGCCGGTACCGGGGTGCGCATCCTGTTGATCTCCGACAGTTGCCATTCCGGCTCGGTGATCCGCGGGCGGGAGGATGACCTGGACGCCGGCAATACCCGCGCCCGCTTCATGCCGCTGTCGGACTGGATGTCCAAGGACGAACTGCCCCCGGCCGGCGCCGCGGCCCCGCGGGTGGTCAGCGGGATCAGGCGCACCGGCGGCGACCTGCTCCTGGCCGGCTGCAAGGATACCGAATACTCCTACGACACCAGCTTCCAGGGCCGGCCCAACGGGGCCTTCACCTACTATGCCCTGAAAACGCTGCGCGAGCTCAAACCAGCCAATTACGACGCCTGGTTCAACGCCATCCGGCAGTATCTGCCGAGCAGCCGGCTGACCCAGACCCCGCAGATCATGGGGAGTGCGACCGCACGGCGCTTCGCGGTGTTCGCGTAGTTCGCGGCTGTAACCGGAAAGATAGAGGAGACCTCCGCCATGGCCACCAACCGGACCCGCCGCGGCCGCGGTGCAATCGAGGCGGCGGGGACGTCGCCCGCCGCCGGCCAGGACGCCCCGCCCCCACGGTCGGCGGTGGTGCAGGAGGCGCCCGCCCCCGGGACCCTGCCGGACCCGCCCGCCTTTGCTGACCCATCGGTGATCGCCGGGGACCGGGCGGACGAGACGCCCGACGGGGACCCGACCTCGTCCCTGCCCACGACCGCGCCGGCCGCCGCCAGCCCCGACGCGGGCCAGGCGGCGGCGCCGGACCCCGACGCCGCGGCGGCGCCGGACCCGCAGTCCCCGGCGGCGGCACCGGTCATGAGGGTCGGCGTCCGCCACGGCGACCTGGGCTATGCACACTATCCGGTCCTGGTGGGGCACTATCTGGGGGACACCATCGTCAGTGCCGAGCGCGTCCTGGACCAGCGGCTCAACGAGGCCTTGAGCGAGCGGATGCAACTCGGGCTCTACCCGGGTCGGCCGGGCAGCCATGCCCTGTTCTTCAGCGCGGGCCCGCGGGGGCGGCCGGCAGGGGCCCTGGTGGTAGGGCTCGGTCAGGTCGGGGACCTGGCCCCCGGGCTCCTGGAGACGGTGGTCAGGGACACGCTGATCGACTATGCGCTGCGCATCTCGCGATGGCCGGACGGGCGCTTCGGCGCCGTCGGCACGGTCAGGTCCGCGGGCGTCTCCTGCCTGCTGGTGGGCTCCGGGGCCGGGGGCATGACGGTGACCGACTCCGTGAAGGCGATCCTGCGCGGCGCCCTGGCCGCCGCGGACCGTCTGCGCGAGGCCGGGCTGGGGTCGCGGGTGGTCATCGACCACCTCGAGTTTCTGGAGATTTATCACGACCTGGCGATTGCCGCCGCCCGCGCCCTGGAGGGGGCGCTCATGGACGCCGCCATGGCCGCGCGGGTGAACTGGCCGCGGCGGGTGATCGAGGCGGGCGAGGGCGGACAGCGGCGCATCCGCTGCGAAGAGGCCCCGGACTGGTGGCAGCGCCTGGAGATTATCCAGGAGGGCGCGGGTCAGGACGGCGGCGAGGCCCTGCGCTTCATCGCCTCCACCGACCGGGCGCGCGCCGAGGTCACCCTGGCCGCCGGTCAGTTGCGGCTGGCCGACAGCTTCATCGCGCACGCCTCACGCAGCGATGCCGCCAACACCGAGGCGGCCAAGACCCTGTTCGAGATGCTGCTGCCCAATCGCCTGCGTGAACTGGCACCCCGGCAGGGCGACCTGGTGCTGTTGGTGGACGAGACCTCCGCCCGCTTCCCCTGGGAGCTTCTGGAGGACCGCTGGAGCGACCGTGGGCGCCCGCCCGCGGTCGGCGCCGGGATGGTGCGCCAGCTCAAGACCCCGCGCTATCGCCCCCACCCCGGCCACGCCACCGAGCCCCGCGCCTTGGTCGTGGGCAACCCCAACCTGAACGACTGGGACGCCTTCGGCGACCTGCCCGGCGCCCGCGACGAGGCCAACCTGGTGATCGGGCTGCTGCGCGCCAACGACTACGAGGTCCGGGACTGCATCGACGAGGAGGCCGACGCCATCCTCAGCGGCCTGCACAAGGACGCCTGGCGCATCCTGCACCTGGCCGGCCACGGGGTTCACGAGTTCCCGGTGTCCGTCGCCGCCCCCGCCGCCTGCCCGGCCTGCGGTCAGGCCGCGGCGGCACGCGCGCAGCGGCGCTCCGGGATGGTCATCGGCCGTGAGACCTTCCTCACCCCCGGCGACGTGGAACAGATGCGCTGGGTGCCGGAACTGGTCTTCATCAACTGCTGCCACCTGGGCAAGACCCAGGGCAGCGTCCCGCCGCGCTACAACGAGCTGGCGGCGAACCTGGCGGTGCAGTTCATCGGCATGGGGGTCAAGGCGGTGATCGCGGCGGGCTGGGCGGTGAACGATCAGGCGAGCTTGAGCTTCGCCGAATGCTTCTACACCCGGCTCTTGGCCGGCGAGTTTTTCGGCGAGGCCGTGCGCGCGGCCCGGGAGCAGGTCTGGCGGCGCTTCCCCGACGTCAACACCTGGGGTGCCTACCAGTGTTACGGGGACCCCGCCTTTCGCCTGCGGATCCAGCCCGTGGAGAGCGCGCCCGCCGCCCGCCGACCCTATCACGACCCCGCCGAATTGGTCGCCGACCTGCAAAACCTGATTCAGGGTATCCGGATGCAGGTGCGCGCGGGGCGCGACGACGCGGCGGCCACGGCTGCACGGCGCGCCGACATCGAGCGCCTGGTCGCCGCCATCCCGGACACCGAGACTGAGGTCTGGTTGGCCCGGGCGGACCTGGCCGCCGCCCTGGGGCTCGCCTGGGGCGAGACGCGCGACTACGCCCAGGCCGTGACCTGGCTGGAACGTGCGCTCCAGGCGGAGACCGGTGATTGCGCGCTGCGCGTGCTGGGACTGTGCAACGACTTCCGGGTCCGACTGGTCGGCGAGCACTGGCAGGCCCTGCGCAACGAGCCCGCGGACGGGCAGCGGGAGGACCGGCGGATCGCCCTGGTCGAACAGATCGAGGCCAGCATTGATGAACTGACCCTGGTCTGTCGGCGGGCCGCCACCGTGGAGCGCCTGAGTGCCCTGGGCAACGCCTGGCGCTACCGCGCCTGGCTCCATAGCGAGCCGGCGGCGCGCCGTGAGGCCCTGGTCAAGATGGAGGGCTATCTGGCCCAGGCGCTGGCCAAGTCGGCGGCGCCCAGTCCACGCTACTTCCCCCTGTGGGCGGCGGTGAAGCTGCTGACCCGGGACCCGACCCGGATCGAGGAGTGGCAGGCCGGCCTGCCCGATGACCTGCACGCGATGATCCAACAGGCCGTCGCGCGCCACGCCGCCGAGCCCAGCTTCAACAACGCCGTGGCCGTGGCCGACAACGAGACCGCCCTGCTGCTGACTCAGAGCGAACCGCACCCCGCCACGGCGCCGCGCATCATCGACCTCTACCGGGCCGCCGTGGGCGGCGGTGCCAGCCCGCGGGAGATCGCCACGGTGCGGGAATACCTGGACTTCCTCATCGCTTTGGGCGAGGGGCTGCCCGCGCCGGTGCACCGCGCCCTGGGCGAGATCCGGGCGGCGCTCTGATACCGCAGGATGGAAATCACTAACCGCACCGCGGCCTCGATCATCGTTCCCGCCACCGCGGTGTGTCGGTCGGCCTTCAGGCCGACCGACTGGGAGCGCCGCACCCCAGTGCGGCCCGGCCTGTCCGCAGCACGCAACGCAGCGGTCGCCAGCGAGATCGCGCCGCACTGGGGTGCGGCGCTCCCAGTGGCCGGGATTCTGATCGAGGCCCGCAAACCCTATGTTACGCCAGACGGCGTCCGCCTGCCGCCGAGGATGCGGCCCACTTTGGGTATTCACCCGATTGAGCAGGTATGCCGCAACGGCTAGAGTCGCGCTTCGGGATCGGGGGTATTGCCGACCGCGGGGATGAGCGGACGCGGGCCCTTGTTTGAGTCCATCCCGGTTTCTGCCCAATGCCCTTAAGTTAAGCGCGAGGCGGTCCGGCGCGGGCGTCTCGTTCCCACGCTCCTGCCTGGGAATGCCGGGCGGACGCTCCGCGTCCCGTCTTATCAATGGACGCGGAGCGCCCGCCCTTGCTCCCACGCAGGAGCGAGGGAGCCAACGTGGCTTAACTTAACGGCATTGCGATCCCATCTCGCGCTTTTCGTCCATCCCGATTCGTGGCAAGATCGCCCTCGCCCGTCGGCCCGATCATCTAAACGATTAACAGCGGAAGAATCTATGACATGAGTGATCCGGACCACAGCGGCGGCACCATCGGCATCGGCGGGGCATTGTCGATCGGTATCGGCGGCATGGTGGGGGGAGGCTTCTTCGCCACCTTCGGTCTCGCGGTGGTGGGCGCGCGCGGCGCGACCTGGATCGCATTCCTGTTGGGCGGTTTGATCGCACTCGTCACCGCCTATTCCTACGTGCGCATAACCTTGCGCTATCCGGGGCCGGGCGGCACTGTATCCTTAACGAGTACGGCGGCGCCGGTAGGAGGGGTGCCTGGGACCGAGGGCACCTGGCCCCACCGTAGCAAGGAGCAGTAACCGCTGGTCTTGACGGGGGTGTCAAGATCCCGCTGAAGCCGCCGCGCTAGACTTGCCCCCCCCCCACCGGCGTACACTTAGGCGGACTGCGGGTTCTGCCCTGGGCCACCGGAAGCGTCGATCCTGGTGACCGCAACGGCCGGGCCTGTGCCTTGCCGTTGCCGGTCACCCCAGAGGGATGCGCATGACCCACTTCGACTCGCTAAACTTCGTGTACCAGCTCGTCATCGCCAGGCTGGACCTCGTGGTCGTGCTCTGGGCCTTGATCGCCCTCATTCTGTCCCTGGCCGTTCTGCACTGGCTGTGGGGCCTGGCCTGGAACACCCGCTGGGGTCTGTTTACCCGCCCTGGTCTGGCGGCCTTCGGCATCGTCGCGGCGCTGGTCATCGGCGGCTCGGCGCTGTTCTGGCTCGGTGCCGGGCGTGTCGGCACTTGGCTGCAACTGCAGGCCGCGACGCTGCCGAAACAGATCGCGAGCGATCCCGCGTTGCGGTACGACATCTTCGTCACCGCGCAGCAGCAGTTGGGCTTGCCCTCTGGTGCGGCCGACAACGAGATGGCCCTGCGCAATCGGCACGACCTGGAGACCCTGATCCAGACTGCCGCGTCACTGGTGCGCTGCCCGCTGACCCGCTCCGGCCCCCTGGGTCCCGGCGCCCCCTGTCAGATGCGCAACCCCGACGAGGTGGTCCGGGAGACCCTTCAGGCGGTCCCGGCGGGGGCCTTTCCGCTCACCGTGACGGACGACAACCCCTGGGTGGCCTACGCCGTGACGACCCAGGTCCAGGCGGCGCTAAGCGACGCGACATCCAAGCTGACCGTCGGCGCGGCCGAGTTGCGCGCGGTGTTGGCCGCGCTGTTCTGGATCGCCATTGGCCTGCAGGTCATTATCGTGCCCATCGTGGCCGTCAGCGACATCCGCGTCCATCCCCAGGTCTAAGGAACGCAGCGACTCATAATGAAAAACCATCTCTTTATCGGCCTCGGCGGGCAGGGCGGACGCACCTTGGGCGAACTGCGCAAGGTTATGGAGCAGCGGGCGCGGGATGTTAAGGCACTTGAAGGGCAGGACGTGCGCCTGGCGTTTCTGGCCATCGACTCCAGCGACGACGTGCGTAATGAGCGCAGCACCTGGAGCCTCTTCGGCAAGAACCTGGCGCTGCCGCCGAACGACTGGCTGATCTTCGATCAACCGGCCGCGATCGGCGACTTGGCGTCCCGCCAGGACATCAACCCATGGATCGGCGACTCGGCGCTCATCAATGACTTCCTCTCCCGCCGCGAGACGGTCAAGGGGGCTAACCAACGCCGACGATTCGGGCGGCTGCTGTTCGCAAAGCACGCCAAGGCCATCCGCGAGGCGGTCACTGGCAAGGTCAGCACGCTTACTATCGGCCGCCAGGAACAATGTGCCTTTCATTTGTTCGCGACCCTCGGTGGCGGCACCGGCAGTGGCGGGCTCATCGACCTGATCACGCTGATTCGCACCTGCTACTCCGGCGGCGGCACCGATCAGTTCCCTGTGTTTGTTTATGTCTATGTCACCGACACAACCCCGCAGGGCGTCGACGTCAGCTACTTCTTCCAGAACCAGTTTACCGGGCTGCGTGATCTGAACGCGCTGATCTGTGGTCGCCTGCACCCTCAGTTGCTCGGCGACGACATCAACAGCGGCCAGTTCTCCGGCGCAGAACCGATCATCCAGGTCACCGTCACCGCCCCACTCAATAGCGCCAAACTGCGGATGCCGCTGGAAACTCAACTGCGGGTGGTCGCGGAGGCCTGTTTCGAGCGCATCGTTGCGTGGTGCATCGGGCAGATGAGCGCGAACGCCCAAAAGATGCTGAGCGGCGAGGACATTCTCGGCAACTTTCCCGGCGAACCCCTGGTGCGACCGGAGCGCAGTTACCGGTTCAGCGCCTTCGGCATGCGCCGCTGGGAGGTGCCGACGGAGAAGCTCAAGACGCTGCTGGCGCTGGACCTGCTGGCGAGTGCGCTCCGGCAGATGTTGTTCAACCATTGGCAAGATACCAGCGGGTATGCCGATCTGCTGCCGGACGGCTCCAGCGCGGCGACTGCGGGCGTGGTGGCTGGCCTGTTGGCGGCGATCGAAGACCAGCGGCGGCCGGTGCCGAGGGCCGAGGCGCTCACGCAACGGCTGCGCACCGCCCTCGCCGAACTGGCCGCCGGGCTCGCCCGCGTGCCGGGCGCGCGCCCATCCACCTTGCAGGACATTGAGCGGGCGTTCGAGGCGTTCTACCTGGGGCAGTTTGAGCAGGGGGGTGTGGATGCCCTGATCGGCCAACGCCAGGGCGACCAAGGGGGCCGGCTGAACGAGGCGGTACGCCGGCTGGAGGCGACCCTGACCCTGTTCTGGTTGAATCCCGGCCAGTCGCTCGCGCTGGCGCGCATTCCCCAGGTCCTTGGGGAACTGGGGGCGCAGCTGCGCCGCGACGGGCAGGAGCCCCCGGCAGCGGATCACACTGGCGGGGACCGCCTGCAGCTGATCATCAAGGCTCGCCGTTTGGAGTGGGACAAGCTCACTCGGCTCAGTGCCGGGCTCACCGGCCGGCGCAAGGCGTTGATCGACGCGCAGGCCAACGATTGCGGGGTCTTGCATGAGGCGGATCTTCGTCGACGGCTGGCTGAATTGGACCGCGGGTTCGTCAACCAACTCGCGGGCCGGCTGCCGCAGGTGCAGACCCGCTTTCTGTCCGTCCAGCAGGCGCTGATGGGGCTGCTCCAGACGGTGGTGCAGGAGCGGAACCAGATCGACCAGGAATTGCGCGCCCTAGCACAGAACGTCACCGCGAACCGGTATGAGTTCGACCCGGCGGCACTGGACACCTTCTTGGCCTGGATGCGCCGCCACGCGCAACACCAGCAGAGCGCGGCGGCCCTGATGCGCGAGGAGATTTTGAAGGCCATCGGGGGGCAACAACCCCTCACGGCCATGAGCAAGGACGCGCTGACCACCATCGAAGACTTGTTGCGGCCCCTCGCCAGGCAGCAGGCGGAGCAGATCCATCTGGACTACGAGGCCAATCGGCAGGGGCAGCCGATCCTCGAGGATTCAGCGTTGGACATCCTGCAGAAGCGCCATGCGGTCGATCAACCGAAGTTCTTGGCGGAGGTCGGCGGCTTTTTAAGCCAGGCTGCGGTGTGTCTGCACCTGCGCGACGACACGCAGCCGACCCAACTACTGGGAGCGGGGATTGCGGTTCCAAGAATGCCCCGACGGGTGTTGCTGCTCGGCTTGCCCCAACACGCATTCACGGCGACCCTGGAGGCGACCTTTCGGTCGGCGATTCCCGCCGGTCAGGGTTATCTGGTCGAGGTCTTCAGGCACGAAGACCCGGGGCAGATCCGGCTACTTACGGTGGACTACTGGCTCGCCGCGCGCTTCGCGAGCGTGGTCGAGTCGCTACGCAACAAGTACCAAGGCGCCGCCGCCGGCACAGGCAGCGCCAACACGCGCTACTTCTGCAACATCGACCCTGACGGCGAGCAGGACCGGCGGCCCGATCTCTTCTTGCTCGACATTGACACCATGCGGCTGCGCTACGAGGCCGAGATTTGGCTCGGTCAGCATGCGGACCTCGGCGTGGTGCAGGTCGATCAGAACGGCGTGTTCCTGATCCTTGAAGGCAAGTATGGTGTTAAACCCGAGTTGCTTGGGCCTGACTTGGCGATGGCGAGCAAGAATCCGGATCGCCCGCGAATGGATCGCCTGCACGCGCGACTCATTGAGGTGCTTACTGGCCGCGATCCGGGCTGGTTGACCGATCTGCTCCGGCAACGGCACGCCGAACTACAACAGCAGTACGGCCCCACCTCGCGCGAATACAGGGAGTGGGAACCCAAGCTGCAACTTCTGGAGCCGCTGGTGAACTGACATGGCGCGCTATTTTCGCTGCGAGGAACCGGGCGGCCACTGCCGCCATGCGCGCACCCGGGCGGTGCTGGTCGATGAGCCCGGCGTCTGCCCCCTGAATCATCCGGATTGCGCTCAATGGCGCCGGCCGGTCCGGGTGCTGACGGCGTTACGGGAGCGGAGCCCGGTGGCGTTTTGGGGCGTGGCCGGGGTCGTTGGCGTGGTAGCCTTTGCCCTGCTGCTGTTGATGCTGTTGCTGCTGTTCGGGGGCAATCACTGGCGTGACGGCCTCGATCGGTTGCAGACCCAATTGACGGGGCTCAATGATCAGTTGAAGGGACTGGAATTGCAGACATCCAAACCCGTTGATCCTGGTCGGGCCTGGGAGGAACTCCAGCACGCGGGCCAAAGCCTGCGCAATGACGTGCGCAAGGCTGTCACCACCGCGGCTACGGCAGAGGTGGCTGGGCTACAGGCGCGGCTTGAAGACCTGGAGCAGCAACAGCAGGCCTTGCTCGGGTCGGCTAGGCCCAATCCGAAAGGCGCTCAAGCACAGGCGATGGCCAAGCGGTTGGTCGGGGACTACCAAACCTTGAAAACCGGCGTGTTAACTGCCCAGGCCGCTGCACCGCCCGAGGATGACGAGGCACGACAGGCCTTCCGAATCCTACTGGTGGACGTGGACAAGGGCCTGAAGCGGGCGCAACGGTTGGCGGGGCCGGCACCGCCACCACCGGCGCCGCCTTCCACACTGGTTGACACGTTGACTGGCGCGCTGGTAGATGCCCGGGATGGCGTCGACACCCTGTCGGCCTCGGTAACCATCGCCACCAGCCCGGTGCTGGCGTCGGCGCTGGTCTTGCCATTGCTTGAGGCGCGTGCCCCTGGCAGTACCATCCGCTCGGCGTCAGACGCCCAACACTGGTTCGTTGCGAGTCACGACCCGGTGATCGCCCCCGGTGTCTTGGTCAGCGTTGCGGACCCCGATCCCTATCGCCCACTGCTCGCCGGGCGTGCCGATCTGGTCATCGCCGACCAGACCCCGGACAACCAAGCCCAGGCAGAGTTCAGCGCCCGCTTCCCCGGTCAGGCGATGACCGCGCGCGACCATGCCGCGGTCATCGCGCTGGACGCCGTCGCGCTGCTGGGCCATCCCGCGCGCGCCAATGCCCCGGTGACGAACCTGGGCCTGAGCAATTGGGGCACGGATGCCGCATCCGCGCCGATGATCGCGCGGCTCGTGCCGTCCCTGGCCCTGAGCGTCGTCGCGGACCCGTTCACAACGGTGCAGTCGGACCCTGGCGCGCTGAGCGCCGTGCTCCATCACCAATGGCAACGGCACCCTGTCGGCCAATTGGTGGCCTACCAACCATCGCGAGACGCCCCGGCACTGAAGCCCAACGACTTCTCCATCGGCACCGAGAACTACCCGCTGTGCTATCGCGTGTTGGCGACGCGCTCTCCTGGTTCGCGACCGGCCGCCAAGGACCTGATGACCTGGATCACCTCCGACGCCGGGCAGTCCGCGGTGAAGGCCGCGGGTTTTGTGGACCTGCGTCTGTTGCCGAAACCCGGCGGTTCGGCAGCGGACCCGCTGATCCTGTCGGCCCTCGGGCGCGCGGTCGGGCAAAACGTGACCAGCGCGGAGCAGTCCCCCACTAATCTGCGGTTTGCACTGAACGAGGCGGAACTGGATCTCAAGGCCCTGGCAGACCTGGAACGGCTGAACGGACCCCTGAAGGCCAGGATTACGCAAGGGCACAAAGTCGTGATCCTGGGCTTTACCGACGCAATCGGCAGTGAGCAGCAGAACTTCCTGCTGTCCGTCGAGCGCGCCCGGCAGGTGGCCGAACGACTGGCAACACTCGGCGTGCAGGCCGTTACCACCGGGCTCGGCGAGGAACTGCCGGTGGATACCAATGACACCGACGCGGGCCGGGCGCGCAACCGACGCGCCGAGGTCTGGGTGGTGAGCCCGGACAATAGCGGAGCAGCACAGTAGTGGATGAATCAGCATTGGGAATTCTGCCGAACTCCCTGTCATTGGTGGTCGGCGCCATCGGTCTGGTCGGCATCGTCGCCGCTTGGTTGGCGTACAAGGGTATCGATGCGGAACGGGATGCCCTGCGTCGCGGAACCCTTGGACTGGAGAGTGTACCTGATTCCGATGCGAAATTCGATTACCGCGGATGGCTCAAGGCTCAGCACCTCGATGACTCCCACTTCGGGGACCACGTGCGCGCCGCCGCGGATGCGCGTCGCTCTGGTCGTGCCATTTCGCTACAGGAGTTGCATCAGGTCTCCGCGCGCCGCGAGGCGCGGCGGCGTTGGGCGCGGCTATCGGGCGGAATCGCCGGGTTGCTTCTGGTTTGCGGTATCGCGGGCACCCTTTTGTGTATTAAGCCGGTCTTGAGAGATTTCGACATCACGGCTAGCGTGACAAGTGCAGCGCCCCAACAATCGACCAGCACGAGTCGGGCTGGCGGCAACGCCGAAGGCGGACAGCCATCGTCGGGACCAGGCAGTCTTGCTAATGCCAGGAACCTGATCCATGACCTGAGCCAGGCCTTCCTTCCGAGCCTCTGGGCACTGGGGCTGACCGTCATCGTCGCCATGGTACGCGGGTTGTATACCCACAACCGCGGCACCCTCGCCGGGGAACTGGACCAACTGGATTTGGAATACTTGTTCGTGCGCTTCCCGCCTCCGTCGCTCAGTCGGGAGCTCGATGGCGTCCGGGCGCAACTGGCAGACCTGACGGCGCAGATGCTTGCGAGTCAGCGCAACCTTGATGGATTCGTGCAGCGGCTCACCGACGCGGCGCAGGGCTTCCAGATCAACGCACCGCCGCTACAGCAGGCCTCGAATCGCTTTGTCGGGGGCGTCAAGCAACTTGCCCCCAGGCTCGATATCCTCAGCAAGACCATCGCCGATCATCTGGGACCGACTGCGCCCGTGGTCAGCCGGTTCGATGGCCTGCTCGCAGTGGCCACTGATGTGAACAAGGCGGCAGCACAGATGGAGTTGGCCGGTGAGATGCTCTCAAAACACCTGCTGGAGTCTCATCGGCTGCTGAAGGACACGACGGATGCGCTACCGGCACAGTTCCAGGCCGCCTGTCAGTCCGCGAGCGGTCTGATCGCCCAGGCGGCGAGTCAGGCATTGGCGACGGCCTGTCAGGACGCGGTGGCGCGCCTTGATGCCGCCGCACTGCCATTGCGCGATGCGGCGCAGTCCGTCGCGGCCGAAAACCGCGCGCTGAAGGCCGATACCAGCCAGTCGATCACTAATCTGACCCGATCAGTCCAGGCCCTTTGCGATGCTACCACCGAGGGTATGCGAAAGGATCTGAATGCGGGCCTTGATGCTGTCACCGGGCGCGTGGACAGCCTGCTGATGGCGACGGCGAGCCAGGTTCGCGGCAGCCTGAACGACGCGCAACAGGGGTTCCGCGAGGCCCTTCATGCGGCGTTGGCGACCATCACGAACCTGCACAGCAGCGCCAACGACGCGATCACGCGGGTCGCCAACTCGGTGGGTCGCATCGAACAGGTCCAGACCCGGATCGATGCTGCACTTCAGGCGTCCTCACAGACCCGGGATCTGATCGTCGGGGCGCGCGGTGACATCGTCGCCGCCAGCGACCGTATGACAGCTATCACTGAACAACTCGACAGCGCCCGAGAGGCCTTGGCCGACATGCAGCAGACCGCCGCCACAACCACGGGGCGTCTCGCCGGCCTCACAGCATACTTCGATAAGCTGACCAACGACGCCAACACGGTACGCCCGGCCGTTGAAGCCCTACTGCGCACCCAGCAGGAGACCAGCGTCCGCATTGAGGCGCTGCTGGAGCGCGCGGAGCAGGTCAGCGCCGGTTGGCAGCATTGGCTGTCCGAGGCGACCCGGCTGCATCAGACCGGCGCCGCGGTGCGTAGCGACCTCGACCGGTTGTTGGAGCAGGGCCGCGCGGTGGCCGCGGAATTGGGCAGCGCAGCCACCGCGGCCGCGGATCAGCAGCAACGGCTGGCCCGGGAACTTGAAGCCCTGAACGTGGCGCTTGAACGACTCGGTCGACTGGCGGGCCGCGGGCTATTCGGACGCATATTCGGCAGCCGGGTGTGACTGATATGCGGGTGGGAAGACCTGAGCCATGATCAGCGACGATGAGTCGGGCCATCAGGTCTCGTATTGGCCTAGCATCAGCGATCTGTTCATGACGCTGTTCATCACGGCCATTGCGCTGGTGGCCGTAGTGCTGTTCGTGTTCTTGGTCAATCCCAGCGAAGATGTGTTCAAGGGACAGATCATCGAACTGCGGAACTTATTGGGCATGGGGCCGCTCCCACAGGGCAGCGATGAGCGATACCAGCAGGCCTTCGGCGATACCATCAGGAAGGCCATCGCAGAAATCAAGGCGTGCGAACAACTGCGGCAGAATGTCGACGCGCTCGCGGCCTGTCAAACGAAGAGCCAACGGCTTGAGGAAGAGAACCGCAAACTAACCACAATGCTCTCAGTCCTGAAACAGGAGCGGGACCGGCTCACCGTAGAACTCGCGGCCCTGCGCGATCAGCAGACCAAGCTGACGTCGAAGCTGGCGGAGTTAGAGAGAGAACTCAACCGTCTGCGCGCCTTGGCCGGTTCCGGCAAAGACGGATGGCAGGAAGCGATCAGGGGACTGGCAGAAGTAATCGCGCAATCAGAACAGCGACGCAAGAACGCTGAGCAGGAGCGTGACCGCCTGGTTGAACAACTTGCGCGGAGTAACGACAAACCGCCCATCATTACCATCCCCTCGGACGTGCTGTTCCCATCCGGCGGGGCGACGGTGACCGCCGTTGCCACCGACAGCCTGCGGATAGGCGGCTTTCAGAAGATCGCCTCTGAAATCGTCAAGCGAAACGCCAATGCTTTGCAGAATGTCAATACGCTGGAGATCATCGGGCACACCGACAGCATGCCGATGAAGACGACCCGCGGCAACCTGGATGGCGGGCTGCCGCCAGTGCTCGCCGGTACAGCGCCCATCGCCGGTTTACGACCGGGCTCCAACAATGACCTAGGCCTGCTCCGTGCGCTTGCGATCAGGCAGGCCTGGCAGGCATTTGTCGCGCAGCATGTCGCGCAGCATCCGGACCACGCGGCCTTGGAACAGATACAGGTACGCACCTACTCCGCCGGTCAGACGATTCCGGTCCGTCCCAATGGTCCCGTAGACGACGCCGATGCGCGCCGCATCGAACTGCGCCTGACCAAACTCGGCGACCCGAGCGCAGGCAGCGCGGCGTCGCCTGGTCCATGAGTCCTCTGCCCGCTGATGGAATGGCCCGGGCTGTATCCCCATACGGCTCCAGGGGCAGGCATCATGCTGGCGGACCATCGGCTGTGGTGGTTGGACCTCGCCGGGTCTGCGCTGGCCGGTTGTGTCCTGGCCGCCGACGGCGGAGAATCGACCGATCCCTGTCCATCCGCCATGCTGCCTGATCAGTTCCGGGTCGTCGCTGCTCCGTGACGCTGCGGTGTTGACCGCAGTTCACACTTAGCGTTGATCGATGCCAATCGCCAACCCGTCCATGTCCGCCAAAGCCCGCCGTCCGGGCGTCAACCGCAGCGGCCTCGCCCTCTTGGCATTGCTGGCGATCCTGCTGGCCGGCACGCTGTTCGCCAAGGATCTCCAGAGTTTTCCTGGCAGCCAACTGGTTGTCACCGACTGGGCCGACGGTGACAGCTTCCTGGTGCGGCTGCCCGATGGCAGCGAACACACCATCCGCGTCTATGGCGCCGATACCTTTGAGTGGCACGTCAGCGACGACACGGACGCCAGGCGCCTGCGCCAACAGCGACGCTATTTCGGCATCTCCGGCTACGCCGGCACACCGGCGGCATCCATCCAACTCGCCCGGTCCCTGGGCGAGACCGCCGCCAAGGAGGTCCGCGCGATACTGGCACGGCCCTTTACGGTGCATACCAGCTTCGCCGATGCCCGCGGCGATGGCCGCTTCAAGCGCGTCTACGCCTTCGTCACCACTGCCGACGGGGACGATCTGGCCAAGGTCCTGGTCAGCCGCGGTCTGGCGCGGGCCTTTGGCGTCTACCGCGCCAGCCCACAGGGCAATCGCATCAAGTTCTACTAATATTCGCGCTCACTGATATATCACGCAAATCCGACATCTGAACTGCCCCCAAGGCTACATGCCGTGTCCCTTTCCTATGTCATGAACACTTTGCGAACACTGCGCGTCTTCAAT
>NZ_CAIKKU010000408.1 GCF_903828115.1 uncultured Thiodictyon sp. | reverse complement strand
CTCGCAAACGACTGTGGCACCACCTGTTGTCGATCGGCCGGGCCGCACTGGGGTGCGGCGCTCCCAGTCGCCGGGATGATGATCAAGGCCGCGCCGGTGAGCGGGAATTGATGGATCAGAGCCGGTCGCGCAGGTCGCGCATGGAGAATCCGCACCAGGGACCGCTGAGTCCGCGGCTGAGTGCGAGCACCTTGAAGCGCTCGCCCATGGCCGCGGGCAGCAGCAGTTGCTTGACCGCCTGCGCCAGGTTCGGGTCCGCCGCGCCGCCGTCGGCCGCATCCGCCATCAGCCGGTCGATACCGCAGCCGATCAGGAACTGGGCCTGGGTGGCGAACCCGGCGACCGTGAGGTCCGCCGCCAGGGCGGCCTGGGCCACGGCGCTGAAGTCCACATGGGCGCCGATGTCCTGAAGGCCCAGGTGACGGTAGGGGTCCCCGTGCGCCTGGTGGCGCCAGTGGCACATCAGGGTGCCCATGGTGCGGTCCGGCTGGTAATAGGCGGACGCCGGATAGCCATAGTCGATCAGCAGCACCAGACCAGCGTCCAGGCAGCCGCCGAGGGCGGCGCACCAAGGGTGCAGGCGCAGGTTGATCTCCGAGGTGTAGCCCGGGGTCAGGGCCAGCCCCGCTTGCTGGAGGGCGGTGATCGCCGCGGTGAGGCCCGGGGAGCGCACCGGGGCCGCGATCTCGGTCAAGGCCCCGTCGCGCTCGCCCACGCAGACCTCCAGCGGCTCCCCCCCGGCGCCGATACTGAAGCGGTGGACCGGCATGGCGTCCAGCACCTCGTTGGCCAGGACCACCCCGCGCAGGGCCCTGGGCAAACCGGTGAGCCAGGCGCAGCGCCCGGCCAGGTGCGGGACCCGGGCGGTGAGCAGGGCCCGCTGGCGCTCTTGCAGGTCCGGGCTCGGCTCCAGGATCAGGTAGCGGCCGGGCAGGGCGCCCAGATGTTCCAGGCCGGTCAGGACCGCGACGGCCAGGGCGCCGTCCCCGGCGCCGAACTCCAGCACATCGCCCCCGCCGAGCCGCTTCAATGCCTCCGCCGCCTGCACCGCGATGCAGCCGCCGAAGAGCGGCGACAGTTGCGGGGCCGTCACGAAGTCCCCGCCCGCCCCGAACTTGGCCGCCCCCGCCACGTAATAGCCGAGCCCCGGGGCATAGAGCGCCAGGTCCATGAAGCGATCGAAGGGCAGCAGGCCCCCGGCGGCGGCGATCTCGGCGCGGATCAGTTCGCCCAGGCGGGCGCTGTGCCGGGCGGCGGCGGGGTCCGGGGGCGGTGTCGCGGCTGGAGCGGTTGGGTGCATGGGGGGTTGGTCCTGCGAGGTGGGATTTCCGCTGGCCGCGTCGCGACCGTAGGGTGCGCCGTGCGCACCATGGCGCCAACCGAAACCCTGGCCGCGGCGAGCAACCGCAGCCTCTGAAGGTGCGCGCGGCGCACCCTACGTCAATGGTCCGAGCAATTGCGTCTGGTGGTACTGAATAGCGAGTCAAGAACAAGTTAAACACCATCGTTGTCGTAATCGTAGAAGCGATGCACTTCGGGGTGCGATAGAATCCGGGGCGCTACGATAACCTCGATTACGACAACGACAACGACAACGACAACGACAACGACAACGAAAGTGGCGTATAGGCAGTCCCTAAGACGTCGCCCCGCCGCGGTCCGGCCCCGGGACCTCGAAGACGGCCTGCAGCAGGTCGGTCACCCCGCTGTCGAAGCCGACCTCGCAGTAGGCCAGGTAGTAGTCCCACATGCGGCGGAAGCGCGCGTCGTAGCCGAGTGCCGCGACCGCCGGGGCCTGGTCATGGAAGGCGCGGCGCCAGCGGCGCAGGGTTTCGGCATAGTCGGCGCCGTACCAGCGCTCTTCCAGGTGGGTGAGGCCGGCGGCGTCGGCCTGGGCGCGCAGCCGCTCGGGGGAGGGCAACATGCCGCCGGGGAAGATGTAGAGCTGAATGAAGTCGGCGCTGCGCCGGTAGCGCAGGAAGTCGTCCTCGTTCATGGTGATGACCTGCAGGCTGAGGCGCCCGCCGGGGCGCACCAGGCGGCACAGGGCCTGGAAGTAGGTGGGCCAGTAGGCCTCGCCGACGGCCTCCAGCATCTCGATGGAGACGCAGTGGTCGAACTGGCCGCGGATGTCGCGGTAGTCCTGCAGGCGCAGTTCCACCCGGTCGCTCAGTCCCGCGGCGGCGATGCGTGCCTGGGCATAGTCCAATTGCTCCCGCGACAGGGTGACGCCGGTGACGCGCAGCCCGCGCCGCGCCGCGGCCTCGGCGAGCCCGCCCCAGCCGCAGCCGATCTCCAGTAGGTGTTGCCCGGGGCGCGCGTCGAGATCATCGAGCAGGCGTGCGTACTTGCGGACCTGGGCGGTCTCCAGCGATTCGCGCTCCCGGTCCGCGAACAGGGCGGCGGAGTAGGTCATCCCCGGGTCCAGCCAGAGCCGGTAGAAGTCGTTGCCGAGATCATAGTGACGGGCGATGTTGCGCCGGCTCATGCCGGGGCGGTTGTCGCGCAGCCGGTGGGTCAGGCGGTCCAGCCGGCGGGACCAGCGCAGCCCCTTGGGGCCGGCGCCCAGGTGTTCCTCGTTGAGTTGGAGCACGTCCAGGAGGCCCGGCAGGTCCGGGGTCTCCCAGTCGCCTTCCATGTACGACTCGGCAAAACCGATGTCGCCCCGGGTCAGCAGGCGCAGCAGCAGGCGCAGGGGACGCGCAATGACGATCTCCCCCGCGGGACCGGCGAAGCGCCCCCGATAGAGGTCGGCCCGGTCCCCGGGCAGGCGCACCAGCAGGCTGCCGAAGGCGAGTTGGCGGCACAGGGCGGCGAACAGGCGTGACAGACCAGCCGGTCGGGTCCGGCTGGTCAGGGTTCGGGCATCGATCGTTTCTTCGGCTGACATCAGGTGACTTCCTCCCGGGGCGGCATGGGCTTGGGGAAATAGGTGGCGCCGCCCAGCCAGATCTTGAGCGCGTGCCAGTGGATCATGGTGACGACCTTCAACGTCAGGAAGGGAAAGGCCAGGGCCGCCCGCAGCAGGTTGGCGTCGGTGAACGGGCGCAGGGTACCGCGCTGGGCCGCGACCAGCATCAACTGGCCGTCCTCGTACTCGTGGATCACGACGCTCGACTCCTCGCCCTGGTGGGTGAAGCGGAAGCGGTAGTCCGCCTGCATCCCGACGAAGGGCGAGACGTGGAAGCCCTTGGTGCGGGACTGGCGCACCGGCCACTGCAGCGGCTCGCCGTGCTGGTGCAGCAGATAGCCGTGGCGCTCCCCGAAGGTGTTGTGGACCTCGCACAGGATCGCCACCAATTCACCGTCGGGGCCATAGCAGAACCAGGGGGTCATGGGGTTGAAGCCATAGCCCAGGACCCGCGGCATACACTGGATCGCGATCCGCTCGATCGGGATCTTCAGACCCAGCCGGGCGACCTGCCCCAGCAGCCAGTCCCGCAAGGGGGTCCCGTCACCGGCGCCGTGGTCCCGATCATGGAAGGCGAACAGATTGAAGCCGTTATGGGAGAACCAGCGGTGCCCGGCCGCCAACTCGCCGATCCGATCGAGATCCAGGACCAGGCTGAAGACCCGATAGACAAAGCGATAGCGCACCGGGAAGAATCGGCGGTGCATGACCTGCCCGAACAGGAGTTGCCCCGCGGCGGCGTTCATGAATGGGCCGGCTGGGGCTGGGCGCCGACCGGACTCGCGGCGGCGGGGGCCGGGGCACGGGTGCCGGTGTCGGGCCAGGGGGCGGGCACCCCCAGGGCCGCGGCCACCTCGACCGCGGCGCGCAGGCCGTCCTCGTGGAAGCCGTAGCCCAGCCAGGCACCGCTGAACCAGAGCCCGGACTGGCCTTGGATCTCGCGCATTCGCGCCTGGGCGGCGATGGCAGGGGCGTCGAAGACCGGGTGCCGGTAGTCCAGTTGCTCGATCACGAGTTCGGCGCGCGGGGGCTGGGCCGGGTTCAGGCTGACGAAGACGTCGGTGTCCTTGGGCAGGTTCTGCAGGCTGTTCATCCAGTAGGTCAGGGTGACGGACGCGGCCGGGTCCGCAGCCGCGCCGCGCAGGTAGTTCCAGGAGGACCAGACCCGGCGCCGCCGCGGCATCAGGGCCGGGTCACGGTGCAGATAGACCCGATTGGGCCTGGTGTGAAAGCAGCCCAGCAGTTCCGACTCCAGCGGGCTCGGGTCCGCGATCAGGGCCAGGGCCTGGTCGCCGTGGCAGCCCAGGACCAGTTGATCGAAGGTCAGCCGCTCGCCGGTGACGGTCTCCACCTCGACGACGCCGCCCGTGCGCCTGACCTGGCGCACCGGTGTCTCGGTGCGCACCGTGCCGCGCAGTGCCCCCACCATGCGCTGCACATAGCTGCGGCTGCCCCCGCTGACGGTACGCCACTGCGGCCGGTCCGCCAGATCCAGGAGCCCGTGGTTGTTGAAGAAGCGGGCGAAGGAGAGGAACGGGAAGGCGCGCATCTGCTGCGTGGGGCAGGACCAGATGGCCGCGGCCATCGGTAACAGGTAGTGACTGGCGAAGCGCTTGCCGTAGTGTCCCCGGTCCAGAAAATCCCCCAGGGACAGGGTGTCGTCCGCCGGCCGGTCGAGGAAGGCCTTGGCCGCCCGGTTGAAGCGGGCGATGTCGATCAGCATCCGCAGGAAGCCCGGGTTCCACAGGTTGCTGCGCTGCCCGAAGAGTCCGCCGAAGTCGGACCCCGCGTACTCCACCCGGCCGCCGTCGATGCTCGCCGCGAAGGACATGTCGGTCGGGTAGGAGGCGACCCCCAGGTGCGCGAAGAGCCCGCACAGCAGCGGATAGTTGCGGTCGTTGAAGACCATGAAGCCGGTGTCCACCGCAAAGTCGCCGTCGGGGTGCGGGACCATCCGGGTGTTGGTGTGGCCGCCCACGTAGTCGTTGCCCTCCAGCAGGGTGACCTCGTAGCGCCGATCCAACAGCCAGGCGGCCGCCAATCCCCCGATTCCGCCCCCGACGACCCCGATCGATGTTGGTGACACCGCGACCCCCCTGCTGTTGATAAATGCTGTCGGATGAACGGATCCCACAACTGCCTTGGGCAGTTGTCCGACGTCCGTCCAATATTGAAACCCCGGGCGGAGACTACAAGGGGCGGCAATAGCCCAGGGCCGGCCGGTCAGGCGCCGACGGGGCTTCGCCCGGCTAACGGCCATGGCGCCCGCGCCATCCCGGAAGATGAAAGTTGCGGGCGCCATGGCCGTTCCCTCACCCCGCCCTCTCCCAGTGGGAGAGGGGGAATGGGAGCGCGCTCCCGGCGCGACTTTCACGGTAAAGGACCGGCGTTGAGCCCCTAGTCGACCTCGAACGCCGAACGCGGCGCCGGACCTGTCTGCCCCGGCCGCGGCCGCCAGACGTCCCCCCAGGGATAGGGCCTGGCGCGACCCAGGGCGGCATAGCCGAAGATGATCTCGCCCTTGGTGCCGTCGCTCAGCGTCAGTTGGCCGATGCCGTTACTGCCGGACTGATCCCGGATGGTCGCCGCCCAGCCGGCGCGGCCGTCGTTACAGTAGACGTCGTAGATCGCGTCGCGCGATCCGGTGTAGGCGCTGTAGGCGCCCCGACAGGCCTTGTGCCCGCTGGTCACCCGGAAGTTGGAGCTGAAGAGCCCACCCTGGTAGGTGCCCAGATAGAGCCGGTTGTCCATCGCGACGGCGAAGGGCCCCGAGGTGACCTCGGTCACCGGGACATCCTCCGCCTTCGGCTCCTCGAAATAGTCAAGGACATGGCTCACACAGGACGGATAGCTCTCCAGCTCCACATGGGCGCAGAGGCGCTCGGCGTAATCGTCGGGCGAGACATAGGTGACAATGCCGCCGATATGGCCGGGCAGAAAGGAGCCGCAGCCGCTCAGCAGCGCGGTCAGGAACGGGGTAGCCAGGACGGGTCTGTGCATGGGTCTTGCTCTCAGCGGATGGCCCCGGTCGGTCGCGCCGCCCGCCGGGGATCGCAACCCCGCCCCGCGCGTCGGCGTCGTTGGACTGCCTGGGTCCGGACGCCGCCAGTGTAGCCGGTTCCGGCGGCGCGAGGCGTGGAATTGGCACCGCGCGCCGCGGTGCCTGGTCGCGCGCGGCTCGTCGAGCGATGGATGCGCCGCGCCATCGTTCGGGGTCACGCCGGTCCGGCGGGCTGCAAGGTGCGAGGTGCGCAGACGATGTGATTCCGGTCGATCTGAACGCGGGCGACACGGCCCAGCAGATCGAGCAAGACGGCAACCCGCCCCTTCCCCGTTGGCGCCTCGAAGATCGCTTCGATACCAGCGAAGGGTCCCGCGGCAATGGTCACCCGATCGCCTTTTTGAAACGGCTCGGCGCGGACCAGATGACAGGCCGCGGCCGGGTCCTCGGCGGCCATCAACGATTCGACGATCCCCTCCGGCACGGTCGCGGGCTCCGGGCCGAAGCGCACCAGATTGACGACCCCGAGCGTCGAGCGGATTGGGGAAAGATCCTGCACGCCGAAATCCAGCGCCACGAACAGGTAGCGTGGGAACAGGGGCTCGACCACCTCGACCCACCGCCCGCGCAGACGCTTGGGCTGCTTGAGCATCGGCAGGTAGGGCAGAAAAGCCTGCCGCGCCAGGTTCTCCCGGGCGACGGCTTCCTGTCGGGGTTTGGTGAAGACCACACTCCAGGTTCTCATGCGCCGATCCTATCTGATAATGGCGAAACCGTTCAGTCACCCGCTCGCTTGCTCTCTACCCCGACAGCTTTTTCGCCTCGCTGTCGCCGTAATAGCCGCTGTGCTGATAATAATAGTAACTGCGATAGTAGCCGTAGCCGCCCGCGCGGGCCTCAAGCTTGGTCAGGATCGAGCCCAGCAGGGGTATCCGCGCCGCGCGCAAACGTTTGACTGCACCCACGACGTAACCGCGCGGGGTGCTGCCCGCCTCCACCGTCAGCAAGGTGCCCTGGCACAGATTGCCGATGATCAGCGCGTCGGCCAGACCGAGTAGCGGCGGACTGTCCACGATCACCTGGTCGAACCTTTCAGCGGCCAGGCAGAGCAACTCAACCATTCGGGCCGAGGCCAGCAACTCGGCCGGGTTGGGCGGCAGGGGTCCCGACGGGATGGCAAACAGGTTGGGGATATGGGTAGGCCGGGTGATGTCGACCGGCTGCGCCTCCCCGCCGGCCAGGTAGTTGGTCAGGCCGGTCTGATTGTCGAGTCGCAGGGACACATGGATCGAGGGCTTGCGCAAGTCGGCCTCGATCAGCAGTGTTTGCTTGCCGGCCTGGGCGAACTGGATCGCCAGGCTAAGCGCAGTCGTTGATTTCCCTTCACCAGTGGTCGCGCTGGTCACGGTCAGCAGTCGCGGTACGCCGGTCGCGGTGGAGAACTGCAGGGCGGTGCGCACCGAGCGGTAGGCCTCGGCGAAGGCCGAGCGCTGGTCGTCGTGGCCGACCAGGGCAATCGCGCGGCCCTCGGCAGCGAGCCTGGGGGAACTCGGGATGATACCCAACATCGGCAGACCCAGCAGTTTCTCCAGTTCCTCGGGTCGGCGGAAGCTGTCATCGAGATGCTCGAACAGGAAGGCCAGGCCGATACCACCCAGCACCCCGAGCACCAGTGCCAGCAGCCCGTTTTTCCGCGGGTTTGGCGTGAAGGGCGCGGACGGCACCTTGGCCTCGTCCACCACCGAGATGTTGTTGGTGCCGATCCCCGCCGTAACCCCGACTTCCTTGTAACGCTGCAGCAGGCCCTCGTAGAGCTGACGATTGGTATCCGCCTCGCGGCGCAGGATGTTCAACGGGATGCTGCGGCCCTGCAGCGACAGCACTTCTTGTTTCATCTGCTCGAGGTTGGCGCGCAGCATCGCCTCTTCAGCCCTGGCGGCCTCGTAGTTGCCGGTGATCGCGGCCCGAATGTTGTCGATCTCCTGATCGATCGTGGCATCGATCTGATTGATCTGGCTACGCAACTGGACCATGGCCGGAAAGGCCGGCTTGTAGGTGCTGAGATTGTCCTGGTACTGCGCCTCGAGTTTGGCCTTGGTCTGCTTGAGGTCCTGGATGATCGTGCTGTCGAGCACCGCCGCCAGCCCCTGGCCGCGGGTGCGCTCCATCTGTCGGTAGATCGACTCGGCCGCCATCCGCTTCTTGCTGGCATCGATCAAGGCGGCACTGGCCGCGGTCATATTTCCGGTGATGATGCTCTCCTTCTGATCGACGGAGATGATCTCTTCCCGGCGCGAAAACTCGACCAGCTCCCGTTCCGATTCCTCCAGTTTGGCCTTGACCTGCTGCAACCTTTCCTGCAGAAAATTGCGGGCATAGGTGGTGGAGTCGAAGCGCCGCTCGAGATTCAGGTTGATATAGCTCTTGGCCAGGTTGTTCAGGATGGCCGCCGCCAGCACCGGGTTGGGACTGGCGTATGAGAGCCGCACCAGCCGGGAGTTGCGCACCGGCGTAATCGTCAGGCCGCCAAGTAAGCCGCTGATGGCGCCCTCCAGCCGGGCGCTGTCCGCCGCCTGGTCTGGGGCCCCCGCCTCAGACGCGACCGTCGGGTCGGTGTCGCCGCGGGCCAGTAACTCGGCCATCCAGCGCTTCGCCTGGATAACCCACGAGGGCGGGGTCGGGGGCGCTGCCGCCGGGCGGTCGTTCAGGCCCATCTGTTCGACCACCCGCTGGGCCAGGCTGCGACTCTTGAGCAATTCGTACTGCGTCTGGAGGTAGTCCTGGCCGCCGGTGGCGGCATCGACCGGCGCGCCTATCGTCACCACCTTGATATCCTCGCTGTCGATTTGCAGCGTCAGGTCGGCACGGTAGATCGGGGTCTCCAGATAGGTGTTGGTCATCATGGTCGCGACCACAATGAGGGTGACCACGACGATGGTCCAGCGGCGCTTGAGTACGACCTGCCACAACTCGCGCAGGTCCAATCCCTCGCCTTCCGGCTCCTCCTCGGGCCCCAGGGAGTGTGCCGACGGCGCCTGGAGGGGGACACCGTAAGGGCGCTCCAACGGGGCGCGCTCCGGCGGGAGCAAGCGGTGATCGGCCGCGATCGGCAGGTCGGGTGCGTTCATCGCGTCTTAGAAGAAAGAGGCGAACACCGCGAACGGGAAAACGAACTCGAACATCTGCTTGGCGGTATCCTTCACGATGGAGGTGTCTACCAGGATCACGTCCTCGCCCAGGATTTCGGGGTCGGGAACGCGGCCGTCGCGGATTTTAGTCAGATCGTACTCCTTGATATAGCGCGTGCCGTCAAGCCTGTTGCGCATGATTCTGACCGACCTGAGGTTCGCCACGCTTGAGGGGCCGCCGGCGCCGGCCACCGCCTGCATCAGGGTCGTCCGACCCTTGACCGGATAGACCCCCGACGCCTTGACCGCGCCGATCACGGTGACCCGCTGACTGGTATATTCCTCGATGAAGATAATGACCTGCGGGTTTTGCAGATAGTCCTTGGCGAGCCGGGCGGCGATTGCGGACGCCAGTTGCTCGCTGGTCAGGCCAGCCGCCTGGACCAGGCCGATCAGCGGCAGGACGATCTGACCGGTGGCATTGACCCGCACCGAGCGGTTCAGTGACTCAACCCCATACACCTCGATCTTGAGCAGATCCTGCGGTCCGATCAAATAATCCTGGGCGCCTGGCACGTTACCCGCGGCGATGAGGCCCGGATTGTCGGCAGCGGTTGACACTCGGGCCTTGGATGCGGCCTGAGGGTTCGCCGACGCGAGGGCGCCTCCCGCATCCCCGGCCCGCTGGCCGGTGTTGGCACAGGCCGCGAGGGCGAGCGCCAGGGCCCAGGGCGCCGCGCCTGTAAACCACCTTACCCATGATGAAATAAGCAACCTTTGGTCTGTCTTGCCGGACAACTGCGCTAACCCCTGAACACTGGTGCGGACCGCGGTACCCCACGGACCACTGCGCCCCATTAACATGAAATTCACTTATTTAAGAACAATTTTCGCAGCCACGACCGGCCCGCCGGCGGCACGACGACGCCGCTCAGACCCAACGCCGCCGTCAGCGTTACAGGCTCGATATCTTCCAATATACCACGAGGTCGTGTCGCAACCAGTTGCAAGGCTTCGTCCGCCCCCACCCAAGGTTCTGCCGCGCGTCGGCCCTCGGCCAGCAGCGGGGGGCGGCGGTCGACGCCATGGGCATCCGTCGCCAGAATGTGCACCCAGCCCTCGTCCAGCAGACGCTCGGCCCAATACCGGGCGCTTGCACCAAAGCGGCCGGTGAGGCTGCCCGCCGTGACCTGCAACCAGGCGCCGTGTCGCGCCAACTCGACCAAGGCCGCGTAACGGTCTTCGATCCATTCCAAGCGCTCCGGATGAGTGATGATCGGCACATAACCGGCGGTCAGGAGGTTGAACACGGTTTCTTCCAGGCGGGGCGGGGCAACGTGGTGGGGCGGTTCCAACAGAAAATAGCGGCTGTTGTGCAGGGTTGGTACCCGTCCGGAGCGCAGGCCTGCGACCAGGTCCGGCGCCAGATGGGTATCGGCCCCGTAGGTCACCCGCAGCGCGATGTCGGCCTCGTCCAGGTGCACCTGTAGCTCTGCCACCGCCTGGCGGATGGCGGGACCCTGATTCTCATACAGACCCGGGTAGATATGCGGCGTACAGGCCATCACCGCGATGCCGTCGGCCACCGCCAGACGCGCCATCGCCAACGCCGTCGTCAGATCGGGCGCGCCGTCATCAACGCCGGGCAAGAGATGCGAATGCAGATCGACCATAAATTGCTCACCTATCACCCCACAACGTGGACGCATCACGCCCTCCGGCCGCGCAACTATACGCCGAACATCCGAACATAAAGAGTCAACGGCCACACCGAATTTGCCCAGGGCACCGGGGATGACGTATCCTCCCCAGTGGCGGCGGCTGTTCGGGCTCGGGCTGGCGGGCGGTAGCCTTGACCAACCCTCAGGGACAACTGCGATCGGCGTCAACGGCCAGCGACAGAGATGCCGAGCCTTACCGTGAAAGTCCCCTGCGTAGCCAGGCTGGAGCAGTCAGGGCTGGAAGCCCTGACTACGCAGGCTCGCTCGCCAGCGATCGGCATGACTTTCATCTGCCGGGGTGGCGCGGGCGCCATGACCGTTAGCCGGAAGGTCGCATCTTGACGTTGCCCCTGCCCGCGGCAAGGTCCCACGGTCATGGCGGCGCCCGCTGGGCATCTCCTACGGAGTCGGAACCGGCGATTCGCACCGCGAGCATGAACGAACCGCACCACCCGCACCTTATCCGGAACCCGCTGCGGCGCGTCGCCCTCGGCTTGCTGCTCGGGGTCCTGACCTGGCGCATCCTGGTCGTCGGGCTGGCCGACTATTACGCGGAGCTGGGAACACCGGATGCGGCTGTGGCCGCGTTGCGCTGGCGCCCCAACCATCCGGCGGCGCTCTACCAGCGTGCCGAGACCACGATCACGAACGCCCCCGCCGTCGCGTCCTCCCTGCTAGAGGCGTCAATCTGGGGCGATCCCACCGACGGCCTGGCCTATTTCGCCCTGGCGGACCTGTGGGTCGCGGCCGACCGGCGGCCGGAGGCGCTCGCCCTGGCTGAGATCGCCGACCTCCTGGGTCCGATGCGGATCCCGGCGCTGGCGCGCTCGGCCAATTTCTGGTTCACCCAAGACCGGCCGGACCTGGGCCTGCAACGTTGGAGCGCCTTACTGCGCAACCGGCCCGCGTCGGCTGCCGAACTCTTCCCGCGGCTGCTCACATTCGCGGAGGACCCGGCCAGCCGCGCCCTGCTGCTGCCGTTGCTGGACCGGCCGCCGGACTGGTGGGACGGCTTTTTCGCCCACGCCGCGACGCAGGCCTCGCAGGTGGAAACGGTGATCTTCCTGTACCAGTCGCGCAATCGCGAGCACGCCATACCCACCGCCACTGAACAGCGCCTTTACCTGGATCGACTGTGGAAGGAAGGCCGCTGGCGCGCCGCCTACCTCGCGTGGCTGGGGGGATTGGACGCGCGCGCCCAGCAGGCCACAGGAAATCTGTACAACGGCGGTTTCGATCTACCCATCACAGGCTTGGGTTTCGACTGGCGGATCCAACCGGGGCCCGGGGTCACGGTCGAAACCGCTCAGACCTACGGCACCCGTGGTGGACGGGCCCTGCATGTGGCCTTCAACGGACGGCCCGCCCACTTCGAGGACATCCGCCAGCCGCTGTTTCTCGATCCCGGACCCTATCGCCTCCAGGGCCGGGTGCGGCCGGACGGCCTTTCGCCCGGAGCAGGACTGCGCTGGATTCTGGCTTGTAACTGGCAGGCTCCGCGACCCGTGGCGGCCAGCGAGGCCTTCGTGGGCAGGGACGACTGGCAGGTTTTCGGCTTCGATTTCGTGGTGCCGGAAACGGATTGCCCGGTGCAGGTGCTGCGGCTGGAGCAGGTGCAGCCCGCTGGCGAGGGTCTCAACGGCCAGGGCGGGGTCTGGTTCGACGACCTCGCCATTGCTCGTCGCGGCCCGGGGGCTGCGCCGTAGGAGCGGCCCCCGGGCCGCGACGGGTTGCGGCCCGGGCGCGTGGCCGGGGTCGATGATCGAGGCCCACTCGGCCCAGTCGCGATCGGGACTTGCGCGCGCGCCCGCACACCCTTTATTCTATACTTGCGTAAATATGCCGAAGAGGCCTGGACAGATGAAGATAGCGCACAAGACCCTTGGATTGGCGGTGATACTCGCCGGTTACGGCGCGGCGGGCGTGGCGGCGACCGCGTCGGCCCTGATCTATCAGCCGCAAGGGCAGGTCCTGGTCACCAAGACCACGACCACCGTCACGGCCCAGAACGATATGGCGCTCTACGCGGGCGATCGGATCGCGGCCGTCGGCGGCGCGGTCACCGTCGTCTATCCAGACGGCTGTCGGGTCACCGTCCCGGCCAACAGCACACTCACGATCGGCGCGACAAACCAGTGCAGTACCGGGCAGGCGAAGGTGCAGACCGTGAAGGTCGCGGCCGCGCCGCCGGCGCGACGCCCTCCGCCGCCTGGCGTGCTGCCGCCGCCCGATGGCACGCCCGTCTCGCGCTGACCGCCGCCCCGGTGCCGCGCCGCGCGCCAGCCGCCCCTCCGACCGGTGCGGCTGGCCTTGATCGTCGGTCCGGCCCGGAGAGCCGTAGGGTGCGCCGCGCGCACCCATGTCGCCGCGATGCCGTTGCGTCCTTGCGGACGGGGCGCACCGCTCGCCGCCGGAACGATGGTCAAGGTCGCGCGGCCCGGCGCCCAGGCGTAGACCTCGTTTTGGCCTGGACCGCGCGGTGCGGACGGACTGTCGGCGCACTGGATCACGCCCATCGCCCGGCAGGTATAGTACCTAGTCATCAAACCACATTAGCCGTGTCCAGCCAGGAGGATCTACCTTGAAACCGAACACAATTACCGGGGCAGTGCTCGCCGCCTCGCTACTGCTTGGGGCGGTCGCCTCCGGGTCGGTGTATGCCATTGCGGATTTAGTCGTGGACCGCGGGCTGCCAATCATAAACCTCAATAACGCGGCGGGCATCGCCCGCAGCAATATCAGTTGGACCGGGTTCGAGGCCCAGTGGTTCACCGGCGATACCTTTTACATGCCGGAAACGCGCGCGGGACAGCCATGGACGATCGACACCATCCGCATCTGGTCGCCCGCTATGCTGGTCTCCGAATCGCAGCTCAAGGATCACTACTCGTCGATCAGTCTCTACGCCGACCTTTACGATGCCACCGGAGTAACCCCCTTCACCCAGCGCAGTCAGGGTAACATCATCTCCGGCAACCAGAGCGACAACTCAAGTATCACCTTCACCAAGGTAACCTACGCCGACGCGTCGAATTCCGACTACCAGAGTTCAGGCGGCCAGGTCTACCAACTCTGGCAGGTCGATTTTACCAACCTCAATTGGGTCGTCAGCCCGAGCCAGTGGATCCAATTCGGGGTAGACGCCACGGGTCCCGACATGTGGTATACCCACGCCTCGAACGCCGCCTTGAGCGGTTCGACCCAACAAGACGCCGATGGTGCATTCACTTACATCGACCGGACGAACCTGTTGACGATGTTCGATTGCGACAGCGCGCCCGGCTCCGGCACCTCGGCTTTTTGTTCATGGAATAAGTCAAGCGACCTCAATGTCCAGGTCTTTGCCACGCCCGCCCCCGGCTCGCTCGCGCTGGCGCTCATCGGACTGTTCGGCCTGTCCGCCGCCCGGCGCGGCCGGGCCTAAGGTAAGCGTCCAGCCCCCAATCCAACCTTGACCGTCGTCCCGACCAGGCCGCGATCGTACCTCCGGCGACGCGCCCTCGCGGCAGCCCGTCGCGGCCGGGGGGCCGCTCCTACGG
>NZ_CAIKKU010000407.1 GCF_903828115.1 uncultured Thiodictyon sp. | reverse complement strand
CGAATGGCTCGACCGCCTGCTGCGCGATCAGTTGGGCGAGCTGCACCCGGAACTGCCGCCGCAGTTCGCCACCGGGGCCTTTCTGTTTCTGCTGCAACGCGCCGCGGAGTGGATCGAGCGCGACCGCTGGCGATGCATCGATCCACCGGAGAAGCGCGCGGATTTTCATTTGTGCTACGCCCTCGAGGAGGCGCTGGCAGCCGAGCCGTTCGAGATTGCGCCGCATCCCGATCCCTTGTTGGAGCGGGTCAGACGTTTCATTGCCACGGCACGTTATCTCCGTCCCTGGCGCAACTACGGGCTGCGACTCGATCTGCTGGGCTGGTTGCAGTACCTCACCCAGCCGACGCGCAGCGCCGACATGGGCTCTTTGGCCGGCGACTGGGATCCCCACTGGGATATCGCTTACCGGTACCGGCTCTTTTTCTGGATCCACCCGGACGATCCATTCCGAATCGAGCGGATCGCGATCGAGCTATGCGACCGCGCCGGCTCGAACCTGCTGACGGCCGCGGACCCGGAAGACGGCGACGAGTGGCGGCGCGAGGAGATGGACAGGCTGCGGGAGACGATTCGCGAATCGGACATCGCAATGGCAGCCTTGGAGACACTTCAGCGCGACTACGCGATGCCCGCGGATCGCTTTTGGCAGTTCTGCGAGCAGCCCGACCCGCAGGAGACCAGGCCGCGCGCGCCGCAAAGAGTTGCAGGCGAGCTGCAACATGCTGTTGATTCAAGTCGAGAAACGCTTCGGAGCGGTGATCGCCGCCGACAGCCGACCGCTCATGGAGCGGATTGACGAATTCGATCGGCTGCTGACGTTGGCAGACGCGGTGATCGACAGTCCCGACAGCGACGCTTGGCTGGCCGCGTTGGGGGAATCGGTGCGGCGAAGTCTGCCCGAGACAGACGACCGAACGCCCGACCTCAACAAGGGCGACTGAACGATGTGCAATCCGGATCAGTCCGGCCGATTCGATGCCCTGCTGTCGCCAAGAAGAGGATCAACCGACGAACCCGGTGCTGATTGACTCCAGGTAGCCAATCGCATCCTCGGTCCGGCCTTCCTGTACCAGTTGCAACAGGGACTTGTGACGGAACTCAGGAATGGGTTCGTTCTTGACCAGGAAGATGGCGCGTTGTGCATCCGGCTGCACCGCCGCGGCGGCCGACAGCACTCGCATCAGGTCACGCAGTGCGGATTGCAGTCTTGGCGATTCCGGGTAGGTGCGCAGGGTGTTGCGATGGACCCCCGCCAGCTCGGCCAGATCCTGCTGCTGCAGGCCAAGGATGTCGGTGACGCCCGCTGCAGAGAACCGCGACGTCCCGGGTTCCCGCGTCAATTCGAGCACCTCTGCGAAGATGGCGGCCATCGCGTTGCACCTGAGGTGGCATTGAGTAAATGCACATTCTACGCACAGTACAGGCACAGATCCAGTTTCAGCCCGTCCCGCGGCCTGTCGCGACGGGTAAGTCGCCTGCTCCAGCGCCAAACAGAGTCAGGGGGGTCATGCGCTGCGCAAGATCGATCATAGCCGCGCCAGCTGCGCCGGCACGGTTTCCCGGTACCGAGGTGGCCGAGCGCACAGTTCCGTTGCTCGACCAGGTCGCCAAGGCCGAGGCGCTGGAAGACTTGGCCGAGACGCGCCTCGATAGTCCGGATGGGGGGGACCTGGCTGGAAGCGGTGAATCAAGCCGCGGGGTGATCCACGACCTTGGTCATGTCAGGCGGACCTGATCATCGTTCCAGCCATCCTTGTGCCCGTCTCAGCACCGGCCCGGCGGCACGTTCGGCCCACTTGCGGCGTCGTGCGAGGCTTGACGGTCACGGGAGTACGCGGGGTACGGGGAGGTTGACGTCATTTGATGTCCCGCGGGAACCCCCGCCGATGCGGGCAGCGAGAGAGCGGGCCTACCGCGATGACGAGGCCAGCGACAAGAATTCCCGGCAGGCCCCCGGCAGTTCAAGCCGATACCCGTGCCAGTCATCCCGCAACACCCCGTCGAGATACCACGGCGGTACATCGTCGAGCGTGTCGACGACCCACCACCCCCGCTGCCAATCCTGGCGAAGCGCCGGCAGCAGGCGGGTTCCACTCGCCCAGTCGGACAACGACTCGACCAGCGCACTGGTGAGCAACTGCGGCGGCGGGTGCACCAATGCGCAGCCGAGGATCAGCGCCTCCCGGTAGGTTTGTGCGATGGCCCCGAGCGCGCCGGCGAGTTGGCGGTCAGACCCGGCGCCGAGTTGCGGTCGAATACGCGCGTTGGTGTAGGTCTGCAGCTCATGCAGCCGCAGCCACATCCCCGGTAGCCGTGGCACCCCCCACAGGACCTCCAGGATCACCGTCGCGCGGTGGCTGCGCATGGCTTGGAGCACGACCCATAACCTGGCCGCAGTCGTCTCTGGACCGCCGCTGGCCGTGCGGTCGAGACCCTGGAGCACATGGGCGAGCAGGTCGGCCCATCCCTGCGCGACCCGTTCCACGACCAAGGCGCCGGGCTGACGCGCACCGGTCCGTGGCGGACGCAGCCGCACGCGGCGCACGAGCGCGCGTACCCGCGGAGCGAGATCGTGCAGGGCCTGGACGGCGGGCCCCGGCTCCACTGCGCAAGCACCCGCAACGCCTCGCCCAGGCCGACGCATACCGTAGGCCGCTCGCCGAGCGCCCACAGGCGGCGCGCCCAGGCGGGGGCCTGGTGCTCCGACAACACCAGCAGGTGGCGGGACTCACTGCCCATGGCGGTCAGACGAACTGGCCAACGACGGTGCCGCCGAGCACACCGATCCCAATGAGGGCGACCAGGGCCAAACCACGCCACAGGCGGAGTTGCTGCCGGACCGGCGCGAGGTGCTGAACGACGACCGCGGTGACGAGGGCATGCGCCTGCGCCTCGCTTTCGATGGCGATCTGTTGCAGGCGCCAATTGATCTGTCGGGTCATCTGGGTCCGAAACCCCTCGTTGATGCTGCGTAGCGCCGGCATGAGGTCTGGTGGCGAGCGCCCCACCCCGATGGCCTTGGTGTGCTCGTGCGCGCGCAGGTCGGCGAGGATGACCGGGAGTGGTCCGCGTTCGCCCCGAGGAGGTCATCGCTGTCGGGGTAGAGGGGCAGGCCGTCCACGGCCGCGTGTTCTTCCACCAGGTAGGCACTCGGTCCCGGCGGCGGGCTGGCGATCCAAGCAGACGCTTGCCCAACCACCGCGCTCACCAGGCGGCCACGGATGCCGACCTTGCCGTCTTCGCCGACCGCGTAGGCGTCGAGTGGGACTTCAATGACCCCACCGTCGGTGCGCACGCAGGTCAGCGTCTCGGCGCGCAGGTACGCCCGTTCCGACCCGAGATCCCCAAAGCCGCCGACGATCACAAAGCACTCCTTGACGTCCGCGCGGAACCGATTGGGCAGCAGCGCGTCATGCTTGATCCGCACCAGGGCCGGGGGCGGCTGCTGGCGGGCGCCCTGCCCCGTGGGGGCGTCCAGGCCATTGAGGAGCACGCCGGTGAGGATGCTGCCGGCCGGGATGAACAGTTCGCCCGGGGCCGGGGCGGCGGGTCGACCAGGGGGCGGCGCAGGCGGCGGCGGGGCGCTGACCACGCGGATGTCGAGGGCGCGGCCGGCACCGCTCGCGTGCGCCCCGGGTACCGCGGGGCTCGGCGCCTTGGTGGTCGGCGGGCTGAACTGCGCACGCCGAGCGTCAGCACGCTGGCGCTCGTCCCTTGGCTCAACTGCGTCTTGGTGATCGTGAGCCCCGCGGCGCAGTGCGCCTTCGGGCCGCCGTCCTTGACCTGGAACCCGGCCGGTAGTCGCCGCTGGGCCATGGCCCGCAACAGGTCGGTCAAGGCGGCGACGTAGGCGTCGCTACCGTGGCCATCCCCCCCGGCGAGCGGTAGCAATGCCGACTTGCCGCTGTCGGGTGCCGCACCGCTCGCACCCTTGCCGTGATACCCGGGGACGGTGAGGCGGATCTCGCGCGGCGGTACATACCGTGGGGCCAGGGTGAGCGACAACGCCAGGTCGTTGCTCTGCCCGTCGCTGATGTACAGGGAAACCGGTTCCTCGGTCGACGTGGCCAGGTAGACCACATGACCATCGACGCTGGTACTGGCCGCGGAGACGGTCCGCACCACCGGGTTCGCGAAGGGCGTGACGAGGCGGTTGAGATGATCGATGGCGATCTCGATCAACGCCGTGGTGCCCGGCGATACTGACGTTGCGGGGTCCCAATTCCATCGCGACGGGTGAGGCTTGGCCTGCCGACTGTCCCATCCCGACCCGCAAGAAACCGCCACGGCGCTCCGGGGCACTGCTGGTCCGGCGGGCGCTCAGGTCGCGCCCGCCGACCTGTCGAATGGTCGGGGCGCCGCCCGGGAGGTCCTCCCCGGTCCCGGTCAGGTCAGCGCGGGGTCCCGCCGCCGCGGTGCGGACATCCAACAGGTCGCAGGAGACCCGCGGGATGGCGGCCCCGGGGTCGGGCTCTGGCGCGGCCTGGGCGGCGCCGAGCGCGAGTGAGACGCACGGGGCGAGCAGAGTCGGTTGACGGATCATCGCGGGCTCCCATCGGTTGCGCCGACGCGCGGCTCCCCGGGATAGGAATCCAGGAAGACCACGACCGGACGATAGTTCTTGAACTCCACGCGTAGGGCATAGGTGCGTGAGGTGTTGACCGGCTTGGCGGCCGGTCCGCTGGTGACGTGGGTGCCGGTGATGTAGATCGTGCCACTCGCCGGATCGCGACTGATGAAGATCCCGATGACCAGACACAGCACGATCGGGACGAGATCATCGACGCGCCACAGCAGGATCAGCGGTGGATCGTCGATGCACTTGGGAATTTCGGTTGGGTCAGCCATGGGCGCAGTGTGCAGCCCGGCGGACGGGGACCGTGAGAGCTGAAGGTGCTGATTCTTGGGGGGAATGCGGGAAACGCGGTCGGCCGAAGACCGATCACACCCGCACCAAACGCTCGCTGCGGTTCAGGGTGCTCGCCGAGACGCATCCAGCAGAACCGCCTCAGACTCGCCGCGATCGGCACCTGCTCGACCGCCGCCGCGCCTGTCCGCCCGGCAGGATCAGTTGGGCGGGATCTGTCCGATCCCATCGGTCAGTACGGGACAGCCAGGCTTGGCGGCGCCGGGAGCGCCAGCACGAAGGAGCAGAACGTCGGCGGGGCTGGAGTACGGTCTCGAGCCGGCCAGCCGGGTCACACAGGCGTCCCGCAGCGGACGCGTCGGCAGACGGCTTGAACATTCCGGTTTCGGCCAAAAGCCGTCCCAGGGCTGTCTCATCGAGCGACCGCAATCAGTCCTTCAGTAGACGCCTGTCCGGCTAATGGGCCCATCGTATCCTGCTTTCCTGGTTATCTCCCGCATCGGGGGATTTGCCCTCAGGCCGGGAGCGCACTGACACGTACCGCCACGCTCAGGGATGGGTGCTGATCGGGCCGGCCCAGGTAGCTTCCCGCCACCGGCGGCACCGCCTCAGGGTGGCGTGCCACGGCGACCGCAATGTGGTGGTTGCCGGCGACCTCGCCGCTGGTGGGATCGAACCCCTTCCAACCGGCCCCGAGCAGGTAGACCTCGGCCCAGGCATGGGTCGCGGCGTCGCCGGTGTCGCTGCCGGGGGTGTGCAGATAGCCGCTGACGAAGCGGCTGGCCAGCCCCAGATGGCGGCACGCCTCCATGAAGAGGGCCGCAAAGTCGCGACAGGAACCGCTGTTGCACCCCAGCGTCTGTGCCGGTGGCTGGACGCCCGGTTCCTCCCGCATCTGGTACTGAAACCCGCCGGCAATGGCGCGGTTCATCTGGTCCAACAGCGTGAAGGTCTCCATCGGCCGCCGCAGGCCCAGGCCGTCCAGCCAGTCCTCGACGGCCGGCTGGTCGCCCGGGTAGACTACCTGCTGGAAGGGTGCGAGTTCGATCCCATCCTCCTGCGCATAGTCGAAGGGGTGGGTGACGGCATAGTCGTCCACCAAGAAATCGAAGGGGTTGTCCTCATAGTGCTGAATGACCACGCTGCTGGCAATGTGTAACCGATCGGCAGGCTCGGTGAAGGCGACCATCGCCATCGAATTGTCCAATACGTCGCGTTTCCACTGCACGGTATGGGCGGGAACGATCTCCAGGAGTGCCGACCCGGACACCTCGACCTGATGCTCGCAGTCCGCAGAGAAACCAGATCAACCCATCGCCGAGCAGGCCAGAGACGACCGAGCCGCGGACGGCTCACTCTCGCCGCAATCAGCCGGCCAGCCCCTCCGCCTTCAAGGTCTCCTGAACTGCCGCACGGGCGGCGACCCGTTCCCGATAGGCTTGCAACGCGGGCCAGGGCTTCAGATCGATGTCGAGGGCGGAAGTCCAATTGAGGACCGTGAACAGATAGGGATCGGCGATGGTGTAGTGCGCCCCCATCAGGAAGGGACCCGCGCCGAGGGCGCTCGCGAGCCAGTCGCAGCGACGCTGGAAAAGCGCAATCGGGATCGCCCGGCGAGATCGACCGACTCCAGGTCGAAGGCGTAGCCCGCCTCGCGTAGCACGATGTGCGCCGCCATGGAGCAGGCGCCGGGAGCATAATAGAGCTTCATCTTCGATATCTCCGCATGGTTCAACTCACGGACGGCGCGGCATTGACAACAGCGCCTGGGCGCCTTCCGCCGACGACGCCGGATTCTGCCCGGTGATCAACAGGCCGTCGACCACGACATGAGGTTGCCAGTCGGCCGCCTTGGAGAACTCGCCGCCGTGCTCCTTGAGCATGTCTTCCACCAGGAACGGAACGACCTTCGTCAACCCGGCTGCCGCTTCTTCCGTATTGGTGAAACCGGTCTTTTGGTCGGTGCTGCCGAGTTTGTCGTGGGAGGTAAGGACTATCAGGATGTTCATGGGGATACGCATATCGGTGGGTGAGGTTCGATTCATTCGTGCGCGAGCGCAATGACCAGCTTACCGAAGTTCTTGCCCTGCAACAGGCCGATGAAGGCCGCAGGCGCGTTCTCCAGACCGAAGACGATGTCCTCGCGGACCTTGACCTTGTCTTGCTGCACCCACTGCGCCATCGCGCTGGCGAACTCGCTCCAGCGCGGCCCGTAGTCGTCGAACACGATGAAGCCCTGCATCTTGATACGCTTGCGCAGTAACGTGCCGACGAGCAGGCCCAGCCGATCGGGGCCGGGTGGCAGCGCGGTGTCGTTGTACGCGGCGATCAGCCCGCACACCGGGATGCGGGCCTTGGTGTTGAGCAAGGGCAGCACCGCATCGAATACGGCACCGCCGACGTTCTCGAAGTACAGGTCGATGCCCTTCGGGCAGGCGGCGGCCAGGCGTTCGGGCAGGTCGTCGCCACGGTGATCGACGCAGCCGTCGAAGCCGAGTTCGTCGACCACATAGCGACACTTGTCCTCGCCGCCCGCGATACCCACCACGTAGCAGCCCTTGATGGGACAGCCTTTCTTCGATGGATCGGTGAACAGCGTCGACGTAGCGCTCAACGTTGGCTATTTCAGGGCCTTAACCAATGCGTCGAACCGCGTGTGGAGCGACTTGTCGTGCGGCGTCACCGGCGGAATCGGCTTCGTGATGCCCAGCAACTGGTACACCGCCAGTTGCGCCGCCCGCACCGAGAACTCGACCGTAAAGACCGTGTCCTGCGGGATCTCGACGAACTGGCTGACGAAGGCGAAGTTCTTCGTATCGGGCGGTACCGGCAGCGGCCGGTCGCCGGGCGCGCGCGGCATGAACTGGCTCGTGATGTAGGGCATACGGCAGGGGATGCAGTTGGCCTTGGCAACGGTATCCAGGTCGAAGCGCAGGTGCCCGCAGAGTTCCGCAAGCGTTCAGCACCGTGCGCTTGACGCCGCCGAGCGTCTCGATGCGCGAAAACTCCATCACGAAGCGGTGCAGGTAGCGCCGGAACTCCACGGCGCTGTGCCAGGGCTGGAAGGCAAAGGTGGTGGACCACATGAACCAGAACTCGGTTTCAAAGAAGGCCGGAGACAGGTGGTCGGTGATGCAACTCGTGCCGAGGGACGCTTCATCGGCATCGGCGAGCGTGAGCAACTCCAGCCGGTCCTGCATCGAAAAGCCCATCGACGCCACCGGCACCTTGGCGCGCCGACGGTCGACCAGCCGCGCCATCGCGTTGGAGACATGCGTCTCGTTGAACTGCGCCGTCTCGTCGAAGACGCTGCGCCCGGGCTGGGTGAGCGACGGGATCGACTTGAACAGCCCCCAGGTGCGCTCGTAGTTGTCGGTGGTCAGCATGCGGCCGCCGCGCATCGAATAACCGCGCTCGGCATCGCCGGCGCCGTCCAAGGCGCCGCCCAGCGCCGGGCCCGCGTCGAGTATCGAGATGTTCGCGCCGGGCATGCCGCCATCACGGATCAAGAAAGCGGCGGCGGCCAGCGAGCCGATGCCGCCGCCGACGAGATAGGCCTTGGGTGTCGTCGAAATCATGGTCCCGGGTTCCTTCAGAGAGCGGCGCTCGATGCGGGCGCGGCAAGATACCACCGAGCGCGATCAGGTGTCTGCTGGTTGAATGGCAACACCTACCCCGACACTGAACCCGGGCAGTCGTTGACGGCAGCCGCCAAGGTAGGGGACGGCGGCGCCGTGGTCTGTGCGGTAGACGACAGAGATCTTCTGGCTGCTGATGGCCTGGCGAGTCTGGCGGGAGCGATGGCCGAAAGGCCGCCCGGTGGCCCGCGCGGACTTGAGGCTCGCCGACCGGCGGGTCGCGGCCTGCCCGGGCGGGCCGGCGCCCGTGCTGCCCTCGTAGTCCGTTTCCCTTGTCGTGCACCAGGACCATGAGCACCGTGCCCGGTTCACCAGGCCCCCAGCGCCTCGTATCTCTGCCGTTTGGCCAAGAGTCGTTCGTCGTCGGGCGAGACCGTTAGCGCAACCCGCAGGAAGCCCGCGGACGCTTGATAGTCGCGTTGCTGTTCGCACACCTGGATAAGACGCCGCAGGACATCCGGATTGCGGGGATACTGGCGATTCAGGTCGTCCAGAAGAGTTCGGGCCTGATCATAGTCAGCTTCCATGCCCCAAAGCGATGCCTCGCAAAGCCCATGTTCGAGCGAGGATTCGCCGTTTTCGGCCGCGATCCGTAGCAGGTCTTGAGCAACATCGAGCTTACGCAACCTCAGAAAAACCTTGATTCCCAACAGGCGAATGGTAGACCCATCGCTACCGGTCAGCTCCGCGAGACTCGACTGTGCCGTAAAGACGCTTTTGAAATCAAACCACCGCTCAGCCCGGAACAGCGCATTGAGCTGCATCACCAGAGCATTGCTATCATTGGACCGCGCATGTTCCAGCGCGGCGATGCGCGCCGCTCGGGTATAATCCTTTTTCTCGAGGGCACGGATAACATCGCTTGACCAATCATCGGCGCTGACTTGGCGGATGGGGATGGAGATATTTGGAACATAATCCAGTTGGGTCTTGCTGGCCGCCCTAAAGGCATCCTTCAGCGCCTCCGCAGAGCCGAAGCGTTCACCGGGGTCGCGGCGAAGGCACTTCAGAATCACCGCATCCATACCTGGCACTATACCGGAATTGACCTCTCTCGGCTGCGGAAAGACGGCGTGACTGCGAACCTGGGACTGAGTATCGTGCGGAAGTCGGCCGGTGGTCAGCTGATAGAGAAGCACGCCCAAACTATAGATGTCGCCAGCCAACAGATCCTGAAAGCTACCTTTGCGGGACACACAATCGGAGTATTCCGGAGCTGAGTACAGCACGGTGCCGCCGTTCTCCCGCGTCCGGACATAGATCTCTTCCGGTAGGGCGGAACTCCCGAAATCGGTGAGCTTCACCAAGTCGCCCTGTCCGACCAGGATGTTATGAGGCTTGATGTCCCCATGGGAGATAGGCGTTGCCAGCGACGCCAGATAGGCAACCGCTGCTAATACTTGATCGTAGATCTTGAAAAGCCGTTGGTAGGTATTGCCAAAGTGATGGCTGCGACTTTCCAATTTCTGCGCGAGACTCTCGCTCGGAAAATACTCCATTTCAATGGCATACCATTCCCGTTCCGGCGGCACCCGACCGACATCAAAGATCTTTATCACATTGGGGTGATCGGCAACGCCGATGAGTTCCTTACCTTCCGCCAAGTAGCGATCGTCTCTGGACAACTGCTTCGGGATCTTGACCGCAACGATGGTGCCGTCGCGTAAGCGCTCGGCACGCCAGACCCAACCGTGGGTACCATCACCCAGACACTCCAATAGTCGATACCGGTCGCCCAGGACCTTATTGGCGCCGGGCAGGAAATGGGCGCTCATGGGTTTCACGCAACCTCCGCGTAGCTGCGTGAATGCAAGCGGACCAGTCCTGGGGACTGGGTCCGAAAGACAAAGCGCGCGAAGAGTAAAGCGCACCCGGGACGTCCCGGAACATGAACACCCAGGCTGTTGTTGATCCCCCGTAATAGCGCATGGCGGAAGCCGTCAACGCTGGGGGCGTTGACAATGCCCTTACTCCAGGCAGACAGGATCAAGAGGCGAGGCCCTTGCCCCCAGCGCGCCGCCGCTTCCAGGAGATTGGCAACCTTTGCATCGAGTTTCGCAATGCCGCGGACACCGCCCTCGAAACGCTCAAACTCGATCAAGACCTCCGGGGACCAGGCCGTGCGGTTGAACCAGACCGAGTCGGAGCGGATGTCGCAACCCGCGGCAGCGGGCGCGGGCGCCTCGACCACGGCCGAAAATCCCAACTCGTGGCCAAGCGTATTCCAAAGGCTACAGCCGATGCTGTGGATCAGCACATCCTCGTCTTTCACCCCAGGGTGAAGGAGCACCGGGAAACTCCGCTTGAGAAAATCAGAATCCTCCAGTGTCTCCCTGATGCGCGCGATCTCTTCATTCATGAAAGGTATCCCAGACCTGGAGCACCTGTGGTGACTCCCCACCATGCACCAGCGCCTTACCGCCAACCTTGACGAGCAGCGGCGCCGGGATAGACCGACCGCAGACCAGGGCCTCTCCGGTCGACAGACTCGGCAGTTCGTCCAAGTCGGCCTTACTTACCATATCGGACGCCTTGGCAATGAAGCGCTGATCGTCCGGGTTTTTCAGACGCATGGTGATCAGGGTGTTGCACTGTGAGGTCACATCGGCATCGAGCTTGGAAGGGCGCTGGCTCACGATGCAAAAGCCGACACCGAACTTGCGCCCCTCGCCCGCGATCTTCTTGATCACCCGATGGCTCACCGCCTTGCCGTCGGCGGGGGCGAAACTGTGGCCCTCCTCGTAGACCAGAAAACAGGGGCGTAGTGGGTCTGTCTTGCTGGACGCCGCGCGCAGGATCTCGCTGGAAAGCAGGGCACAGACCACCTGCTTGGCGGTATCACTCAGACCCTGGAGATCGACGACGACGAGCCGACCCTTGCGGTTGGAGGGTCGCCCGATCATCCGGTAGATGTCGGTGGACTCGGCCATGGTGGCGGAGTAAAAGCTCTGGGCCTCGTTGAGGACCCGGCTCAGTTTCATGGAGGCGACCGCGGCACTGCGCCCACTCAGGGCGTTGGCCTCTGCATCGGACAGGTCGTCCCAGCCCTTCATCTCATCGATCCCGTCGCCGAGAAAATAGCGCAACCGGTTGATATCGCGGGGTTCGGTCTTATCCACATGGCGCCAGTAGCGCATGGCGACGTCCAGCACACGCTGTTGGGGTTCGGTCAGTCCCGGCAGGATCTCAGCCACATCGTCCATCTCGAAACGGTCGAACTGAAGCGCCAGCGGGCGATTCTTTCCGGCGTACTTGAATCGAAACGACTCGTGCTGCGGGGAATAGACCTGGATGCCGGCATCGGCGGCCTGCAACCGCTCGAACATCTCTTTGATGCGCGGGAGCGTATGCCGGTCGCGGGGGTCGTCGATCCCCTCGACTTGGCCGAATTGCAGTTGCCCCTTGGCGAAGGCCCGCCCATATTCACCATGGGGATCGAAGACCACGACGCTGCCGTTGTTGATGGCAACCAAGCGCTCGATGATTCTGCCCACCGTGTAGGACTTGCCGGAGCCGGTCATCGCCAGCACCGCCAGGTGCTCGGTAACCAGATTGTTGACGTCGAGGAACACCGGCACCGTGTTCTCCCCGTGCTCGTAGCCAACGAGGTTCCCGAGGTGCAGGCTGGTGTGCTCGTTGAACTCATAGAAATCAGCGAGGAACTGAAAATCCACCGTCTCCACCGCCACCCCGGGGTCCGGCGGCCGGCGCGGGATCTTGATCTGGCGCGTTTCCGGATCGCGGTAGCCGATCAGCTCCAGATTCGCGTACAGGTGTTCCCCGGTGACGCTGGCCCCGGGAAGCAACTCAAGTTCGGTCACGCCGTCCCCGAACCCGGCGTTGAACAACAGGTTTGAACGGTGAATGCGGATCACCCGGCCGAGCACGGGTACCCGGGGCTCGTCTTGCCGCTCCTGGTGCATGATCCGGACAAACTCACCGCGTCTGACGGCAAAGGAGCCGTTCACCACCATCGTCAACTTCGACGAGTCCCCGGTGTTGCCGACCAATTTTCCCAACACGCTGTATTTCATTTTAGAACCTGGAAAGAGAATTTACACCACAAAGGCACAAAGGACACAAAGAACCCTAACTCAAGAAAAAGAAATCGCACCACAAAGACACAAAGATCACAAAGAAAGACAATAAGTTGCTGTCCCGGTTCGGCTAACCTCAGCGGCAATGGACAGGCGCAGCACAACGCATTGAAATTCTTTGTGTCCTTTGTGCCTTTGTGGTGAAATGTTCGGAACCTGGGTTGATGATTCATCATTCTGCATCCAGACCAGACAACCAGGTCTCTTCGATATCGTTGCGTCTCATCGCGTCACTGAGGCCAGCCCGGTAGTAGGCAGCAAACTGGTCGAGGGCCTTCAGTTGCTCGTAGCCCAACACCTGGGGCAAGGGATAGGCCCGGCGCTGGCTCTGCATGTCGAGTATCATCAGCTTCCAGGCGACCGCGTCGAGTGCCGCGCTGTTCCAGTCCTCCTCTTCTCCGGCCAACTGGACCATCTGGATGTCGCTCCCGCGCCCGCCCCGGTAGTGAAATCCGATCAGGCCGGCGGCCACGGCTTCCTCGGGCGCCATCCGCGACTGACTTTCCGTCATCCGATAGGCCATAGTGCGCGTAAAGGAACCGAGGATGCCATGAACAAAGCGCTGGTCTCCAATCCCGGACAGCTTCTCGTCGAGCCCCAGGAGCCGTGCGGCCTGGTCCTCGTCGAAGCCGTCGCTCAAGAGCAGATGCTTGCGGCCTTCCACGGTGCGCAGGTCTTGCCGGGCGATGCTCACGATGGCGCTGAAGCGCTCGGCCACGATGCTCGCCATGACGGGGCCACGCGGGTTCCAGGGAAACAGCTCAGGGCGATGGAACTTCCAGAATTGCTCGATGACCTCACGGGTCTTGTCATAGTCACCCCGGTGTTTCTTGTGATGTCGTTGCGGGACCAGATCGCGGCTGATGAAGAGCGGGGTGTCGAGCACGATGAGCTGTGACGGCGACGGGTCGCTGAGCAATCGTTCCGCCAATCGGTAGCCATGCCGCATTTCAATCAGGTCCAAGCGCTTACGTTGGGCCTCGAAGTCGATATCGTCCAGCTCCGAGATCGAGTCGCTGCCCCTGGTGCTGATCTGATTCTGCGCGATGAGCATATCGGTGCGCACGCCAGCACAGGCATAGATGAACCCGCCCAGGGCGTTCTTGACCGCTGAGCGGGTGGCGACGCCGGAGACACTGAGATCGATCACGGCCGGTCGCCGCACCGCCTTCACCAGCCCGGCATCCCGGAAGAGCGGTGCCACTGCCTCGATGTCCCGTATCTGCTTCATCAGACGCCCCGCCGAACCCGGCAGGCGAATCTGGCTCTCGATCGCAAGGGTCTGCGCCAAGCTGGTACCGGTCATGACGACAACTCCTCTCGCAATCGCACCGCAAAGCCCCAGTAGGGCGAGGCACGCAGGGCCGCGACACCTGCGGCGGACAGGCCCTGGTCGTCCAGGTAACCCCCGGCCCGCAGTTCCGGAAGCAACTCGGCGACACGCGCCCGGTCAAGCTGAAATATCGGCACCGGTTGCGCTTCAAGCGCGCTGAAAATGACGTTCGGGTCTCCCGTCTGCCAACCGCAGAGGCACACCATTACCCCGAGCGCCTCGGGCGCGAGGGGTGCCGGCCCCACAACGATCGCAGCCGCCCCCCGGTGCTCCACGGCGAGCCCCGCGTGTCGGTGCAGCGCCCGCAGCCACTGGTCCAGCGCAGCGGCCTCGTTCAGCAAGGTGATCGACCACAGTGGGAGACAGGTCGCTGCCAACACCCCCGAGCCGGAATGCGCCTTGCTGAACCGCGTGTTGACCGAGTAGTCCGGCCACTGGTGTCCGGCCTGCGGATCGCATTCGCCATCCCGGCCGTGCAACAGGTAAGTGGTCTCCTGCGCCAGCAGATCGGGGACACGCCGTCCTTCGGGCTGCGCAACCGCGTCCCTGAATCCGATGGTCCAGTCCAAAGACGCAAGCACCGGCCCCTCATCGTATGGCGGCAACAGCAACAGG
>NZ_CAIKKU010000406.1 GCF_903828115.1 uncultured Thiodictyon sp. | reverse complement strand
CGCGTCTGGGAGATGATCGCGCACCAGGTAGAAGCGATCCAGATCGCTGCGCGCTTCAACATCGCACCAGTCAAATAAGCTCAGTTGGGGTGACTTTTCGCCCGGCGCCCCACGCCGCGCACGCAACTCACTGATCGCTCGCTCCACACTGGCTCCAGGTTGGGGTAAACGAGAATTTCCCCGCAGCGCGCGGCTTTTTTTGTCAATGGGTTACGGACATCGCTAACGGCTCGTCGCCGCCGCCTCTCGTCCGGCTGGCCTCGTCCGCGCCCGGTCGCGTCGCCCCCTGCGATACCTGAGCCAACTGAAGGGCAGCGGCGCCGTACTCGAACAAAGAGTCCGTGATGGCCGACAGCGCTGCCGGCAAGCTGATGAAAACAGCAATGTGTTTGGTACTGCCTCGTTAATCGTTGCCTTGTCCAAGGCGTCCGCTGCGGGTGAGGGACTGGTAGGGGAAACGCACCTGGCCGAAGCGGATCGCCAACACCGCCGCCGCCAGGATCAGGATGGAGAGCGCGGCGGACGCGATCCCCAATTCAGTCATCTCCTTCATATCGAGGATGATGTGCCGCGCCAGCGCGACCATGGCGATATAGAGCGGCATGCGCACCGGCAAGGCGCCGGAGTCCAGGTAGATCGCCACCATGGCGAGTACTTCGAGATAGATGAAGAGCAGGAGCAGGTCGGCCAGCGCGACATGCCCCCGCTCGACCATGGCGAGGATTTCCTGACCACTGGCGATCAGGGTCGCCAGCGCAATCACCACCAGAAAGACCACCTCGAGGTGGCCGAGCGCGCGGCTGGCAATGCTCAGGATACGGGGATTGGGCTCGGTCATACTCATGGTTAAATCCTATTCAAAGGCCGCTAAGTGGGCCGCAACCAAGGGTGAGGGGCGGCCGGGAGATGGTCGGGGCACGGCCGCGAGCAGGCGGCGCCTGGCTTCGCCGGGCTGCTGCCCTCAGTGCGCGGCGAGCACAACCGCGGCATCCGGGTCCGTGACGTCCGGGATGTCGCTGGTGCACCAGCGAGTCCGTTCGGAACGACGCGGTCTTGAAGCGCCTCCGGCGGCGTGGGATCGACATCTTCCCCGACTGCTGTCAAGACGTCCATCTGCCGGGAGAAGCGCCGCGGTGCGCAGGCGCGAGTTTGTACCGGCGGTCCTGACAGTTCGCTGACAACGCTGATCAGTGGGTGTTCAAGGGGGGGCGCGTAGCGTCGGTCTGGGTTCTGCTCCACCGGAGTCCACCCCGCTTGAACCCGCGACGCGGTTCCGGCGCCCGCTCACCGTCGCGCAGGAGATCAATCCATGACCACCGACTCCACCGGTGTCGCCACGCTCGACAACGAAGCGATGAAAGACATCCATGAGGCGATTGCCTACGGCACCCTGTGTTTCGTCGCCCTGCACCTGCTCGGCGTGGCGCTGGCGAGCCGCCGGCACGATGAGAATCTGGTGCGTGCCATGATCGACGGCCGCAAACGCAAGTAAGTCGTTGCGGTCCGGAGTGTCAACCAAGTAACGAGTCACGAACAAGTTAAACAGAACACGTTCGTTGTCGTTGTCGTTGTCGTTGTCGTAATCGGAGAAGCGATGCAATTTCGAGTGCGAGAGAATCTGAGGTGCTACGATAACCTCGACAACGACAACGACAACGACAACGACAACGACAACGACAACGACAACGACAATGGCCCGAACAGCGTTCCCTAAGCGACTTGTTTAACTTGTTAGTGAAGTATTCCTAACGCCGGGCCGAGGACTATACGATGCTCTCGCTGGGGTTTTTGCTGTTGGGCATCGGACTATTGCTGACGGGCATCAATACCCTCTCCGATGCCCTGAAGCGCATCGGCAGCCGCGAGTTCTTTGTCCTGGCGTCGCGGTATATCTCACCCCGCTGGAAGGCGCTGTTACTCGGTGTGGGTGCGGGTGCGGCATTGCAGAGTACATCCGCGGCGATGTTTATTCTTGCGAGCCTCATTCCGGCCGGCAGTGTCACCGCGAGCCAGGCGATTTCCATCCTGACCGGCTTCAGTGTCGGCAATTGTCTCATGCCTTTCCTGATCTCCTTCAAGATCCGGACGGGAGTCTTTTTTCTGGTCGGCGTGTCGTCCATCCTGCTCCACTTTGCCAAAGACGAGCGATTACGCAACGTCGTGAGCGCTGCCTTCGGACTCGGCCTGATCTTCCTGGGTATCGAAATGATGCTGGATGGCGTGCGGCCGTTGCGCGCGGAGCCCTGGTTCAGTCGGGTGCTGGCCGTGGCAAGTGACTGGCATGGACTCAACATTGCCGTTGGCGCTGCCCTTGGATTCCTCCTGCAGTCCTCGACGGCCGTCGTGGTGGTGGCGATCGGCCTGGCAAAGGGAGGCATCCTGTCGGGTGAGGAGGTCTTGCTGATCATGTATGGCGCGGCCCTCGGCTCGACCGCCTTCAAGGCGTTTCTCGGTGCCGCGCTAAGCGGCTCGGCCCGTCAGTTGGTTCGTTTCGTGAATCTTTTCAACGTCACTGGCGCGGTGCTTTTTATCCTGTTGTATTATATCGAGTTGTACCTGCGCGTGCCGCTGGTGATGGACTTGATTGCACGCATCAGCCCGGAACCCGCGTTGCAAGCGGCATGGGCCTTTCTGTTGTTGAACGTGGCCGCGGCGCTGATCTTTATCGTCATACACGATCCGATCGCCACGTTGCTCGGCCGCCAATTTCCGCCGGCCGCGGATGAGGCCCATTGTCAGCGGTTGAACTGATTCCGACTGGAAGATCCCGGACCCCGCGGACGGCCCACCTGAGGCCTTGGTGCGCTGCTACTCCCTGTCGGATCGACCGCGTAGTGACCACTACGAGACACGATAAGCCCGGCCTCAGTCAGACGTCGTGTTCGCGTGAATCACAAGCCCAGACGCTCCTGACTGTTTGCTGACAAAGCCGTACAGGCTTACGTCAGCACCTCTGGGTTACTGTGCATCCCGGGACACCAATCCGCGCCGCTTCCACCGCGCGGCCCACTCTCAAACCCAGGAGTCTTATCGTGTTTTTTATGCTTATGCTCTTCTTCATCGCCGTCGGCATCATCATCGGCTGGAACTGGACGCAACCCTCCTGGGCCACAAAATGGCAACAGATGGTTGTGGATGCCTTTCGTTCGTTAACCGGCAAAGGGGCGAGCGGATCCTAGCAGCCTGTCGGACGTGATGGCGTAACTCGAGGAAGCCGTCGCCGTCCCAATCGCGGGCGTACTCGCTCCGGATGTGGTAGAGCATCTTAAGGCCATAACCCCTCTCCGGCGGTCGGGCTTGGTGGAGTCCACCAGCACGGCAGGCGCGCTGACCGGGCCGGTCATCAGTCAGGCCAACAGCTTGGCCAGTAGGGATCGGCTGTCCGGGCGGTTCGCTGACAACCGCGATCAGTGGGCGTTCAGGGAGGGTGGGGTGGCGTGGGCGGCGTGCCATCCTTGCCTACCCCGGGGATATCCTGCGGGGACACCCGACCTGTCACTTGGGGCGTACCGCCACCGCTGCGGCCATGGCCGTCGCCTTGACAGGCGGGCCTTTCGCGACCGCACTCACCGGTGTCGCCTGGCATTGCCATCGGCCTTCTGGCGCCGTTATGACTATGCCGCCTTCAGCGAGAAGGCCTGGGTTTCACGATCGACCTGCTGCAAAGCAGTTTGGATATGGTTTACCTCATTCTCTTCAAAAAACGCCTCCCCGCATTGCGTGCATACCCATGCGGGAATCGACTCCCATGTGATATGGTACCCATTTCGATCGGCGCTGAATGGGGCCTCAGCTTTGATCATGTTGCCTTTGCAATGATAGCACTCCACATTACCTCCTCACTTTGAAATCAGATGACCAATTGATTGTAAAGCACTTGGCGTTTGAAGAATTTCCAGAAGCGCTCAATTAAATTAAGATTTGGACAATAGGGCGGAAGTGGCTCCAGTTGGATTCGCGATGTCGTCAGATACACAGCGACCGCTTTCGACTTGTAGTAACGGGCGTTATCGCAAATAACGACGATGGATGGGGCCGTCGGGTTCGCTTGCTCAAGCTGCTTGAACAACGCGATCGTGGACGCGGCGTCGATGGTCTCATCAAATCGGACCTCTGCGCTCAGCGCCTGAACATTGATCGCACCGTTGATGTTAAGCCGCTGGCGACCCGTATTGCTCTGGATCGGGTGCTCCTTTCCGCGCTTGATCCAACCGCATCCGATCACCGGGTTATGTTGCGGATGGGTCGCATCCATGAAATAGATTACGTCACCTTCGGCGCTGTTTTTCTTGATATTTTCGTACTTCTCAACGAATGCCTCTTGAACCTCTGGAGCCGGGTGTTTGCCGGGTTGCAGTTTGGCTTTCTTGTCGACGTAGCCCAAGCGGTGCAGGACCGCAGTCATGCCACTGGGCGTGTAACGCACCCCCCAGCGCTTCTGGACATGTCGGGCGACGGCCTCGGCTGTCAGATACAGGTGACTTTGAAGATGATCGTCCAGTTCCAACAACTGCGTGTCGTCGAGCAGGGCTTCGCTACCGATATAGCTCATCCGCAGCAACCCATCAAGCCCGCCCTTCTTGTAACGCTTGAAGTAATCGCGAGCAGTGTCTGGGTCGATCAGCAAGACATCGGCCACATCGGGCGGCGCACGCCCCTTCCCGAGCAAGATCACGGCGTTGATCCGATAGGCCTCGCGCACGTCCCGGGCGGCGCGGTGGGCCGCACGCAGTTCGGCGAGTTGGTGCTTGTCGAGACGGTAGTCCAGCATGAAGGCAGTTTACCAAAACTCTCGGCAGGTTACCCGCCGCGACTAAACCGGAATCTCACATGAGAGACGTATACCTCTAGGGTCTGTTCCCGGTTTCGTCCCCATCCGGCTCCCAGCCCGAGCCTTTCGCAGCGGTACCGGGGAGCGATCCGGCGCCCTGTCGACTCCTCGCTGACGGCATTCGCCGGCCGCCGCGCAGAGCTTCCCGCGCACCGCCCGGAGGGCGGGCGCGCCAACTGCGTGAAACGCGCGAGCGTCGTTGTCACGGACAGCGTCCTTACGGTGTCGGGCCGTGTTTCACTCTCGCGTTATCTCGGGCGGCCACCCCTTTGCTCGGCCCGCATTACCGGGCGTCATCGCTCGTATGGATGGCTCCGACGTCCACGCACCGCCGCCCGTGTCGGCCTTGATCGTCGTTCCGGCCGCAGGGGACAGGAGGTCGAGGCTTTAGCCGGTCG
>NZ_CAIKKU010000405.1 GCF_903828115.1 uncultured Thiodictyon sp. | reverse complement strand
TGGACCTGGCCCAACACCGAGCACGGCGTCTTCGTCAAGGCCGCGCTGCGCGGCATCGCCTGCGGCCTGGGCGTCAGCTACAACGCGCTCGCCAACGATCTCGAAGGGGTCAATTACTCCAGGGCAATCGCATCACGTTTTTCTAATATTCGAGTTCTTGGAGGCGGTCTTTTGTGGAGCGATCGTTGGCGCCTCGAACAGCAGCTTGGCGAGATAGCGCTCGTCCCAGCCGGCCTTGAGGCGCTTGCTCTGGATGCCAAGTGTCGTGTCGTCGTGCTGCAAGCGCGTGAGGGCGATGCGCCGAATCAGCGCCAGATTCTCCCGCGCCTCGGGATCGCGCACTCGCGAGTCGTCTTCGTTGAAGGAGACATCGAGACTCCAATGCAGCCGATTCTCCACACCCCAGTGCCCGCGCACGGCACGCGCGAAGGTCTCCACCTCGGTGCCGATGGCGCCGATATAGAAGCGTGTCTCGCGCGTGATCTTGCCGTTGACCTCGCGCTCGGACTCCACCATCCCGATCATATTCATCGCCTCCCACAGGGCGCGACGCGGCACGCCCGAGAGGTCGCCGAGGGTGCGGTAGCGGCGGGTCTCACGCCGCCCATGCCCCTGCTCGGTCGTCTCCAGAACCTCAGAGGCCACCTCAGCGTACTCCCGCGCATCGGCGTCGATGAACGCCTCCTCGACCTCGGCGGCCAAGGTGCCCTGGTTGCCCTTGAGCGCCAGGACATAGCGCCCGCCCTGCGCCACGATCTGCTCGGCGATCGCGGTCTGACAGCCCATGGCATCGATGGTGACAATGCACCCTTCCAGGTGCAGCAGCGCCAGGACCTGTGGGATGGCCGTGATCTCATTGGACTTCGCTTCGGTGGCGACCTGTCCGAGCACCACCCGATTGGCCGTCGCCCAGGCGCTGACCAGATGCAGCGCCGCCAGTCCCTTGGCGCGATCATGGGAGCGACGCAGCGTCTTACCATCGATGGCGATGATCTCACCTGGAATAACCTCACGGATCGCCTCGACCCAGTCGCGAAAGCACGCCTCGACCGTCTCGGGCTGCAGCAGACTGAAGACACGCCCGAACGTGTCGTGCGAGGGGATCCCATGGGGCAACTCCAGAAATTGCTTCAGCCACGCCTCCTTAGAGCGCCCAAACTGCGCGATCTGCGCCCAGCCATCGGCACCGCAGAGGGTCCCCGCAATGGCAATCACGATCATATCCAACAGCTTGTGACGGCGCTTGAGCGTGCAGCGCGGGTCTTCAAGCGTCGAAAAATGCGTCATCAGGGAGCGGTCCAGGGTCATGTCAGGCATCGGCGGCGGTACATCATCAGCAAACACGGGCGCCGGATGATACAGACCCTATCGATATACTCCAGTAGTAGTCGCTAATGTTTTGATGCGATTGCCCTGTCAATTACTCCTCGTTGCGCCAGGGCGCCCTGTCCGAGCGCGAACTCTGGATGCGGTTGCAGGATTGGTGGATCGAATGGGTCACCAAGCCCATCTACCGCCGCGCCCTGGCCCATGCCCTGCGCTCCGGTCGCCTGCTGCGGCGCAATGGCGACCCCTATCCGCTGGAGCGGCTCGACAGTCTGACCCAAGTCACTGCCCAAGGCCGTCGCTGGCCGTGGGTCGACCCACTCAAAGACATGCAGTCCAACCGCGAGTCCGTCGCCCTGGGCGTGCGTTCGATCAGCGACATCATCCGCGAATCCGGGCGCGACCCCGAGGAAGTCTGGGCCGAGCTGGGCGACGATTACCGCCAGATGGACGCCGCCGGCGTTCCGCGCCCCCTCCTGAGCCC
>NZ_CAIKKU010000404.1 GCF_903828115.1 uncultured Thiodictyon sp. | reverse complement strand
GCCGGGCTGGAACTGGATCGGATTCTGGGGCATGGCCGCGTCCTCGCCGGTGGGTTACCTTAAGTATGGACCCCCAGGCTCAAATTTGTGAGGCTAACGACCGCCGACCGATCGCCGGCTGAGTTTCGACGCTAATCACCTTCAATTTTATTGATCAGGAAACTCCTGATGTTCTGACCGCAATCAGACAAGCACCTTGGATTCGTAAAACCTACGCGGTCGTTGATGGCCAGCAACGCCTTGTAACGCTCTATCTGCTGTCGATTTTGCAGGAACTGCTGTGTCCAGCAATCCCTATGAGACCGTTTCCCAACTTGTTTCAAATTAGATTGGTCGGTAATGACTTCTTGCCTCGAATCATTCTTGGAACGAATGGAGATCATACCTTCTTTAGAGTTCTTGTTGACTGGCTATTTTCCCAAAATCCAGGAGCGATCGGCGCTACGCAAATTCGATCGCATGTTGCTGGATTGCCATTAGCCCTGCACTGCCCATCATCACGCCGACTTAGAGACGCAGTTCTTCTGCTGTTAGACTACTTCTTTCTGCCTGTGATCGCGCCTTCCGCGCGTCTGGCTGCAGCGCATAATATAAAAATGGGTCTCACAGAACTCGATACACAGTATGCCTTAACGTCTTTTATTACTCTGAATGATCGCGGCAAGGCCCTGACGATTCTGGAGAAGTTGAAGGCCCTTTGGCTTCAACGGGCCGTAGCCATAGGTAATTTTCATCTTACCGTGCCAATCCATGGCGTATTTGGCGACCTATACCGGCTAGCCGATTCATGCGTTCATGTTGGCCTGAAAAAGGGCTTGGGTGAGGCTGAAGACTTCCTGGCGCAACTGCTCTACCATTGGTTGGATATGACAAGACCGCAGCACGAGGTTTGGTTCAGCGCCGAAAAAGTTTACGAGTGGTTTATTGCCTCTGACCCCGCAGCGGACGTTTCTGGTTGGGTTGCTGCGGCACAACAAATCCACTTACAGTTAAACCATCTTTGCACTGAATACCTTGAACCCGCTGCGCAGCAGGCACAACAGCCATCGATTCACTTTCCGGGAACTTCCACGCTTTTTTGCGACTACCACTCGCTTCTTGTCAGGCTGGAGTTGCCCAATCATTTGCTGGCGCTGTTGCTCATGTTTCGGCAACTGCACCCTCGCTTCGAGTGGCATGACCGCCACACATTCCCATTTGCGGTGAATCCGCTTCTGGCCCAGCCCATCTGTAGTCTACTGCAGGTCGAAAAAAATGAGATCGCCGGACTGGGGGGCAACGCCAATGGCGCATTGCAGAGTTATTACGATGAATTAGAGGCAGGGTCCCGCAACAACTGCAATAACCTGACCGAGTCCGGGCAACTGGTCAGTCGTGATAAATCCATGCTCGAAGCCATCGAAAGAATCGCAGTCCTGGCGTGGAAAGAAGGCTCAAACCCGCGGGCAGGGTTTACTCACCAATGTGCCGCCACATTCACGCCTCAGTATAATCCCGGCGACTTCGTTTCATCGTGGTATGCGTTCTGTAACCAGGGGGGCACTTACGACTCATGGTACATCGAGAAATTGTGCAATCGAAACGCACCGGTGTCGCAATATTATCTGTTGTATGAATGGGAGCGACACCTGATTGCTAGGGCAGGCGGCCAGAAAGTGCTTCCGGGAGTTATTGGCTGCCTCGCGCAACAGAGTGGTATCGAGCTTGAGCATATTCTTCCGGCCGCTTGGGAAGAAACAATTGTCAATAGCGGACAGACATTTCCCCAATGGGGTTTTCGCGATCCGACACAGTTCCAGCGCAGCATGCTGGAGCGTATAGGAAATAAAGCGCTATTGTGGGGTAACTGTAATGTGGTTGTTGGAAATGATCACCCGAATATCAAGGCGACGCACTATACCGGCGGCACTTGCAACCACAATCCAAATGCGCCTTCCTTGATACAAATCGAGAAAGTCGGTCAGGAGATCATTAGACTCGGGGCCGGGCCCAGCCCGCTATTCAAAATATATGTTGAGCTTCGCTGTGCGGAGATTGCCAAGTTCGCATTGAGACGGTTCTGTTGAAGTTGAGGCTGCGGGTATCGCATCCCTCCTCGACGCCGATCCTCAGACAGCCCGGCAGGAAGACCTCGTCGCCGATGTTGCGCAAGCGCTGAGGGTATCGAGGTTCAGGACACGCGAAGGCGCTGCGGCAGGAGCGGTGACCGGCTTCAGGTCGCGAGGCGGTCAAAGACCGGTTGCAGGTCGGCCGGCTTTGGGATCTGGCGAAGTATCTCAATACGGCGTCTTGCCTCGGACATCTGCCCAAACAGCTTGGTCATGGCGGGACTCACGACTTGCTGCCAGAAATACTTGCCGTGGACCCATTGCGCATACTGTTGACTGACCGGTGCGGCGCGAGTGCGTGCGAGTTGGGTCTCGAAGTCGGCGAAGATGCGCTCCGGGTCGAGTAACTCATCCCAGTCGCGCAGAATGCGGCGAACCTCGTCATCATCCTGTGCGGTTTCCAGGCTATCTTCGGACGCCAGTGCCTCTTTGAATCCCAAGGCGCGCAGTCCGGTCCAGAGCGGGGTGACCACCATCCAGAGTGCGCCGTGGCGGATATAGCGATCCAGTTGCGCATGGAGCACAGTTTCAAGGGTCGCTTGGCCGCCTGTGATGGTCTCTTGTTGGACTACTGGAATGGCTGGCCACAGCTCGCCTGGGTCGATCAGATAGTTCTCAAGGCAGAAGCGCGGCAGTACCAGCAGGTTGGATCGCTTGCGCGTGTTCGCTTCGATGACGGTTTGATCCCATTCGTCGCGGTCCACCAGACCGAGCCAATGGGGTTCCAAGTCCAAGAGACGCAGGAGCTGCGATTTGCTGCCTGCCTGAGCAATGGCCCAATGGGTTTCCCAGTCTGGGACAAAGCGATTCAGCAAGATCTGCCAGGCGGTGACATCATCGCTGCCTTCCACCAGGAATACGCGCTTCTCTTGCGCGCCAACAAACTCTTGGCGAATTCGGTCCCGGATTTCGTTAATGTTCACTCCGGTGCTCCGAGCAGGATGCGCTGCCCGAGTGCCTCATAACGGCTCCAGATATCCGGAACGTGGGAGGTGATAAACAGTTGCCCGTCGCGCGCGGTAACCATCTGCTCTAACCGGGAGAGGAAGCCGGGGATGAGCGACGGGTGCAGGTGCAGGTCAGGTTCGTCGATCAGGACGATGCCGCCGGGTTCGAGCCAGCGACCGACCATGTAGATCTGGATCAATACCTGATGTTCGCCCGCGCTCAGATCATCGAGACCATGGACGCTGTCCGCGCGGTCGTCGAGTGTGACGCGAATGCGGTTTTCACCTACCCTGACCTCAGTGCGGATCGCCTTGCCGGAGAGGAATCCGTTCATGTCATGCACCAGGCCGAAAAAGCGTTCCGGTGCCGCGGCCTTCAACGCCAGCAGCGACGCTTCCAACTGGCCCTCCCACTGCTCGGAGGCGTGGTAGCCGGCGAGCCAGCGCTGCCCCAGATCGTCCGGTTTGATCTCTCCCATCCCGCGGCGTGGCTTCACCCACCGCCGCTCTTCGGCGTCCAGGAAGATGAGGTTTGGCGATCCGCCGCCCGCGGGGGAGACGAGCATTCGGTGACGTGCCTCGGCCCAGTCGTCCAGCCGAAGACCCTGCGGGCGCCAGATCAGTTCGCGGCTCGCTGAGCGTCCGTTGGCGGAGCGGGGCACGCGTTCGCCGACTAAGGCGTGATCGGGATAGCGCCGGTCCAGGGTGTCGACAAAATCGCTGGTGCCGTGGACCAGGACCAGGGGCGAGGCCCCGCAGGGCGTTTGCTCCAAGACCAGCGCAAAGCCGCCCCACTGGCGCAACCAGTCGTGGTCGCTGGTACGGGCCGGCAGTGGGCTGCGCGCATGGAGCCAATGGCCGAAGGCTCCCCACAGGGTGGCGGTGGCACGCAGCATGACGGACTTGCCGGTGCCGTTGGGGCCGCTGAACAGCACCCGCGGTGCGATCTGGTCGCTCCAGGAGTCTTTGAGATCGAAGACTTGGCTGGCGAGCGGACCGGCGTCTTGGGTGTGGATGGAGCGGATCTTCATGGGGCTCAGTCGCCGGTGGAGCTGTTGGGTGAGTGTAGTCCGTTAAGTCACGCAAGGGCGAGGCCAACCCGTCTGAGTCGGGTCTCGACCGGCTGAAGCCTCGACCTCCGGTTGCCTGGCCCGATGCGTTCCGCCAGGCACGCGGGTTCAGCGCGCGGGCGGGGACATGGCCAGGCGCCGCGGACGATGAAAAAGTCCGGCGTGGGAGGGCTTGCGCTGCGACGAGGCGACGGTAGTTTGCGCGGGCCGTCGCGGCTGAAGCCGCTCCCACAGCGTCGCTGCGCGACCTTTACGGAAGCGCTTCGACGTTCGGTCTTTGGGGCTAGCCCAGCAACTGCTCCACTACCCGGCCGACTTGCTCGATGCGCTGGGTGGGGTCGGACAGGTCCCGGAAGAAGCGCAGCTTGTCCCCACCGTCCAACTTGTATTCCTTCGGCCTGGTCTGAATGAGCTTGATCAGTCGGGTCGGGTCGACCTTGGTATCGCTGCCGAAGATGACCCGCCCGCCCGCGGGACCGGCCTCGATCTTTTTGATGCCGTAGGGCTGGACGGTGAGCTTGATCTCGGTAATCGCCATCAGGTTCTTGGCCGGATCGGGCAGCAGGCCGAAGCGGTCGATCATTTCCACTTGAATCTCGCGCAAGGCCTCCTGGTCCTTGGCGCTGGCGATACGCTTGTACATGACGAGTCGCGTATGGACATCGGGCAGATAATCGCTGGGCAGCAGCGCGGGCAGCCCCAGGTCGATCTCGGCGCCATGGTCCAGGGGCCGATCGAGTTCGGGGGTGCGCCCGGCCTTGAGTGCCTGTACCGCCCGCTCCAGCAGATCCATATAGAGCGAGAAGCCGATCTCGTGGATCTGGCCGGATTGCTCATCGCCCAGGAGTTCACCGGCACCGCGGATCTCCAGGTCATGGGTGGCGAGCGTAAAGCCGGCACCCAGGTCTTCCATGGACTCGATCGCCTCCAGGCGCTTCTTGGCGTCCTCGGTCATCTGCTTGGGTGGGGGCGTGATCAGATAGGCATAGGCGCGATGGTGTGAGCGCCCGACCCGGCCGCGCAATTGGTGCAGTTGCGCCAGCCCCAGCTTGTCCGCGCGGTTGATGACGATGGTATTGGCGCTGGGGACGTCGATGCCGCTCTCGATGATGGTGGTGCACACCAGGACATTGAAGCGCTGGTGATAGAAGTCGCGCATGATGCGCTCCAGATCGCGCTCGCGCAGTTGGCCGTGGGCGACCTGGATGCGGGCCTCGGGGATCAGGGCCTCGAGCTTCTGGGCCTGATTCTCGATCGTTTCCACCTCGTTGTGGAGGAAATAGACCTGACCGCCGCGTTTCAATTCGCGCAGCACGGCCTCTTGAATGAGTGCATCGTTCCAGGGGCTGACGAAGGTCTTGATGGGATGGCGCTCGACCGGCGGGGTGGCGATGATGGACAGGTCACGCAGGCCCGACATCGCCATATTGAGCGTGCGCGGGATGGGGGTGGCGGTGAGGGTCAAGACATCGACCTCGGCGCGCAGTGACTTCATCTGCTCCTTGTGGCGCACCCCGAAGCGGTGTTCCTCGTCGATGATGACGAGCCCGAGGTCCTTGAACTTGACGCCCGGCTGCAGCAGGCGGTGGGTGCCGACGACGATGTCCACTTTGCCGGACGCCAGCCCGTCCAGCGCAATCTTCGACTGCGCGCCCGCGCGGAAGCGCGAGAGCAGCTCGATCTTCACGGGCCAGTCGGCGAAGCGGTCGGCGAACGTCTCGAAGTGCTGCTGTGCCAGGAGTGTCGTCGGCACG
>NZ_CAIKKU010000403.1 GCF_903828115.1 uncultured Thiodictyon sp. | reverse complement strand
GTGGTCACGGCGATCGCGGTTAACCTGATCCGGGTCGTCGACTGGTTGGCGGGGACGCCCATCGCTCCCACCCGGTGTTCACGGTTTGCCGCCCTGCAAGGGGCTGCCTGAGCGGACGGAGGGATTCGCCACCAGTGTCAACGTTTTCTTCGGACCTGCGGGTCCGCGGCGCAGCGGCGACGGAATAAAGGTCTGGGACGGGGCGAATGCCCCGTCCCGCCCGGGAGTCATCTCTCGCTCCCACGCTCCGGCGTTTCTCGCTCCCGCGCTCCAGCGTGGGAGCAAGTCCGGACGCTCCAGCGTCCCGTAGCCCCACGGGCCGCTGGAGCGGCCGGACGGTATTCCCACGCTGGAGCGTGGGAACAAGAAGAGGCCGGTACCGCGCTCAGCCGTGACGCAATGCCCGCCCCCTCGCCGTGCCCGACCACACCGGAGGTCGAGGCTTCAGCCGGTCGGAGCCCGGCGTACCGCCGCGTCCCCCGCAGCCGCCGCGCCCTCCCTGGCCTCGCGTGTCGTCACGAAGCCGACCAAGGCCAGGAGTTTGTCCCGGCTCGGCCCGTTCAGATCGCGCCCCTAGCGGCCGTCATAGTGCGCGCAGTCCTCGACCGCCAGGCGGTAGGCATCGGTCGGGGCGGTGCGCACGTCGAGGTAAAGGGCCAGGCCATCCTCCACGAGCAGGAGGTCGTGGTTGCGGATGATGCGGACCGGTCCCCGTGGTTGGCGGCTGAACTTGTCCTGAAAGGCACGCAGCCGCCGGTACAGTCGCTCGGTCTCGATCAAATCCGGCTTGGCCCCGGCCGGCGGGTGCTCCAGCAGGAGAACACCAAGAAAAAATCATTGAAGGCGATGGGCCTATCACCGCGCGGGTGACCTCCTCGACCTTCATATCGCATTGAAAATCTTTGTGATCTTTGTGTCTCTGTGTGAGAACTGCTCTTTCTGGGAGATTGTCGCGCGCCGTAACCCGACACCGGGCCTGGGCAAGTCGGGTTACGCTGCGCGGCCTTGATCATCAGTCCGGCCGGCGGCGATCGGTCCGCACAGCGGACCCTACGGTAAGCCCGCGCTCCGTAGGGTCCGCTGTGCGGACCAACGGCCTCGCGGTGAGCCCGGTGGCCGGAATGATGACCAAGGCCCGCTGTCCCCGCGCCGGACGGGGCATGCGCCCCGTCCGTCACGTTTTCTTCGGACTTGCGGGTCCGTGGCGCGGCGGCGACGCGGTAAAGGTCCGGGACGGGGCGAATGCCCCGTCCCGCCCGAGAGCTAACCCGACCTACGGGGGCGGGCAGTGGGAGCGGAGCAGGTCGGCGACGCGGGCGGACTCGGCGGCGATCTCCGGGTGATTCGGCGCCAGGGTCAGGGCGCGGTCCAGCAGGGACTTGGCCTCGCGCAGCCGGGGGCAGGCGGCGGACTCGTTGCCCCTTTGGCGTTCCAGATCGGCGAGCTTGCGCAGGATCTCGCCCTGGTTGCCGAGTGCGATGACCTGATTCGGCGCGTGGCGCAGGGCCTCGTTGGTCGCGGCGATGGCGGCGAGATAGGCGGACTCGGCCCGCGCTGGATCGCCGAGGGTGACATGCAGGTCGCCGACCGACGAGAGGGCGCTGCCCTTGTTGATATGGGCATTGACATAATCCGGCGCCCGCGTCAGCGCCTCGCCGTAGGCGGCGATGGCCGCGCAATAAGCGGACTCGGCCCCCGCCGGATCATCAAGCGCTGCACGCAGGTCACCGAGTCTCAGGAGGGCGTTGCCCTTGCTCATGTGAGCCACGACGAATTCGGGCGCCCGCGTCAGCGCCTCGCCGTAGGCGGCGATGGCCTGCGTATAGGCGGCCTCGGCCCCGGCATGGTCGCTCAGGGCGGCGCGCAGTTCACCGAGACTCAGGAGGCCGGTGCCCTTGCTCGTGTGGGCAGCGACGTAATCCGGCGCCCGCGTCAGCGCCTCGCCGTAGGCGGCGATGGCCTGCATATAGGCGGCCTCGGCCCCGGCATGGTCGCTCAGGGCGGCGCGCGTTTGACCGAGTCTCGCGAGGGCGTTGCCGTTCTATCAAACTTACAAATTCATGCGTAAACATGAATAAAGTTGACTTCCTGCTTCACGGGGGCCGGTTTCACGCGGACCTTGCGGCCCGCGCCAGCGCCCTCCCCTCCACAGGCAG
>NZ_CAIKKU010000402.1 GCF_903828115.1 uncultured Thiodictyon sp. | reverse complement strand
GGGCCGGCCGAAGACCACCATGGCGTCCGGGGCCATGGGGCCGACGAGGCGCCGGTCCTGGACCGGGTACCAGAAGAGGTCACCGGCGACGAAGACCTCCGGGCGGTCGGCGAAGAGGATCTCCAGGTTCTCCTTGATCTTTACGATCCAGTCGAATTGCAGCGTATTCTCCGCCATCGGGGCTCCGTCGCTGTCGGGATAGGGGTCGTCGGGGTCGAAACGGGGCACTGGGTTCATGGTGCTGGCTCCGGGCCGGGGGGCGCTGGGTCGGTCTGACTCGCTGCTCAGAATAGCAGCGGCAAGGGGAGAACGACACCGGGGGAATTGCGGGGACAGTAGACCTGACTCGTGGCGTCCTTCCGGTTCATCGACCGCGACACGGTGCTCAAGGCGATGGGCATCAGCGAGCGCACCCCGCAGCGGGCCAAGCTCGCGCACCGGCCGCTCGACAGCAACGCCAGCGACCGCTTGCCGCGGCTGGCCGCGGTCGCCGAGCAGGCGATCGAGGTCCTGGGCTCGCAGGAGGCCGCCGAACGCTGGCTGGCGGGCCCGGCCGTGGGACTGGAGCGATCAATGGTGCTAGCATGAGTTCAGCCCCTAACCGGCGCCACGCCGCGGAGGACCCGATGTCGCTGATCTGCGAACTTCATCATGCCAGCCTGATCGTGGCGGACACCGCCCGCTCACTGGCGTTTTACCATGACGTGCTGGGCCTCTCCAGCGACACCCGGCGCCCGGATTTGGGCTTTCCCGGGGCCTGGCTCCAGGTTGGTCGGGGCCAGATCCATCTGCTGGAGTTGCCCAACCCCGACCCGACCGAGGGTCGGCCCGCGCACGGCGGCCGGGATCGTCACGTCGCGCTGACGGTGCCTGACCTGGAGCCTGTACTGGCGTGTCTCAGCGCCGCCGGGATTCCCTGCACCACCAGCCGCTCCGGCCGCCGGGCGCTGTTCTGCCGTGACCCGGACGGCAATGCACTGGAATTCATCGAGTCGCGGGTGTTGCCCGATGACGCATGAAATACTCCAACAGCGCCGTGGTGGAGCCGTCATGCGCGGGACCGACCTGGCCCTCATTGAGTTCCTTGAGGATGACGCCGGCGAGCTGTTTGCCGAGTTCCACGCCCCACTGATCGAATGAGTTCACCTCCCACAGCACGCCCTGGGTGAAGATGCGGTGCTCGTATAGGGCGATCAGCGCGCCCAGGGTGTGCGGGGTGAGGCGCTCCATGAGGATGCTGTTGGTGGGGCGGTTGCCGGGGAAGGTGCGGTGGCTGGCGAGAAAGCCGGCGCGCTCCGCGGGCATCCCGGCGGCGAGCATTTCGGCCAGGGCCTCATCGAAGCTGCGACCGCGCATCAGGGCCTCGGTCTGGGCGAAGTAATTGGCCATGAACTTCAGATGGTGGTCGCCCAGTTCATTCTGACTGTGGATGGCCCCGATGAAGTCCGCCGGGATCATCTGGGTGCCCTGGTGGATGAGCTGGTAGAAGGCGTGCTGGCCGTCGGTGCCGGGTTCGCCCCAGACCACTGGGCCGGTGCTGTAGTCGACCGCGGCGCCGTCGCGGGTGACGCGCTTGCCGTTGCTCTCCATGTCCCCTTGTTGCAGATAGGCGGGCAGGAAGCGCAGATATTGGTCGTAGGGCAGCACCGCATGGGTGCGGGCGCCCGCGAAGTTGGCGTACCAGACGCCGATGAGTCCCAGGACGGCAGGGATGTTCTCGGTGAGGTCCGCGTTGCTGAAGTGCTCGTCCATGGCGTGGGCGCCTTCCAGCAGTTCCACGAAGCGCTCGAAGCCGATGGCCAGCGCAATCGGCAGGCCGATGGCCGACCACAATGAGTAGCGCCCGCCCACCCAGTCCCAGAAGCCGAACATGTTGGCCGTGTCGATGCCGAACGCGGCGACCTTCTCCGCGTTGGTGGAGACGGCGACGAAGTGCCGGGCCACCGCCGCCGGGTCTCCAAGCGCGGTCAGGGTCCAGGCGCGCGCGCTCTCGGCGTTGGTCATGGTCTCCTGGGTCGTGAAGGTCTTGGAGGCGACGACGAAGAGGGTGGTGGCGGGGTCCAGACCGCGCAGCGTCTCGACCAAGTGGGTGCCGTCGACGTTGGAGACGAAATGCACGGTGAGTTCATCGCTGAGATAGGGCCCCAGGGCGGCGCAGACCATCTTGGGTCCCAGGTTGGAGCCGCCGATGCCGATGTTGACCACGTCGGTGATGGCGCGCCCGGTGTGGCCCTTCCACTCGCCCGCGCGGACCTGGCCGACGAAGGTCGCCACCTGCGCCAGGACCTCGTTGATCCCGGGCATCACGTCCTGGCCATCGACATGGATCGGGTGATTGGAGCGGTTGCGCAGTGCCACATGGAGCACGGCGCGCTGCTCGGTGTTGTTGATCTGGTCGCCGGCGAACATGCGCCTGGTCCAGCCCTGGAGGTCCACCGCCGCGGCCAGGTCGAACAGCAGCGCGAGCGTCTCGTGGGTGATCAGGTTCTTGGAATAGTCCACCATGAGCCCGCCCGCCGAGAGGGTCATGGCCTGGGCGCGCTGGGGGTCGGCGGCGAACAGGTCGCTCATCCGCGTGTCCTTGAGCTGCTGCCAATGCCGCTCCAGGGCCTGCCATTGGGGGGTCTGAGTGACGAGCGCCATTGCGTATTCTCCTGCGGGTGTGATTGAGGTGGTTACGTTCGTGTGGTTTGTTGAAGAAAAGGCACTTAGAAATGGTTCACTGATAGCTCTGGGCGTCGTTGTCGTTGTCGTAATCGTAATCGAGGTTATCGGCCTTGATCATCGTTCCGGCCGGCGGCTACCTTCTGGAGTCCAAGGCTTCAGCCTTGGT
>NZ_CAIKKU010000401.1 GCF_903828115.1 uncultured Thiodictyon sp. | reverse complement strand
TCGTTGTCGTAATCGTGGTCGGATTGTTCGATTACGACAACGACAACGACAACGACAACGACAACGAACGACACCCGGCCCGCGCGATACCTGCCGGGGCCGCATCGGTTACACTGCGCGCCACCCCAGCGCCGCACGGCGGCCCCACCCCTAGCCTGGCATCCCCGCGCATGACCTATCAGGTGCTCGCCCGCAAATGGCGCCCCAAGTCGTTCGCCGACATGGTGGGGCAGCAGCATGTGGTGCGCGCGCTCAGTAATGCACTGGACCGGGATCAACTGCATCACGCCTATCTTTTCACCGGCACCCGCGGGGTCGGTAAGACGACGCTGGCGCGCATCCTGTCCAAGGCCCTGAACTGCGAACAGGGCGTGAGCTCCACCCCCTGCGGGGTCTGTTCCGCCTGCCGGGAGATCGACGCCGGGCGTTTCGTCGACCTGTTGGAGGTCGACGCGGCCTCCCGCACCAAGGTCGATCAGACCCGGGAACTGCTGGACAACGTCCCCTATGCCCCGGCCTGCGGTCGCTTCAAGGTGTACCTCATCGACGAGGTGCACATGTTCTCCAACAACAGCTTCAATGCGGTGTTGAAGACCCTGGAGGAGCCGCCGCCACATGTGAAGTTCCTGCTCGCCACCACCGACCCGCAGAAGGTGCCGGTGACGGTCCTGTCGCGCTGCCTCCAGTTCAATCTGCGGCGCCTGCTGCCCGAGGAGATCCGCGAACGCCTGCGCTTCGTGCTGGAGACGGAGGGCCTGCCGGCTGAGCCCGCCGCCCTGGCACTGCTCGCCCGGGCGGCGGATGGGAGCATGCGCGACGGGCTCAGTCTGCTCGATCAGGCGATCGCCTACGGGGCCGGCCAGGTGGTCGAGTCCGAGGTGCGGGCCATGCTCGGCACCGTGGGCGCGGACCTGACGTTCAACCTGGTGGAGGCCCTGGCCGACGCCGACGGCGCCCGGCTGCTGGCCGAGGTCGAGCGTGCCGCCGCCTTCACCCCCGACTTCGGCGAACTGCTGCGCGAGCTGATCGGCCTGCTGCACCGCCTGGCCCTGTTTCAGCAGGTACCCGAGACGCTCGCCGCCGACGACCCGGAGCACGCGCGCCTCGCGGCCCTGGCCGGGCGGATCGGCGCGGCGGACCTCCAACTCTATTACCAGGTCGCGCTCACCGGCCAGGCGGACCTGGCCCTGGCCCCGGACCCGCGCGCCGGGTTGGAGATGGTCCTGCTGCGCGCCCTGGCCTTCCGGCCCGGGGAGGGCCTCGTGGGTGCGGTGAAGCCGGCAGCGGCCGGGGTGCCCCGTACGGGCGATGCCCCGGGGGCGCCGACCAGGGGCGCCCACCCGGCCGCCGCCGCCCTGGCCGCTGCCGCGTCCGGCGGGGGCAGCGAGTTGGGTGCGGGGCCGGTCCCGGCCCCGGACCCGGGCGCGACGCGGGCACCGGGCCGATCCCAGCCGCCCCCGCCGCTGGAACCGGTCCCGGCACCGGCCCCGTCGGCACCGTTGACCGACACGGCCGACTGGCATCGGTTGGTGGACCGCCTGGGGGTCGGCGGTATCGCCAGTCAACTCGCCCACCACTGTGGATTCATCGCGCTCGGCGAGGGTCGCTTGACCCTGAGCCTGGACCCGGGGGCAGAGCAGTTGCGCTCCGCGGGGACCGAGGAGCGCCTGCGCGCCGCCCTGGAGGGCGCCCTGGGCGGCCCCCTGCGCCTGGAGATCCGCATCGCCCGCCCGCAGCAGGAGACCCCGGCGCAACGGCGCACCCGGGAGCAGGACGCCCGCGCGCAGGCCGCGCAGGACACCCTGGCGGCCGACCCGGTGGCCCGCCGCCTGCGTGATCAATTCGACGGCCAGTGGGTCCCGGGCAGTATCGAGCCCCTGGACTGACCGTGCCCTATCTCGTCAACCCGGCGACGCGGCCATGCGGCCGCCGTGGCCAACCTGGAGGCAGTGTATTGTGAAAGGCGGAATCGGCGATCTGTTGAAGAAGGCGCAGCGGATGCAGGAGGACATGAAGAATGCCCAGGAGCGGCTGGCCCAGGAAGAGGTCGTCGGTGAGTCCGGCGGCGGCATGGTGAAGATCACCATGAACGGCCAGCACCTGGTCAAGCGGGTAGAGATCGACCCCGCCCTGCTGGGGGACGACAAGGACATGCTGGAGGACCTGCTGGCCGCTGCCTTCAATGGCGCAAGTCAGCGTGTGGCCGAGAAGGCGAAGGAAAACATGGCCGAACTGACCGCGGGCCTGCCGTTGCCCCCCGGCTTCAAGCTCCCCTTTTAACTGACGTTTTGCGGATCGGCGTCACCCATGGCCCAGCGCACTCTGCTCAATCAGTTGATCGAGGCCCTGCGCTGTCTGCCGGGGGTGGGCCCCAAGTCCGCGCAGCGCATCGCCTTTCACCTGTTGGAGCGCGACCGCGAGGGCGGCCATCGGTTGGCGCGGGTGATGGCCGAGGCCATGACCCGCATCGGTCGCTGTCGCCGCTGCCGGACCCTGAGTGAGCACGATCTGTGCGGACTCTGCGCCAACCCCAACCGGGACCCGAGCCTGCTGTGCGTCGTGGAGCAGCCCTCGGAGATCGTGGCCATCGAGCAGGCCACCGACTACCGCGGGCAGTATTTCGTCCTCGGCGGGCGGCTCTCCCCCCTGGACGGCATCGGTCCCGAGGATCTGGGGCTGGGGCTCCTGGAAGAGCGCCTGCGCGAGGGTCTGGTCAGCGAGGTGATCCTCGCCATCAGCCCGACCGTGGAGGGCAGCGTCACGGCGCAGTACATTGCCGAGTGTGCCGCGGAGGGCCACGTCAAGGTGACCCGCATCGCCCACGGCGTCCCCTTGGGCGGCGAACTGGAATACGTCGACGGCGGCACCCTGGCCCTGGCCTTCACCGGCCGGCGCGCACTCTGACCACTGACCACTGACCACCGACCACTGACCACCGACCACTGACCATTGCACTGACCACAGCCCATGACTGATACCATTTTCGGCAAGATTGCCCGCGGCGAGATCCCGGCGGACCTGGTCTACGAGGACGAGGACGTGGTCGCCTTCCGTGACTTGAGTCCCCAGGCGCCGGTCCATCTGCTGGTGATCCCGCGCAAGCCCATCCTGACCCTCAATGACGCCCAGCCCGAGGACGCCCAATTGCTCGGTCGGCTGCTGCTGGCCGCGGCCAAGGTGGCGCGGGCGGCCGGGATCGCCGAGAGCGGCTATCGCGCGGTGTTGAATTGCAACGCGGGCGGGGGGCAGGTCGTGTTTCACCTGCACCTGCACGTCCTGGGTGGACGGCCCTTCACGTGGCCGCCGGGCTGACCGTGGTGTCGTGCATAGCCGATGCTGGCCGCGGTACTATGCCGCCCGGGTGGCAACGGGTAGCATTGGCGTCCGGCCGGTTTGCCCGGTCCGATGGCAGGGTGCGCCTGGGTGCCAATCGGACGGCGGTGCGGCCACGGGGGATACCAATGACCCACCAGGCGAGCGCCGCGCGGCACGCCGCGCCGGTGGACCGCGGCATCGCACCTGGTCCGCGGTCACGGGTTCGGCAGCGCCGGCCCCGCGATCTGACAGCAGCCAACCAGACAGGAGGGCCAGGGGGTCGCAGACCCCCGCGCCAAGACCAATGGCAGTGAACTCCAGACCCCCGGCGGGCGAGGCACCCCCCGCATTCGAGCTCAAGGCGGCCGGCTTCACCCTGCCCGTCATCCGCCTGTTGAACGGCGACATGGAGGCCGTGGCCGAGCAGATCGGGGCCAAGGTGGAGCAGGCGCCGGACTTTTTTCACAACACCCCGGTGGTGATTGACCTCGGGGCCTTCCCGGAGTGGGCGGGGGAGGTCGAGTTCCCGCTGCTGGTGGGCCTGCTGCGCGGCTATGGGATGATCCCCTTCGGCGTGCGCGGCGGGAGCAAGTCACAACACGCCGCGGCGGAGGCGATGGACCTGGCCGTCCTGGGGGAGGCCTATTCGCGTTCCGCCAAGGCCGCACCGGCCGCACCGACCGCGGCGGCCCCCGAGGCGGGCCGCGGCGCGGTGCCGACCTTTACCCTGGTGACCCGGCCGGTGCGCTCCGGACAATCGATCTACGCGGCGGGCGGCGACCTGTCGGTGATCGCGCCCGTGAGTTCCGGTGCGGAGCTCCAGGCCGACGGCAACATTCACGTCTACGGCGTCCTGCGCGGACGCGCCCAGGCGGGCCACCGGGGTAATGTCGAGGCGCGCATCTTCTGTCAAGACCTGCAGGCCGAACTGGTCTCGGTGGCCGGACACTACCGGGTCGCCGAGAACATTCCGGCGGACCTGCGGGGGGTGCCGGTGCAGGTCTATCTGGACCAGAAGATCCTGCGGATCGAGAAAATTTGATGCATTAACGGCGGGTCCAGCGTGTCCCGCCGATGCCGGCATACCCTAGAGGAGGGTCGTAACTTGGCGAGAATCATCGTAATCACGTCGGGCAAGGGTGGCGTCGGCAAGACCACCACGTCCGCCGCCCTGTCCATGGGGCTCGCGCAGCGGGGCCACCGCACCGTCGTGATCGACTTCGACGTGGGACTGCGTAACCTGGACCTGATCATGGGCTGCGAGCGGCGCGTGGTATATGACTTCGTCAATGTCATCAACCACGAGGCCAACCTCAACCAGGCCCTGATCCGCGACAAGCGCTGCGACAACCTCTACGTGCTGCCCGCCTCCCAAACCCGCGACAAGGAGGCCCTGACCAAAGAGGGCGTCGGCCGCGTGCTGGAGGAACTCTCCCAGGGCTACGAATTCATCGTCTGCGACTCCCCGGCGGGCATCGAGCACGGCGCCACCATGGCCATGTACTTCGCCGACGACGCGGTGGTCGTGACCAATCCGGAGGTCTCCTCGGTGCGGGACTCCGACCGCATGCTCGGCATCCTCGCCAGCAAGTCGCGCCGTGCCGAAACCAATGCCGAGCCGATCCGCGAATTCCTGCTCCTGACCCGCTATGACCCGCAGCGGGTGGAGACCGGGGAGATGCTGAGTGTGAAGGACGTGCAGGACATCCTGTCGCTCAACCTGCTGGGGGTGATCCCGGAGTCCAAGGCGGTGCTCACCGCGTCCAATTCCGGGGTGCCGGTGATCCTCGACCGGGAGAGTGACGCCGGCCAGGCCTATGCCGATGCGGTGTGCCGGTTCTTGGGCGAAGACCTGCCGCACCGTTTTATCCATGTTGAGAAAAAGGGCTTCTTCAACCGCCTGTTCGGAGGATAAGCCATGGGCCTACTCGACTACTTCCGCAACTCCCAGCCCAAGGGGACGGCGAACGTGGCCAAGGAGCGGCTGCAGATCCTGGTCGCCCATGACCGGGCCGAGCGCCATCGCCCCTCCTATCTGCCCAAACTCCAGCGCGAGATCCTGGACGTGATCCGCAAATACGTGGACGTCGACATGAACTCCGTGTCCGTCAACTACGAGCAAGAGGAGTCCCACGAGGTCCTGGAACTCAACATCATCTTGCCCGATACGGTCCGCAATATGATGTGAGCGCGGCGGCGCGCCCGGGAGGGCGCGGGCCAGGGATGGCGGCGCGGGGTTCGGTCCGCACCGCGGACCAAAGGCCGCCGACCCGCATATCCCCCAACACCAGGTAGCGGTGTCTCCCCGACGACCGCTCCCGCCGTCGCTGGACGGCGTCTTCCTGGGCGAGGTCTTTCAACTCCTCGACAGCCGTCCCACCCTGATCCTGCTCGCCTACTTGGACTTGTGGCGTCGATCGCGCGGTGCAGGCTATTGTTAGTGAACCGTTCCTGAGGGTGGGGTGCCGCAACGGCTCCAGGCGGGTTAGCACCGCCTACGTCAGCCCGGCAGCCTTCCTGTGTGCCGAGGTGCAGGCCGCCGCTGAGCCCCAATAGGGGAAAGCGCCGGCCTGGGGGCGCCGCACCCCAGTGCGGCGCGATCTCGCAGACAACCCCGCCGGTATGGGTTGGGCAGAGGCCGCGCCGCACTGGGGTGCGGCGCTCCCAGTAGCCGTTGCGGCTCGGGCCGGACGGGGCATTCGCCCCGTCCGAAACGTTTTGGCCGGGCTCGCGCGCTGGGTCACTGCCATTACGCGAAGGCGCACTCGCCGACCGCGTCGCCTCTGCCTGGAGTCCAAGGCTTCAGCCTTGGC
>NZ_CAIKKU010000400.1 GCF_903828115.1 uncultured Thiodictyon sp. | reverse complement strand
TCGGAGTCACCCACGATGCGCTTCCGTTGGCTGGGATAGTCGGCGGTGTGCCTGTCCACTTGTCGGCAAGGAATGTCTTGAGATCATCGGCCATGAGGTAGGCCAGCGCGGTGCCGGGGTGGATGCCGTCAGGGTTTCCAACATTGTCGTTGTCAGGATACCAAACCTCATCAGCATAGCCGTTGCCATCCTTCGTGATTAGATCATCCCACTGGCGATAGGTCCACAGCCCGTCAGCTTCCCACGCCAAGCGCAGCGCCGTGTTTACGGCAATGATCTTGTCGCGGGTGGTCGTGCTGTTCTGTGAGCTTGCACGCTGCAAGATGTCGGTTCCAATCACCGGCTTGCCGGTAGCGACCAACGCGGCCCACACGGCCCGAACGCGAGCGATGGTTGTCGCTGCGTCCTGATCAGGAACGTCATTGGTTCCGATGTGGACGATGAAGAAGTCAGGATCGGCGGCAATAGCGTCGTCAATCGGGATGAGATCACCATAGACCACGCCGCCGTTTAGGTAGGTGTAAGCAGTGATCCCGCTGTACCCGTGGTCGCGGTCACGAAGTATTCCTACCTTGTATGTGTTTGACGAAGTTGGTCCAACTCCGACGACTTGGCGGTTTGAAATTTGCTCCAATACCGCAGCCCATCCACGCTGATCGAAGTTGATTGAATCTCGCCCGTCTGGATTGTCGTTTAGCGTGCTGCGGTCGGTGATCGAATCACCTACGGCAGCAAACGTGGCAACTGATGGCACTTGCGGGTCTTCCTCATGGCTCACATTCACCCACACACCTGCAGGCGGCGTGCCGTGCCATTGGTTCAAGCTGCCATCGGTCAGGTCATACCAAAACGGATGCTCGGCAGGATCGGGCGCGGTGGCGGATTGAAACGCATCACTACTATTAGGCACCCGCCCAACAGTAATCGCGACGGTAGTATCAGTGATCACGGCCTCAACCGTCACCCCAATCTCCGTCGCATCTACTGTCACTAGCACATCACTCATGGTTTCGTAGGATCTTCCAAAATTTCAAACTCCACAGTCACATAAGTCTTCCGATCGCCATCCGCATCCGTCGTCTCAAGCGAGCACTTAACCCCACCTGCAGCAAACGGCAACGTCTGAGGTAAAACCTCCACAAGCCAACCGGGCGAACTTGCCTCCGTGATCACGATCTTCTGCGCGTCGTCCGCATTATCGCTGTCGAGCATCACTGTCGTCCCGTCGACCACACTACGCAGGCCGAACCTTGCCCGCGAGAGGTCGTTCGCCATCGCGCTAGTGAACGAAAACGCCAAACCATCCCACCGATCTCCAAGCACCACATTCGGCGCGATAACATTTGCAGGGGTCATAGTGAGGTTTATGGTATAAACAGGACTTGGAGGGAAGCTCGAGAGGGTTTGCCCGGAGGGCGAGCGATAACAAGCGTGTTGTCGTAGGGTTTGCCCGGTAAACCGGGCGGATGCGTTACACGGCGGCTGTGATGGCGCGGAGTTTGGCGATTTCGTCCTCGGGGGCGAGAGTGGAGAGGAGTTCGTTGGCGCGTTTGGAGTCGCGGGCTTTGACACCGGGGAGGGTTTTCGAGAGAATCTCGCGTGAGGCGGCGATGCGGTGGGCGTCGTTGGGAGACGTGTCGCGGATTCGCATCAGGGTGAGCAGGCTGTCGACCGCTGCGGCTTCGAGAAGGTCGTCAATGCGGTCGGTGTTCTCACGAAGGAGGTCGTTGATGAGTGCCGCGGCGCGAGTTGAGGTGAGCCAGGAGGAGATCTCTGCGATGGGTTGGTTGACCTGCGGGGAGATGTCGTGGATGGGCATGCCGGTGGCAAACAGGCTCGTTGCGATGCGCTGCCAGGGCTTGAGTGGCAGATCGTCGTTCGCGTATTCGCGCGTGTTGAGGTCAAGTGAGAGGGCGGCCATGGAGACGGGAGGTTGTGCGAGAGCGTTTGTGTCGCTGGGTCCTAGATTGAATCGGAGATTCTGGTCGAAAAGTGTCCGTTGCGGGATTTGAACCCGCGAAACCGCCACAAAGGGCGACGTTTTACCAGCTAAACTATCGGGACGTTAAGGGTTCGAGGACTTTTGAATCGGAGATTCCGGTTAGCGCGAAGAGCTCGGCCTGACTTCGAGGTCGGGACGAGCGGTGGTCGGGGAGATTCGTGGACGTGTGGTCATGGTGTGAATGCGAAAAGGGTTAGAGCTTGCGCTAGGCTATTTTAGCTGCTAGTGGGGTTCATGGCAAGCGAGTGTTTTTTCCTTTTTTCTCCGCTTTTCTTTCATGGAGCTTATCCCAAAAAAGTTAGAAAAGCCGATATGTCTATACCCGGCACGCCTCGGAGGGAAGGGAACCCCCTAGGACGTGTGAGCGCGGAAATGCGCGTTTTGTCCCTGAGTAGTGAGAGGCTAGCGCAATTGCTGGCCCGATTGAAACACGAATACAATATGAACATGAACGCAACAGATACAAAGCAAGCAGTTACGAACACAACTCCCCACTATGGCACGTTAGAAGTAAGTGCGCAGAAAGGTACAGAGATTGTTAAGGTCAAGGTCGATCTTGACAAATTGGAAGTCTTGTTACAAGAACCGGGAGTTTTCCGTAACTTTGTCGAAATGGCTAGCACAGCAGCGTTTCACCGTAACGGTGAGGGGTGGAAGAAAGCGAAGACGATGAGCGGGGAGGGGTGGCTGATTTATTCCGCTACACCGACCGTCCGAGTCATTCAGGACGACAAGGACAAAGCGGCAGCGCAATTCGGGAAAGTCTGGCAAGTGCTGGGTGGACAGGACGAAAAAGCCCGGGCGGCGTTTTACGCTGCGAGCGGTCTAGAGCCGTTCACGGATGAGGCAGGAATGGCAGTGAGTTTCGCACTACAACGGGCGGCGATTGCGGCGCGTGTGGCGGCGGAAACGCTAGCGGCCAAGCAAGCGCAAGCCGACGCGCTAGCGAGCTTGCTCGCACCGAAAGGGGGTGACAAGTGAACTCGCAACGGCTGTTACGCCGCTATCACGCCTTGCGGGAAAGCGACAGAATGAACAGTCTGACCAAAGCGGGCAAGCTCCTGATGCACTTGCTTTTCGTGCTTTGGTGGTGCATCTGCGATTGTGACGGATTGCAAGCGAAGTAGTTACAGACAAACGAACCGGACAGGGACACGTTCCTTGTCCGGTTTTTTCGTGCCCGGGCGCAAGGGGAAAAGCCCGCCTTGTCTGGCATAGCCCGCAATCGCGCCAGAATCGCCGGAGAGCGAGCGGAGCGCAAGGCGCGGGGCCATAGCCCATAAGCACCTCCGCCCGCCAGAAAAGCCAAGGTGGTCAAGCGCGTCGGACCACCACCCGCCACCGCCCGCATCCCTCTAGTTTCTCGCCGGACTCGCCTATCTCGCCGGGTCCGCGATACTAGAGGGAACAATGCTTGTCCTCATATCGCCCAGTCTTCACTCAGGCCTGCGGCCAGTCTGCACACTCTCAGTCTTCACTCATATCGCCCAGCCACACACGCACACACGCACGAGGTATAATACCCTCCGCGCTCGCGGGTGGCGATTATGCCATAAACAGCACCGCGGGCCTGCGGCCAGGGTGCACGAACACGTTCGAGTGTGCTCGGTTTTAAACAACGTGTTTTGAGTGGGTGGGAGTGTTTGTGCCTAGGAAACCACCCACCGGGTACCCCCCCATATA
>NZ_CAIKKU010000399.1 GCF_903828115.1 uncultured Thiodictyon sp. | reverse complement strand
GCCCGTAGGGTCCGCTGTGCGGACCAGCGACCTCCCGTCCAGCAAAGTGGCCGGATAGATGATCAAGGCCCCCCGGATTACCCGCCGGGTGTATCGCCGAACGCCGATAACGCACTGCTTTGAACTGACTTAAGGTTCGCGTCCAGACAAACGAGCGCGAGTGCGCTTACCCAGGTACGCCCGTACTCACGTACTCACGTACTCACGTACTCACGTACTATTCTCTTCCCGCCACCGCCCGCCGCAAGACCCCGAGCAAGGCCGACACGGCGGCGTGCTTCATCTTCCAGGCCGCCTTGTTGACGACCAAGCGGGAACTGATGTCGGCGATGTGCTCCAGGGGAACCAGGCCATTGGCCTTGAGCGTATTGCCGCTCTCCACGAGGTCGACGATCAGATCGGCCAGGCCCACCAGGGGCGCCAATTCCATGGAGCCGTAGAGCTTGATGATCTCCACCTGCAGGCCCTTGGCGGCGTAATAGCGCTCGGCGCTTCTTACATACTTGGTGGCGATGCGCAGGCGCCCGGAGCGCGGCGTCGAGGGCTGCGGCGGGCCGGCCACCATGAGGCGGCAGCAGGCAATCCGCAGATCGAGCGGCTCATAGAGCCCCTCGCCCCCATGCTCCAGCAACACGTCCTTGCCCGCCACGCCCAGGTCGGCCGCACCGTATTCGCAATAGGTGGGTACATCGCTGGCGCGGATGATGACCAGTTTGACCTGTGGGTTGCTGGTCTCAAGGATCAGCTTGCGGCTGGTTTCGGGGTCTTCCAGCGGGTGAATTCCGGCCTGGGCCAGCAGCGGCAAGGTCTGATCGAAGATCCGCCCCTTGGACAGGGCGATGGTCAGGGGTGCGTCCAGTGCCAGGGGCGCGACCGGCTGGCTCTGAGCGGCGGCAGGCGTGCTCATGATGCGCCCGCGTCCGCGCCCCCGGCGGTACGGCGAATGGCGGCACCGAGCCCGGCGAGCTTGGCCTCGATGTTGTCGTAGCCGCGATCCAGGTGGTAGATGCGATCCACCAGGGTCTCACCCTCGGCCGCGAGCCCCGCCAACACCAGGCCGGCGGAGGCGCGCAGATCCGTCGCCATCACGGGGGCGGCGGTCAGACGCGGGACCCCCCGGCAAATCGCCAGGTGGCCGTCGATGCGGATATCGGCGCCCATCCGCTGGAGTTCCGGCACATGCATGAAGCGGTTCTCGAACACCGTCTCGGCCACCACCCCCACCCCGTCGGCGATGCTGTTCAGGGCGCAGAACTGCGCCTGCATGTCGGTGGGGAAGGCGGGGTGGGGGGCGGTGTGGATGTCCACCGCCCGGGGCCGTTGGCCGCGCATGTCCACCTCGATCCAGTCGGGTCCGGTCGCGACCTGGGCGCCGCACTCTTTGAGCTTCTGGAGCACCGCCTCCAGGCAATCCGGGCGGGTCTGCAGGACCCGCACTCGGCCGCCGGTGATGGCGGCGGCGACCAGGAAGGTCCCGGTCTCGATGCGGTCCGGCATGACGGCGAACTCGGCCCCGCCCAGCCGATCGACGCCCTGGATCTGGATGCGGTCAGTGCCGGCACCCTCGATACGGGCGCCCAAGGCGCTGAGGAAGTCCGCCAGGTCCGCCACCTCGGGCTCGCGGGCGGCGTTCTCGATCAGCGTCTCGCCCCGGGCCAGGACGGCGGCCATCAGGAGGTTTTCGGTGCCGGTGACGGTAACCGTCTCCAACATCAGCCGGGCACCATGGAGCCGATCAGCACGGGCACGGATGTAACCGCCCTCGACCGTGATCTCGGCGCCCATCGCCTTGAGTCCGTCGATATGCAGATTGACCGGCCGGGCGCCGATGGCGCAGCCGCCGGGCAGGGACACGTCCGCCTGACCGTAGCGGGCGACCAGTGGCCCGAGCACCAAAATCGAGGCGCGCATCGTCTTCACCAACTCATAGGGGGCGGCGAAGCTGGTAAGCCGGCGCGGTTCTGCCCGCACCACCCCGTCCGCGTCCTGCGTCAGGTGGGCGCCCAGGCGCCGGAGCAGCTCCAGCGTGGTGCGGATGTCGCGCAGGCGCGGCACATTGGTCAGCGTCACCGGCCCCTCGGCGAGCAGGGTAGCGGCCAGGATCGGCAGCGCGGCGTTCTTGGCGCCGGACGCGCGCACCTCCCCGTGCAACGGGGTGCCGCCGGTGATGAGTAGTTTATCCATCAGAACCTCGGAAGAAAGTACGGGAGTATGTTAGGAACGGTTCACCAGTAAGCTAAACAATTCCATTGGGGGACTGCCTATAGCGCCATGTTCGTTGTCGTTGTCGTTGTCGTTGTCGTAATCGAGGTTATCGTAACCCCCGGATTCTCTCGCACCCCAAAGCGCATTGCCTCTCCGAGTACGATTACGACAACGACAACGACAACGACAACGACAACGACAACTAACGTACTTCTTCTACTGGCAGCAGTGCCGCGAGGTTGGAAAAGGCGGCAATGCGCAGCAGTGACTCGGGCAGATGCAGATAGCTCAGCGTGATCCGGCGGGAGCGGGCGATATCCAGCCACTCCAGCAGCAGGGCCAGGCCGGCGCTGTTGGCGGCGCTCACGCCGCCCAGATCGATCCGCAGCGCACCGGGGCGCCGCAGCAGCGCCTCGCCCGCCGCCACCAGCGGGCCCACGGTGTCGAAGTCCAGCGGCCCTTCGACCCGCACGCAGCCCTCGCCGGTCGCGATCAGGCGCGTCTTCAACCCTGGCCCTTGCGGTTCATCTCGCCGAGCTTGGTGATCAGCCCGTCGATGCCCTTCGCGCGGATCTCCGTGGCGAAACTGCTGCGGTAATTGCTGACCAGGCTCGCGTTGTTGACGATCACGTCGTAGACCTTCCAGCCCGCGCCGTTATCGTACATGCGGTAGTCGATCGGCACCGGCGTCGCACCGGCCGCCCGCACCTCGGTGGAGACGGTGACCGTGTTGTCCCGGGTGCCCGGCCGCACCGGCAGATAACGGATCTCCTGGCCGGAGTAATTGAGCAGCGAGCGCGCATAGGTACGCACCAGCACCTGCTTGAACCCGTCCGTCAGGGCCTTCTGCTGGGCCGGGGTGGCCGCGCGCCACTGCGGGCCCAGGGCGCCCTGGGTGATCTTCTGGAAATCGAAGTGGGGCGCCAGGATCTCATCGACCATGCCGAAGATGATGGCCGGGTTCTTGTTCACCTCGGCGCGGCGCGCCTCCAGGGTGCTCAGCATCTTCTCGGCGGTACGCTTCACCAGCGCCGTGGCGTCGTCCGGCGACGCCGGCACGGCCGCCCCCCACAGCAGTGGGCACAGGGTCACGAGTAACAGTAAGTCACGTCGCGTCATCATTTGCCGCCCTCCTCTGCCTTCTTGAATAGAAATTGACCGATCAACTGTTCCAGGATCAGGGCCGACTGGGTCTGGGTGATCTCGTCCCCGTCGCGCAGATAGTCCTGACTCCCGCCGGGTTGCAGGCCGACATACTGCTCGCCGAGCAGCCCGGCCGTGAAGATGTTCGCAAAGGTGTCGGTCGGAATGCTGTCCACCCCCTTGTCGATACGCATGACGACCACCGCCTCGTAGGTGTTCTTGTCCAGACGCACCTCCTCTACCCGCCCGACCCGCACCCCCGCCATGCTGACCGGGGCCCGCGCCTTGAGGCTGCCCGCGTTGGTGAAGCGCGCGCTCACCCGATAGCCGTCGGCGGCGGCATTGGCGCTCAGATTGCTGACCTGCATGGCCAGAAAGAACAGGGCGATGAACCCCACCGCCATGAAGGCGCCGACCCAGACCTCGATCGTGTGCTGCTTGGCCATGACTCCAGTTCCCAGAACATCAATTACCGAACATCAATTACCGAACATCAGGGCCGTCAGGACGAAATCGATCGCCAGCACCGCCAGGGCCGAATGGACCACCGCCCGGGTGGTGGCCCGGCTCACGCCCTCGGAGGTGGGGGTTGCATCATACCCTTGGAACAGGCTGATCCAGGCGACCACCAGGCCGAACACCAGGCTTTTGATCACGCCGTTGACGAGATCCTCACGGAAGTCGATCTTGGCCTGCATCTGACCGAAAAAGGCGCCGTCATCGACCCCGAGGAGTCCGACCCCGACGAAATAACCGCCAAGCACCCCCACCGCGCTGAACAGGGCGGCCAGGAGCGGCATCGAGATCAGGCCGCCGTAGAAACGCGGGGTCAGGATGCGATGCACCGGGTCCACCGCCATCATCTCCAGCCCCGACAGTTGTTCCGTCGCCTTCATCAGCCCGATCTCGGCGGTCAGGGCCGAGCCGGCCCGCCCGGCCACCAGGAGCGCCGTGACCACCGGGCCCAGTTCACGCACCAGGGAGGCGGCGACCATCACCCCCAGGCTCTCCTTGGCCCCGAATTGAGACAGGACATAAAAGCCCTGCAACCCCAGCACCATGCCGACGAAGAAGCCGGACACCGCCACGATCAGCACGGACAGGACCCCGACGTTGTAGACCTGGGCAAGCAGCAGGCGCGGGCGCCGCAGCAACTGTGCGGAACCCGCCAGGATGCCCACGAGGAGCAGGCTCGCCCGCCCCAGCCCGGCCAGGGCCTTAAGCCCCCGTTGCCCAAGCCGGGCCAGTGGGTTCAGGAGCCCGTCCGCCAGCGCGCGGGCGCGCCGGCCCATCTAGCCCAACCCCCGGGTCAGCAGGTCGGCCGCCAGGGCGGGCGCCGGATAGTGGAAGTGGACCGGCCCGTCCGCCAGCCCGTCCATGAACTGGCGCACCCAGGCCGAGCGCTCCGCGGCGATCATGGCCGGCGTCCCTTGGGCCATCACCCGGCCGCCGGCGATGATATAGATGAAGTCGGCGATGCTCGCGGTCTCCCGCACGTCATGGGAAACCACGATGCTGGTCATGCGACTCGCGTCGTTGAGCTGGCGGATCAGGGTCACCAGCACGCCCATGGAAATCGGGTCCTGGCCGGTGAAGGGCTCGTCATAGAGAATCATCATCGGGTCCAGGGCGATCGCGCGGGCCAGGGCTACGCGCCGGGCCATCCCGCCCGACAGCTCGCTTGGCATCAGGTCGCGGGCGCCGCGCAGACCCACCGCCTCCAGCTTCAGCAGGACCAGCTTACGGAGGATCGCCGGCTTCAGGTCCGTGTGCTCACGCAACGGATAGGCCACATTGTCGAAGACGTTGAGATCCGTGAGCAAGGCACCGCTCTGAAACAGCATCCCCATGCGGCGGCGCAGTTGGTAGAGCGCCGCGCGCCCCAGCGCCTGGACCGGCTCCCCGTCGACCTCGATGGACCCCGCGTCCGGCCGCAACTGACCGCTGATGAGCTTCAGCAGGGTGGTCTTGCCGGTGCCGCTCGGGCCCATCACGGCGGTCACGGCACCGCGTGGAATGTCGAGGTCGACCCGGTCGAAGATCACCCGCGACCCGTGGGAGAAGCTCAGGCCCCGAATCCGCACCAGGCAGTCGTCCCCGTTCGACACCGGGTTCACGGCGACCCCCGGCGCCACGCGGGCGCAGGGGGATTTGGTCGACGACCCGGCCGCGCCCAGGCTCCCGTCGCCGATCAGGATTCCGCCCGGGGTGCTGTCGGGGGGATGGTCGTTATGTCCCCGTCCCATGGTGACCGGTCCGCCTGTTGCTGAGTTCGTAAAGAAAACGGGCAATTATCCAGACCTTAGCTGGGGCCGTCAAGCGACACCAAACATCAGGCATAGCGCGAAACCGACCTAACCCACTGGTCCTGCTCAAGCCTTGCCTGGCGTGGGATTGGGGAAAGCGCTTCGGAAAGACAGTGCTGTCGCTGGAAATATTTTTCGATCCGCGTCATTTCGATGGCACCATCTGCGACGCCGTCAGTTCGACGATGTGCAACACCAGATGTGGGCGGTCGTCGATCCTCACAATCCCCCGAGGCCATCGGGTAACAAAGCGGGACCTTCATCGCGATGAGGTCCCATGATGTCTTCGTCGCGACGATCCGAGACCGATACACACCCGACCAGTGCGGCACCCAAACGCATTGATGTAACTCAGGTCTTGATGTGCAGCACCCCGTCGGCGCCCATGTGCTCAGCAAGAAACGCGAAGCGGGCTCGGTCATAGGGAAGAACCTGGCAGGACGGATCACGCTCCTTCCCACGGAACATGGTCACCTTATCCCGATTGCGCGTCTGTTCGGTCGTGTCGCCGAACTCGTGACACGCTGCCAGATAGACGGCCTGGGTTAAACAGGTAATAGACCGGAGCCGCGGTTGCCCTTGGTCATCCATCACCTTGTGGAATCGAATCAGGAGCTGGTCTACGTGGGTACCCAACTGTGGGTTAGGCGCATCTTCCTTGTAGCGGCGCAACAACATGACGCTGAAGATGTTGGTCAGCACCTGTTTTTCTAGGGCCAAACGGATGGTCTCGTCCGGTTCCTCTTCGGTCTGTAATCGGTTAGCCAGTTGTAACAGACGTTCCTGGCATCCTTCCAGGGACGGTATCTCAGGGGGCAGTGGCTCATGCAAAAAGACGCGGTAATGGTGGTACGTGAGGTCGAGTGCGACCCACTCCGCGGCCAGTCGCAGGTCCGGCTTGCCTGCGCAACGCCGCTCGGCATCCTGGAGATAGTGCCGCACCTGAACCAGGTCGGCGGCCTTACGGGAGCCGTGTCGCAGGGCGATCGCCAGCAGGTAGGCGGCCGCCACCCCGCGGATGGGTTTGTCCGGATTCCGGTCAGCCTGTCCGGTCTGCCGGTCGGTGATTTCCAGTGCGAGGCCCGCGAGGAGGGCGGTCGTGGACCAACGGCCAGCGACGGCAAACCCCAAGGCATGAACGAGGAAGGCGGTATAGCCGCTAGGGTCCTCTTTGCGCAATTCAGAGAGTGCCGGATGGTCGCCTGTTGGCGGTTCCCGTGTGAGGGTGCGGACAAGAAAGTCCGCGTATTGCTTAGCCTTCGGAAAAGGCGGAAAGCGCAGGGCAGGGACGCCGCGCGCGGGCAGATCACGGGTCTCGGCTTCGGCCGCCGCGGTGGACCAAAACCCTGCATCCACCACCATCAGACCGACTTCCAGGCGCGCCTTCCACGAGCGCTGTTCCAGGGTCTTCCTCAGGTCCTGCTCATTGACACCGGCAATCTCCTGACCCAGCCGAGTCGCCAAGTCATGGTCAGGAACCAGGTTCGCGTCCAGTGCCGCGAGCCTGACAAACTCACCCCACTCACGGCGTAGCCGATCGACCCAATCGGCTTGATCGCGCGAAAAAGTCTCGGCCAAGGCCGCGCCCTCCGCGGGACTCGCGCGAATAACCAAACGACGAAGGCCTGCGAGGTATGCCGGTGCAAGCGGCTCAAAACGAGCAAACAGGATGTCCAGCCAATCGACCAATCCCAAGCGCAACGGGTCCGACTGGGCACCCGCCCCCCTCCCGGAAAGTAAGTCCGGAGCGGCGAGAAAAACCCGGGGATCGCGGACAAATAGATCCGCGAACCGAACACCCGGAACGAAGTCATGGTCGCGGGCGGCCTTGTACAAAGCATGGTCCCCCGAAATGAGTATCAGACGCCGACTCGGCCCAATCCTTCTGTTAGTCCATTCCAGCCGAGCAAGAACCTCTGCATCGTGATCGAAGGGATTATCTCTTGTTTCCTTGCTCTTGTGCTTAGCCAGTCTCAGCTTCCATTCATTGATAAGCCCGTTTAACGTATCGCGATCCTCTTGATATAAATCATCATACAATACGGGCAACACCGGTCCGTCGGGCTTTTCGACATAGCGTTCGTAATGCAGGATACGTACGTCACGCAACAGCCGAGTTATCCGCCTGAGTTCGCAGAACGGTCCTCCCCCAACGTCCGCATTGTATAATAACTGAACCAACGTGCCAGCCTCGCTCTCGATTCCCTGCACCAGAGCGTCCATATCACGCTCTGATCCGTATCTCGCACGTAACCTCTCCAGAACCGCCACTTCAGCACTAGCCTTCGCGGTGAAGGCCGACACCCCGCAGTCTATCGTCCTCACAAAGTCCTCAACCTCCCGGTGATGAGGTGGGATCAGTAGCAATGGGTCGCGGCCAGAGAGACGGTAGAAGATGAACTGGGCCAGCACCCAAGCCAGGACCTGTACATCATTGCCGATGTTATCGTCGAAGACGTGGGCATACTTCGCTTTATTCTTGGGGTTGGCGAATAAATTGACCACGTCGTTATCCACAGCGTAGACGATGCGGCCCCCTTCCTCTTCAAATTGCCGATCCACTCGCCAACGTTCCAGCGTCAACCGCAAGAGTGCGGCCGACTTCAGGGTGAGGAAGGCACTCAAGTGACCCGCGTGGTCGATCGACGTCGCCATAAGCTTCTACCTCCTAGTGCTGACGGAAATCGGGCGCGGCGACTGCAGGAGCGACACCAGTTCATCCAGCGCTTGCGGTTCTTCCTTCGCACAAAAAAACCCCCACATATTTCCAGATGAATTAACCGATACCTCCGTGCGGAACAAAAACTCCGGTCCACCGCGCTCAGGCAAGCCCACTGTCGATACCTGCCCGCCGCTTTTTGGCTTGGCCAACCGATTGAGGTAACGAGAGCAGACTTGGTCAAGACGGCGATCAGAATCGGAGCGCACCGTAGGGCGGACCACTTGAACGCCCAGGGGCGACTCCCCGCCCAACCGGGCGATCCAGAAATCGTCATATATCCGATTCGGCTCAAACTCCCCGCCATCGGCCCGGGGCAAAAGACGCAAAGACGGACTGACGCCTGTGAAAAGGGCATTTATCAACCAATTGTCCAACCGCCAAGGTTCGCGCTTATCATCCAGAGAGTAAGCCAACCGGTAGAGGTGCCCGGCGATCAGGTCCAAAGGCACATACCAAGCGAAACGCCGGGCCGTGAGTTCGGCACCGGATGTCCCGACAGCCGCGTGGAGGACCTCGAAATGGCCGCGTAGGAACGCCAGATGCTCAGGAAACCGCGCAGGCTCCGCACGGCACAGTCCGACAAAGACCAGAGGGGCATAGTCGGACGCGAAGGGCGGGGAGCCGACCAGATGCCGCAGCGTATCGGCGACGCCCGTGCCCGGCGCCATCCCGGCGACAATGCCGAGCATGAAGGCGAAGAGATCGGCAGTCTCGGGGCGATCTGGTCGACCGAAGGGGCCGGTTCCAATCTGGGTCAGGGCCGCGTCGAGGACCTCCGTGGCCTTGATACGTCCCGCGAAATGGAACAGTTCCTTCATCAGACCCAGGTTTGCCGCACGGAAATTCAGGTCCTGGACGGCCAAAGCCAGTCCCGCGCGCAGTTGCCCTTGCGCCGTGCCGGACAGGAGTTCGTGGACCACCCGTAGTTCCAGCGTCGGGTCCTGTTCCCTTCCGACGCAGGCGTTCAGCGGTGCGAAGGCCTGGCTTATCCCCTTGGGATGCCTGTAATCCCGAAATCCCCGGGTAAGCCAATCCCGAAAGGCCCTGGCGTCGTAGCCCTCCAGGAGCGCCACGTCCTCAATGCGCGTTTTCATATCAGTTTCATCAATCGATCAATCAAAGCATCGCGATCTTCGCCGGGGTGCAGGCACTCGGCAAAGGCACCGTGGTCATCGGCTAGCGTGTCGCCGCGGTCAGTCGGTACCGCGCCGAGCGGGCGCAAGTTGAGCATCCCCGCGTCTTTGAGCATCAGCGGCGCCATCACCCGCTCCGGCGAGCCATCGATATTGACATCCCTCGCGGCGAGAAGGTGGAGGGCGACTGTCATTCCCCAGCCGGGTCCGCAGCGGCCGGGCGAGGCATCCGGGCGATGCCGAAAACGCGCGTGCGTCCCGGCATCGGCAAAGGTCGGTCTGGCGCCGCGGTGACCGGCAGTCGTCCCTGCCGGGAGTTGCATTTCGACGAGAATGTCTCCCGTGCCGAAATGGATCAGCCCGAGAACATCGCGTGCATCCTCCGCCAGGCCCGGCGACATCGGTCGACCCTCGAATAGCTGTCGAGTTGGCGTAACCCAGAACAGCGGCCGCGGACCGCCGCCAAACCGCGCGTTATCAAGGAAGGCATCCGGATGACCGGACAGGTCCGTGATCGCGTCGCCCAGAGCCGGATCCCCTGGGTCCGGGTGGGCGAGGGCGACCCCATGCCCCCGTTTCACCACCGACGAGTCAAGGAAATAAGTGTCGAGGGTCCCGAACTCCAAGACTGTGCTGACTGGCGCGTCCTGGCATGGACCATTCAAGGGGGTCGGGCAGGCGAGCAGGAGGTTTGGTGAACCCGCCGGGCCAGGAACCTGTAGGGCGCTGTCGGCAAACCGCTGCACCAATTCCGCGACCGTTTGCGCCGGCCGGGCGCAATGTGTGGCCAGGCAGTCGTCAAGCAGCTTGGCGACCGTAGCGGGTCCGATCGAAGCATCCAACAGGGCATCTATGATATTGCACAGCAAGACCCTGCCCTCGGGGCCGCTGCACAGCAGTTCAAGCATCGCCCGCACATTCCCCTCCTTTCAGCCGCAGTGCCCGTCACTGCGCTAACTATCGCCCAAATGGGACACACTCGCAAGTGTCGCGCCGTGGGCGAGGATTTCACGCGGTTCTTGGTGTATGGTTGCGGCGGGCCTAAGATGGCGCCGACCGACCACCCCGTCGCCCGAGAATTGTCGATGACCGAACCACGCCGACTCGGCGCCCGCAAGCAGGATCTGGCCCCCGGCCAGGAGGCCCGCATCCGTGACCTGGGGCGGGCGGTCATCGAGACTGAGGCCGCCGCGGTGGGCGCCTTGAGTGAGCGCATCGCGGCGCCCTTCGTCGAGGCGTGCCGCTATCTGCTCGCCTGCGAGGGGCGCATCGTGGTGATGGGCATGGGCAAGTCCGGGCACATCGGCGGCAAGATCGCCGCCACCCTGGCCAGCACCGGCAGTCCCGCCTTCTTCATCCACCCCGGGGAGGCGAGCCACGGGGATTTGGGGATGATCACCCCGCGCGACACGGTCCTGGCGCTGTCGAACTCAGGAGAAACCGCGGAGTTGCTGACTATACTGCCGACCATCAAGCGCCTGGGTGTACCCCTGATCACCCTGACCGGGCGCCCCGACTCGACCCTGGCCCGGGAGGCCGACGTGAACCTGGACGTGAGCGTCACCCGCGAGGCCTGCCCGCTCGGTCTGGCGCCGACCTCCAGCACCACGGCGACCCTGGCCATGGGCGACGCCCTGGCGGTCGCCTTGCTGGAGAGCCGGGGTTTCACCGCCCTGGATTTCGCTCGCTCGCACCCCGCCGGCACCCTGGGGCGGCGCCTCCTGCTGCATGTGGGAGACATCATGCACCGCGGGGACCGGATGCCGCGGGTCGCCCTGGGGAGCACGCTCATGGCGGCCCTGGAGGAGATGTCGCATAAGGGGCTGGGGATGACCGCGGTCGTCGATGAGGTGGGTATCCTGGTCGGCGTCTTCACCGACGGCGACCTGCGCCGCGCCCTCGACCACGGCCTCGATGTCCACCACACGCTCATCGACACGGTGATGACCCGCGGCGGTATCACCGCCGCCGCTTCGTCCCTGGCCGCCGCCGCCTTGGGGCTGATGGAGTCCCGCTCGATCAACGGACTCCTGGTCATCGACGACGAGGGCCGCCCGATCGGTGCCCTGAACATGCACGACCTGCTGCGGGCGGGGGTGGTGTAGAGGCCAGGGGTGCGATCAGAACTGATGTGGTGGCCGAGATCCCGGGTACGCTGTCGTTGTCGTTGTCGTTGTCGTTGTC
>NZ_CAIKKU010000398.1 GCF_903828115.1 uncultured Thiodictyon sp. | reverse complement strand
TGTCGTTGTCGTAATCGAGGTTATCGTGGGGCCCTGGATTCTCTTGATCCCCGAATTGCATCGCTTCTCCGATTACGATTACGATTACGACAACGACAACGACAACGACAACGGTTGTGTTTAACTTGCTCTTGACTCGTTACTGATCACCTGGGGTCATACCCCGTAGAACCCGCGATACCAATCGACGAAGCGGGCCACGCCGTCGGCGACCGCGGTGCGCGGTTGGTAGCCGATGTCGCGTACCAGTTCACTCACGTCGGCGTAGGTGTCGGGGACATCTCCGGGTTGCAGCGGCAACAGGTTCAATTGTGCCTTCAGACCCAGGCTGGTCTCGAGCACGGCGATGTATTCCATCAACTCCACGGGATTGTTGTTGCCGATATTGTACAGCCGATAGGGGGCACGGCTGGTGGCGGCATCCGGTGCCGCGCTGGACCAGTCGGGGTTGCCCGCGGCGGGGCGGTCCAGGACCCGGATCACGCCTTCCACGATGTCGTCGATATAGGTGAAGTCCCGCCGGTGGCGGCCGTAATTGAAGACGTCGATGGGCTCACCGGCGATGATGGCCCGGGTGAATTTGAAGAGCGCCATGTCCGGGCGGCCCCAAGGACCGTAGACCGTAAAGAACCGCAGTCCGGTGGTCGGCAGCCCATAGAGGTGGCTGTAGGTATGGGCCATCAGTTCGTTGGCCTTCTTGCTCGCGGCGTAGAGGCTCACCGGATGGTCCACGTTATGGTGGACCGAGAAGGGCATGGTGGTGTTGGCGCCATAGACTGAACTGCTGGACGCATACACCAGGTGTTCGACGCCGGTATGGCGGCAGGCCTCCAGGACATTGGCGAAACCGACCAGGTTGGTGGCGACATAGGCCAGCGGATTCTCGATCGAATAGCGCACGCCGGCCTGCGCCGCGAGATTCACCACCCGCTCGGGCCGGTAGGTGTCGAAGACCTCGCGCAGGGGCGCGCCGTGCTCGATATCCACCCGCAGGTCGGTATAGGCGGGATGGCCCCGCAAGCGGGCCAAGCGTGCCGCTTTCAGGGCCACGTCATAGTAGTCGTTGAGGTTGTCGATCCCGATGACCCGATCCCCGCGCTCCAAGAGGCGCAGGGCCAGGGCGGCGCCGATAAAACCCGCGGCTCCGGTGACTAATACCTTCATTCGGAGTCCCCCGGCCGCGCGTTATAAACGGCCATCGACCTGCTCCTTGGGAAATAGCTGTTTGACGTCGTAGAGCACCGCGCCGGGCTTGCCGAAGCCGCGGATCTGCGCCACGCCCAGGTCGCGGAACTGGCGGTGGGCGACCGCCAGGATGATCGCGTCATAGGACGCCGCCGGCGGCTCGCCGATGACCTCGATCCCATATTCGTGACGGGCCTCGGCCGGGTTGACCCAGGGGTCGTGGACATCGCAGGTGATCCCGTACTCTTTGAATTCGGCAACGATATCGACCACCCGGGTGTTGCGCAGATCCGGACAGTTCTCTTTGAAGGTCAGTCCCAGGATCAGCACGCGCGCCGCCGGCGACAGGCCGCCGCGCCGGGTCATGAGCTTGATGACCTGCTTGACTACATAGGCGCCCATGCTGTCGTTGAGGCGCCGTCCAGCCAGGATGATCTCCGGGTGGTAGCCGATGGCCTGCGCCTTATGGGTCAGGTAATAGGGATCGACACCGATACAGTGTCCGCCGACCAGGCCGGGGCGAAACGGCAGAAAGTTCCACTTGCTCCCGGCGGCCTCCAGGACCTCCTGGGTATCGAGTCCGAGCCGATGAAAGATCAGCGCCAGTTCGTTGATCAGGGCGATGTTGACATCGCGCTGGGTATTTTCGATGACCTTGGCCGCCTCGGCCACGCGGATACTGCTGGCCAGATGGGTGCCCGCGGTGATGATCGAGCGATAGAGCGAGTCGATGAGGGCCGCTGCCTGCGGGGTCGAGCCGGAGGTGATCTTCTTGATGGTCGTGAGGCGGTGTTCTTTGTCGCCCGGGTTGATCCGCTCGGGGCTGTAACCGACATAAAAATCCTGATTGAACTTGAGCCCGGAGACCTCTTCAATGAGCGGGACGCAGACCTCCTCGGTCGCGCCGGGGTAGACCGTCGACTCGTAGACCACGACCTCGCCGGCCCGGATGACGCCGCCGAGCATCCGGCTGGCGGATTGCAGCGGCCGCAGGTCGGGTGACTTGTGGGCATCGATGGGAGTCGGGACCGTCACGATGTAGAGGTTGCAGTCGGCGAGACCCGCCGCCGACTCGGTGTAGCTCAAGTGGGTCGCGCCCCGCAAGTCGTCCGGCTCGACCTCGCGCGAGCTGTCGCGCCCCGCGCGCAGCTCGGCGACGCGCGCCGCGTTGATATCAAAGCCGATCGTTGGATAGTGCTTGCTGAATTCGACCGCCAGCGGCAGCCCCACATAGCCGAGACCGACGACGCCGACGCGGGCGTTGTGCAGATTCACATCAAGGGTCATGAGCCAATGCCTCAGGCGTTGCCCGCGTGCCGGCGCCGGGAGCGGGAGCGGGAGCGGGAGCGGGAGCGGGAGCGGGTTTGTTTAACGGCCGACATGTTACCAGCGTGCCGCGGTTGGTGCGACCGTGCCGGCCCGCCGCGCGGCGCGCCCGCCGACCCCGCCCGGCCCCGGTCGCTTGTGTGTTACGATTAGGCCCTGAATCGGTCCTGCCAGGTAGCGTCGTCGACCCCCGCGTCGGCCACCCCGCGCGCGGCGAGCGGTCGGGCGCAGTCACGACAAACCTCTAAATTCAGTTCTGTTTTTCGCCGCTCGGGTGATCGCCGCAGGCGCTCGCGGCGGATACGAACCCGCGGGACCCGCACGGGGGCACCATTGCTGCCGCGCTGCCCCGACCACCATCACGGGCCGCGCCGGTGGGCCAGGCCTAACAACGCTGGAACGAACGTGTCGAGAACCTACGTCTACCTCGGAGTGGTTGAGGCGATCGTCTTTTTCCTCGCCTCGCAGCTTGGTGTCTACGCGCGTTTCGGCAGCGCCCTGCCCACCGATGTCCCATCCGTTTTTTTTCTCGCCACCGGGCTCTTTTTCACCTTCTGCATGAGCGTCGCCATGATTTCCATGGGGCTGTACCAGCGCGACGCCCAGGAGCAGGAGGCGGCCTTCGTGGTGCGGATCGGCCTGGCCTTCGTGCTCGGCCTGGCCCTGCTCTCGGTCGGCTTTTTCGCCGTTCCCTTCCTGTTTATGGGACGCGGGGTCCTCGGACTGGGGCTGGTCTTTTCCTTCATCGGCATCAGTGTGGTGCGCGAACTGTTCGCCCGCCTGGTCAACATCGAGTCGCGCCGCCGCCGGGTTTTAGTTCTGGGGGCCGGTGTCAATGCCTACAATATTGCCGAGGTTGTCGCCCGGGGCGGCCCCCTGGGCTTCCTGGTGGTGGGGTACGTGCCCTTGCCCCGCAGCCACGCCATGCTCGACGGGGCCCAACTGCTGCGCTCGGATCGGCCCCTGGTGGAGCTTGCCATCGAATATGGTGTCGATGAGGTGGTGGTGGCGGCCGACGACCGGCGCGGGAAGTTGCCGGTGGATGATCTGGTCGACTGCAAGTTGAGCGGCTTCGAGGTGCTGGACCTGCTCTCCTTTTTTGAAAAGGAACTCCAGATCATCAAGATCGACCTGCTGCATCCGAGTTGGATCTTCTTCTCCCCGCGGGGATTTCGTATGGGCGCCGCGGCGCGGCTCAGCAAGCGCTTGTTCGACCTGCTGGCCGCGGCCGTGATGTTGGTCGTGGCCGGCCCCTTGATGGTGTTGGTCGCGGCGGCCAGCCTGATCGAGTCGCGGGGGCGCGACCCCATCTTTTACCATCAGGTGCGGGTGGGACAGTATGGCACCCTGTTTCATGTCCATAAGTTCCGGAGCATGCGGGTCGATGCCGAGGCCGATGGGGTGGCGCGCTGGGCCGCCAAGAACGATTCCCGCGTCACCGCCTTAGGCTCGTTCATGCGCAAGACCCGCATCGATGAACTACCCCAAATCTTCAATGTCCTCAAGGGCCAAATGAGTCTGGTCGGGCCGCGCCCCGAACGTCCCGAGTTCGTCCAGCGGCTCGCGGCCAGTATCCCCTATTACGCCGAGCGTCATCGTGTCAAACCCGGGGTCACCGGTTGGGCGCAACTCCTGTATTCCTACGGGTCCGATGACGAGGACGCCAGACGCAAACTGGAATATGACCTCTACTACGTCAAGCACGCCGGCCTGATGTTGGATCTGGTGATCCTGCTCCAGACCGTCGAGGTCGTCGTCTTCGGCAAGGGGGCGCGCTGAATCCCCATGCCCGCGGCGCACGCCCTGACCAGTACCGGCCTCATCGGCGTTTTCGGGTACGGATTGTGCGCGGCACTGTTCGCGCTCTTAGGCGTCGTCCTGCTGACCGGCTGGCGTGGTCGCCTGCAAGGCGGCCTGCTGGTCTTCGCGGTCCTTGCCAGCACGCTGTGGGCGGGAGTGCTCGCCACTCAAGCGGCCTGGCAGAGCGTGCCGGCGCAATGGATCTGGGGTCTGGAGGCGGTGCGCAACCTCGCCTGGATGCTGTTTCTGATCCGGCTGCTGGAGCTTCAGGCGGGGGGGCGGGGGCCCCGTAGTCGGCGCCTGGGGCAGGCGCGGCTGGCGGCCCTGCTGTTGACCCTGATCCTGGTCTTGCCGCCGACGCAGCTCTGGTGGACGTTGCCGCCCGCCGTCGAGTCCAGTCTGGCGTCGCTGCGGCTGATCCTGCGCTTGCTGACCGCGATCGGCGGGTTAGTGCTCGTCGAGCAGGTGTTCCGCAATACGCCCTGGCAACACCGGTGGGGGGTCAAGTTCCTGTGTCTGGGCGTCGGCGGGCTCTTCGCGTTCGACTTCTTCCTGTTCGCGGACGCGCTGCTGTTTCAACGCCTGGATATGGACCTCTGGGCGGCCCGGGGTGCGGTCAGCGCCTTGGCGGCTCCGCTGATCGGTGTCTCGGCGGCCCGCAATCCCCAGTGGTCCTTCGACCTCTTCGTCTCCCGCAAGGTCGTCTTTCACTCCACCGCGCTGTTTGCGGCCGGGGTCTATCTGCTCGTCATGTCGCTCGTCGGGTACTACATCCGTTACTATGGCGGCGAGTGGAGTTCGGTGATCCAGACCGTGTTTTTCTTTGGGGCCGGCATGGTTCTGGTCGTGCTGCTGTTCTCCGGGCACCTGCGGTCGCGACTCAAGGTCCTGGTCAACAAACATTTCTTCAATTATCGCTACGACTATCGGGAGGAGTGGCTGCATCTGATCGATGTGCTGTCCGGGCGGGTGCTTCAGGCCTGCCTGCCGGAGCGGGTCATCTTTGCCCTGGGCGAACTCGTCGACAGCCCCGGCGGCATCCTCTGGCTGCGCAACGAGGGCGGACATTACGAGCATGCGCGAGTCTGGAATCTGGCGGAGGACACGCTCGACAAGGCCACCGATTTCACCAAGCTCACCGACTTCCTGACGCACCGCCACTGGGTGATCAATCTGACCGACCTGCGCCGCGATCCCGATACCTATGACGCGCTCGAGCTGCCCGCCGCGGTTTACGCCGATGACCAACTGTGGTTGATCGTGCCGCTGCGACACGACGATGAACTCATGGGCTTCGTCATACTGGCGCGCTCACGCGCCGCGCAAGTGGTCAATTGGGAAGTCATGGATATGCTCAAGACCGCGGCGCGCCAGGCCTCGAGCTATCTGGCGCTGGACCGGGCGGCCCGCGCCCTGGCCGACGCGCGCCAGTTCGAGGGTTTCAACCGCTTGTCGGCGTTCGTGGTCCATGACCTCAAGAACCTGATTGCGCAGCTTTCCCTGGTCGCCAAGAATGCCGAGCGGCACCGCCACAACCCGGCCTTCGTGGATGACGCAATCGCGACCATCAAGAACTCGGTGGACAAGATGAATCGGCTGCTTGGGCAGTTACGCGGCCCGGTCGCGGGTGCGGCCGGCGTCGGCGTGGATCTGCGCGCGCTCGTCGCGGAGGTGGTGCGCACCCGTGCGGCCCAGGAACCGGCCCCGGTCCTGGAGACGGCGCTCATGACGCCCCTGCGCGTGCGGGCTGACCCCGATCGCCTGGCGGCCGTGATCTCCCACATCGTGCAGAACGCCCAGGAGGCAACGCCGCGCGACGGTCGGGTGGTCGTACACCTTAGTCGGATCGCGGGTCAGGCGGTGATCGAGGTGCGCGACACCGGCGTCGGCATGGACGCGGACTTCGTGCGCGAACGGCTGTTCAAGCCGTTCGACTCGACCAAGGGGCTCACCGGGATGGGGGTCGGGGCCTATGAGACCCGTGAATTCGTGGCCTCCATGGGCGGGCGCGTGGTGGTGGACAGCGTCCCGGGGCACGGCACCGTCTTCCGCTTGTTTGTTCCGATCGAGGTGTCCCCGGCCCCCGCCGGACTCACCATGGCCGCGGGTTGATGAGGATGAACGAGAAGAATAACCGGCTGTTGATCGTCGAGGACGACCCCGGGCTGCAGGGACAACTGCGCTGGAGCTTCGACGGCTTCGAGATCGCGGTGGCGAGCGAGCGCGAGGCCGCCCTGGCGGAGGTGCGGCGCTTCGAGCCGGGGGTGGTGACGCTGGACCTGGGGCTGCCGCCGGACCCCGGCGGCACCAGCGAGGGTTTTCGCACCCTGGAGGAGATCCTCACCATTGCCCCGGCCATCAAGGTCATTGTCGTCACCGGTCATGACGATCGGCGCAATGCGGTCCGGGCGATCGGCATGGGAGCCTACGATTTCTTCGAGAAGCCCATCGACCCGGAGATCCTGACCTTGGCGGTCGAGCGGGCCGGGCGCCTGAACTGGCTGGAGGCGGAGAACCGCAAGCTGTCGTCGGCGGCCTCGACCTCACCGTTTCGCGAACTGATCGCCGCGAGTCCCGAGATGCTCAAGGTCTGTCGCACCGTGGAGAAACTCGGACCGACCGACGCGACCACCCTGATCCTGGGCGAGAGCGGCACCGGCAAGGAGGTGCTGGTACGGATGCTGCATTCATTGAGCGGCCGGGCCGACAAGAAGTTGATGGCGATCAACTGTGCCGCCATCCCCGAGAACCTGCTCGAGAGTGAGTTGTTCGGCTACGAGAAGGGCGCTTTCACCGGTGCGCTCAAGAGTACCCTGGGCAAGATCGAACTCGCCGACGGGGGGCTCCTGTTTCTGGGCGAAATCGGCGACCTGCCCTTGGCGCTCCAGTCCAAGCTGCTGCGGTTTCTGCAAGAGCGGGTGATCGAGCGGGTCGGCGGCCGCAAGGAGATCCCGGTGGACGTGCGGGTCGTGTGCGCGACTCACCAGGACTTGAAGGCCCTGATCAGGGTTGGCCGCTTCCGGGAGGACCTCTTCTATCGCGTCAACGAGACCACCATCGTGGTGCCCCCACTGCGCGAGCGCCACGGCGACGCGGTCGTCCTGGCGCGGGCCTTCCTGCGCCGCTTCGCCGAACAACACAAGCGCCCGATCCGGGACTTCACCGCCAACGCCTTGCGGCTCATCGAGCAATACCCCTGGCCGGGCAATGTCCGGGAGTTGGAGAACCGCATCAAACGGGCCGTGATCATGGCGGACGGCACCGAGATCGGCCCCGCGGACCTGGAACTGGATGACACTGGAATCCCGCAGGAGCCCTTCAACCTGCGCGAAGTAAGGGAATTGGCCGAGCAGCGGGCGATCCAGCGGGCCCTGATCTTCACCGACAATAATGTGTCCCGCACCGCGGACCTCTTGGGCGTGACGCGCCCAACCCTCTACAATCTGATGAAAAAACACAACCTATCTGAGTGAACGAGGTAACTGGTATGGCTTCTGGACGGATCAGCGCACGTACACTGACTGCTACCCTGGCCCTGTTGGCGGGTCTTGCGGGCACCCCTATCCTGGCCTCTGAGGCCACCGACAAGGCCAGCGCCTTCCTTGAACGCGGCGATTTGCGCGCGGCGACCATCGAGTTGAAGAACGCGCTGCAGAAGAACCCGAACGACGCGACCGCGCGCCTGCTGCTCGCACGGCTCTACCTGCGCATCGGCAACGGTGCGGCGGCCGAGAAGGAAATCCGCAGCGCGATCGACCTGGGGGCGGAGGCCTCCCTGTGGCGGCTCGACTTCGTCGAGGCCCTGACCGCTCAAGGCAAGTTCGACGACGCCGTGCAGCGGTTGGACGCGGCCGGCGAACTGCCGGCCGCCGATGAGGCCCGCGCCCTGACGCTGCGCGGTGACGCGGCCCTGGGGCAGAACAAGCCTGACGAGGCGCGCGAGCACTATCAGGCCGCATCCGCGGCCGACCCCGACAGCGAACGGGCGGGCCTCGGGCTGTTGCGGGTCGCCCTGAAGGACGGCGACCAGGCCGCCGCGATCAAGGCCACGGATGCGTTTCTCGAGCGCTTCCCGAACAACACCGAGGCCTTGCTCATGCGCGCCGAGTACCATCGGGCGGAGGGCGAGAACGCGGCGGCCCTGACCCTGTTCGACCGGGTGCTGAGCGCCGAGCCGCAAAACCTGGTGGCGCATTTGGGCCGGGCCACGGCCCTGATCGGCATGAAGGACACGGCTGGGGCGCGCAAAGAACTCGCCGCCACGGACCAGATCCAGAAGGACGTGCCGATGACCATCTACCTGCGCGGGGTCATCGAGTTCCAGGACAAGAACTGGAAACAGGCGGGCGACTATTTGGATCGGGTCCTGACCGCGGTCCCCGGCCACCTGCAGAGCCAACTCCTGCTTGGCATCATTCGTTACAGTGAAGGAGAGTTGGAAACCGCCGATCAGTACCTTTCCAATGTGATCAAGACGACGCCGGAGAACCTGCAGGCGCGCAAGGTGCTGGCGGCGGCGCGCATCAAGATGCGCGAGCCCGACCGTGCCATTGAGGTCCTGGAGCCGGTGGTCCAGGGCGCCGACCCCCAGACCATGGCCCTGCTCGGCAGTGCCTACATGCTCCAAGGTGACCTGGAGCGCGGTCAGGAGTGGCTCAACCGGGCCGTCGAAAGCGCTCCCGATGTCGCAGCGCTGCGCACGCAGCTCGCCCTGACGCTCTTGGCTGGCGGACAAACAAATAAAGCGATCAATGAGTTGCAGTCCGCGGTGGACCTGGGTCAAGACATCTTGCAGGCCGATGTGCTGCTGGTCCTGGCCCACCTGAAGAACAAGGATTTCGATGCCGCCCTGGAGGCCAGCAAAGGGCTGGAACAGCGCCGTGCACAGTCGCCCATCCCCTACAACCTGACCGGGCTCGCCTACATGGCCAAGGGCGACCTGCCGAGCGCGCGGGAGCGCTTCGAGAAGGCGCTGCAGGTGGACCCGGCATTCGTCACCGCCGAGATCAATCTGGCCCGTATCGAGGTGGCGGGCAAGGATCTCGATGCCGCACAACGTCGGTACGAGACGGTGCTGAAGACCAACCCAAAGCACCTGGGGGCACTATTGGGTCTCGCCGCCCTGGCCGAGCTGCGCAATGATCCCGAGGCCCTGGTGGCGGCCTTGGAGCGCGCCAAAGACGCCAACCCGACGGTGACCCAGCCGGGGCTGCTGCTCACCCGCTTCTACATCACCCGCGGTGATTATCTCAAGGCACTGGCGGTCGCCAACGAACTGGCGACCCGCTTCCCGGACGATGAACCGACGCTTCAGATGCTCGCCCGCGCCCAGACCCTGGGCGGCCAGGTGCCCAATGCGATCCGCTCCTTCGACCAACTCCTGCGCAAGAACCCGCAGGACCCGCAATTGAACTATCTGGCCGGCGGGGCGCGCTGGAAGGGCCAGGATCATGTGGGGGCGCAGGCGGCCTTCCGGCGCGCCCTGGAACTGAAACCCGATTTCGTCGATGCCCAAGTGGCACTGGCCTCGGTGTCGCTGGACGCCGGCGACCCGCAGAGCGCCATGCTGAGCGCCCAGGCCCTGCAGAAGTCCTACCCGAAAGCGGCCGTCGGCTATCGCATTGAGGGCAGCGTCTTTGCCGCGAAACGCGACTTCAAGTCCGCCGCGGCGGCCTTCAAGAAGGCCTTTGAACTGGAGAAGACCAGCACCATTGCGCGGCAACTCGCCGATGCCTTGAACCAGAGCGGGAACACGGCCGGGGCGGTCGCGGTACTCACCGGCTGGGCCAAGGACAACCCCAAGGACCTGGACGCCCAGGCCATGCTCGGTCTCTTCCTGCAGCAGGTGGGGCGCCCGAAGGAGGCCATCACGGTCTACGAGGGCGTGGTGAACAGCGAAGCAAAGAAGAATCCGCTGCTCCTCAACAACCTCGCCTGGCTCTACCACAAGCAGGGGGACGCGCGCGCCGCGGCCGTGGCCAAGCAGGCCTACGACCTGGCGCCCAGCCGCCCGGAGATCGCCGACACCTACGGCTGGATACTCTTCACGGCGGGCAAGAAGACCGAGGGTCTGTCGATCCTGCAACAGGCCTACCTGGCCTTCCCGACCCAGTCGGAGATCGGTTATCACGTGGCCGTGGCCCTGGACGCCCTGGGACGCAAGGACGAGGCGGTCCAGATCCTGCGCAAGGTACTGCGTGACAATCCCAACTCGGATCAGGCCGCGGACGCGGGGGCACTGCTCAAGAAACTGGGGGGATGATGGCCGGTGGTTGGTGCGACGGTTTCCAAGCTTTCCCGTAGCAGGGCAGTGATGGCGTCGCCCCCCGGTAGGGGATGGGGTCTTGCTTCTTGCTTCCGGCCTGGCAAGACGCAAGACCTGACCCCCTGGCCATTGTCGTTGTCGTTGTCGTTGTCGTGATCGTAATCGGAGAAGCGATGCAATTTGGC
>NZ_CAIKKU010000397.1 GCF_903828115.1 uncultured Thiodictyon sp. | reverse complement strand
GACAACGACAACGACAACGACGCCCGGTCCGTGAGAAGGTCCGTTCGCTGTAGGGTACGCGATGCGTACCCTACGGGATCGGCGTCAACACATCAGTTCTGATCGCACCCGTCCGGGGTGTCAGAGCAGCCGCCGGCGCCCCGGACATGGTAACCTCCCGCGGTGCGCGCGCCCTAGCCCTAGCCCTCGACACCCAGCGGGGAACCCCGATGTCCTACTACCGTCACCATGTCTTTTTCTGCACCAACCAGCGTGAGGACGGCAGCCAGTGCTGCGCCCAGTGCGGCTCCGCGACGCTGCGCGACTACCTGAAACGCCGCACCAAGGAACTCGCGCTGGCCGGTCGGGGCGGTGTGCGCATCAACACCGCCGGCTGTCTCGACCGCTGCGAGGAGGGGCCGGTGCTGGTCGTCTACCCGGACGCCGTCTGGTACACCTATGTGGACCAGGAGGACCTGGACGAGATCCTGACCGAGCACCTGGTCGCGGGGCGCGTCGTCGAGCGGCTGCGCTTACCCGACTGAACAGGAGCCCGGGCGTCCCGCCCGGGTCTGCCGTGTTGAGTGCTGGCGCGACGCGAGCCTCGAAAGATCAGGCGCTTAGACCCGCTGAGCCGATACCCGCCACTCCCGCGCTTGCATCCGCCCATCCGCTCCCGTATAGTTCGCGGTCTTTCGCGCTTTCGCTCAACGAATCAAAGACCCGCCGCCTTACCCGCTCGCACCCCTTGGGGGTATCCGGACCGGGGCGCACGCGGACTCGGTACGGGAATTACGGATCATGACGACGACTGTGAGCACCAAACCGGCAGAGGTACGCCGCGCCTGGTTCCTGGTGGACGCCGAGGGCAAGACGCTCGGCCGCCTGGCCACTGAGCTTGCGTTGCGCCTGCGCGGCAAGCACAAGCCCCAATACACCCCCCATGTCGACACCGGCGACTACATCGTCGTGGTCAACGCGGGCAAGGTCCGGGTCACCGGCAACAAGCTCGCCGACAAGATGTACTACCGCCACACCGGCTATGTGGGCCATCTCAAATCCATGAGCCTGGGCAAGTTGCTCGACCAGGCCCCGGAGCGCGCCATCGAGATCGCGGTGAAGGGCATGCTCCCTCGCGGTCCCTTGGGTCGCGCCATGTTCCGCAAGCTGCGTGTCTACGGGGGGGCCGAGCACGGCCACCAGGCCCAGCAGCCCCAGGTCCTCGAACTCGACTGCTAGCCAACCCCAGTATCCAATCGTCCTCAGGAACAGACATCCATGTCGGAGACTCAATACGCCACCGGTCGCCGTAAGACCTCCGCCGCCCGGGTCTTTCTGACCACGGGCTCAGGTGAGATCACGGTCAACGGGCGCACGCTCGACCATTTCTTCGGCCGCGAGACCGCCCGCATGGTGGTCCGCCAGCCCCTGGAGACCTGCGGTCTGCTCGGTCGGGTGGACATCAAGGCCACGGTCGTCGGCGGCGGCAACACCGGCCAGGCCGGCGCCATCCGTCACGGCATCGCCCGCGCCCTGGTGGGCTACAATGAAGAACTGCGCTCGGCCCTGCGTCGCGCCGGCTTCCTGACCCGCGACGCCCGCGAGGTCGAGCGCAAGAAGGTCGGCCTGCACAAGGCGCGCAAGGCACCGCAATACTCCAAGCGCTAGCGCGCTTGAGATGGCGATTGACGGGCCCGCCGCATTGGTGCCGCCCGCCACTCGCCAAGCCAGTTCTTGGGGGATCGTCCAGCGGCAGGACTACGGACTCTGACTCCGTCAACCTAGGTTCGAATCCTAGTCCCCCAGCCAAAAAAGACAAGGGCTTAGCCGAGAGGCTAGGCCCTTTTCGTTGGGGTTCCGGGCCAACGGCGGGCGCGGGGTGTGGGACAACTGGATGGCAGCCCCCGGGCTTATGCCTTACAGTACCCAGCGTGCTGCCGGGCGCCAACTTGACTGTGTTGATCCGGAGGGAGACATGGTTTCCGTTCATGCGGTGTACGAAGATGGCAAGGTCACGCTGCTGGAGGATCTGCCTGCGGTTCGCCGGGCGCGGCTGATCGTCACGGTGATCGACCCGATACCCCCAGCGGCGACCGATGCAACCGCAACCGGGCCTGCCCCGGTTGACCTGTTTGATGATCTGATCGGCGTCATCGACCTTCGCGAAGACGGTGCTGCGGGGCACGACCGTTATCTCGTCGGGCAGGGCAAGTGAAGGAGTCGGTGTTCGTCGACACCGGTTACTGGATCGCTCTGTTTGACCGCCGCGACCAATACCATATGCTGACGAAGGAACTATTGCCTCGCTTGTTGGGATCGTACCGGGTCGTGCTGTCTGACTTCGTGCTGTTTGAGACGCTGACTTACCTCAACTGTTCCGTGGGTCGCCATGATCTCGCAGTTCGCTTCCTCGACAAGGTGGCGGCCAGCGGGTTTGACGTAGCAGAGGTGGGACGGCCGGTGAAGGAGCGGGCGCTCGCGCTGTTCCGGCAATATGCCGACAAGGATTTCAGTGTCACCGACTGTTGCAGCTTCGTCGTCATGCGTGATGCCGCTATCAGCCGCTTCGCTGGCTTCGATGCGCATTTCGAGCAGATGGGATTCGTCTCCTTGCTGCATCGATCTTGACCCCGCCGCTCAGGATGCCGGCAGGGGGCGCCATGGACAGCGGGGAGGTTGGGCCGCGCAATCGCCCGGTCCACCGTGCGCGGGCTGCGGCTACGCGAAGAATCGTGGTACGTCCCCTATATCGCACTATATCGCACGTCCCCTATATCGCACAGACAGATCGAACGACACCGTAACCGTCCATGGCCCTCTCTCACGATTTCAGGCAGACCGTTGTCGAGCGGGTCGAACGCGACCCCGCCTTTGCCAAGGCGTTGCTCGATGAGGCCGCAACCCTGTTTCTCAATGGTGAGCCGGACGCGGCCCGTCTCATCTTGCGCGACCTGGTTAATGCCACGGTCGGCTTCGAGACACTGGCCCGGCTGACCGACAGGCCGAGCAAGAGTTTGCACCGGATGCTGTCCTCCAATGGTAACCCCAGCATGGACAATCTGGCGACGATCTTCGCGGCATTGCGCGATCGGCTCAAGGTGGACATTGAGGTTCACACTGCCGATGCGGCTTGAGCCCAGCCGTGCCTGCCGCATCGACCGGTTAGTCAGCGCGGAAACCGTGGTACGTCCCCGATTTCGCATCCCCGATTTCGCACGTCCCCGATTTCGCACGGTAACCGTCCATGGCCCAGTGCGACGGCCATCGGCTAGTCCTCGAATCCCAGCAGGTTCCACCAGTCGGAGGCCGCATGCAGCACGCGCACGAAATGCCCTATCAGATCGCGCCGCGCCGCCTCGCGCTTCGTGACCGTCGGCATCAGCGCGCGGTCTTTCGCGCTTCGACCTTTGCCAGGGCTTCCCTGCGAATGGCGATCCAGTCCGCCGGGGTCAGTTGCGTCTCGGCGCTGCTCAACCCTTCCAGCAGCCTGGCTTCAAGCTGTTCTTCGGCCTTACGCTTCTCATCGGCGCGGATCAACTCGCGCACGTATTCACTGGCGCTGCTGTAACGCCCGGTCGAAATCTGGCCGTCCACAAACTGCTTGAGCGGGTCGGGCAGCGAAATATTCATACTTTGCATGGGGCACCTCCTCGTTCGCTCCACAGTGCCATGAATGGCACAAAATGGCAAGAACTGCCATACGCACCGCCGGGCAGGGAAACTCGATGGCGGCCTCCGGCAGTATGCCGTACAGTATCCAAGAGGAGGTCAAACCCATGCCATCAGCCAATTCCACCGCCCGGCTTGAAGCGCGGATCAGTACCGAACTACATGCCATGCTCAAACGCGCCGCGGAGCTTCAGGGCCGCACCATGACCGATTTCGTGGTACTGGCCGTCCAAGAGGCCGCGCAGCGCGCCATCGAACAGTCCGAGGTCATCCGGCTGTCCCTGGCCGATCAGGAGTGCTTTGCGCAGGGGCTCCTGTCACCACCAGAGCCGACTCCGGCCTTGGAGCGCGCCTTCGCGCGTCGTCGCGAGCTATTGAATACCAAGTGATCGAGCGATTTGAGGTCGTGCCGCTCACTGCCGCGCACGACCGCACACTGTTCGACAGTGGCTCGGCGCCTCTGGACCGCTACTTTCGGCACCAGGTCACCCAAGACATCCGGCGTCGAGTGACGGCGTGCTTTGTCGCGCTCGCCCCGATCAGCACCGGGGAGCAACGCATCGCGGCTTACTACACCCTGGCCTCCGCGAGCCTGCTGCTGGCCGACCTTCCGCCCGCCACCGCAAAGAAGCTGCCGCGATACCCCAGCGTGCCGGCCGTGCGCATGGGCCGTTTGGCGGTGGATCAGGGTTTCAAGGGGCAGGGTCTTGGCGGTGCGCTGCTCGGGGATGCGCTCGACCGCGCTTCCCGCTCGGAAATTGCGGCCTACGCCTTGGTCGTCGAGGCGAAGGATGAGGGGGCAGCAGCCTTCTACCGGCATCATGCCTTTATCGCCTTGCCGGATTCGCCGTTGACGTTGTTTCTGCCGCTGGCGACCGCTCGACGATTCGTGCACACTTGACGGCGAAAACAGAACGGTGAGGTCGGCTTCAGGGGGAAAATATTTGAGCCTGACCCCTTTAACCTACGGACTCTGACTCCGTCAACCTAGGTTCGAATCCTAGTCCCCCAGCCAATAAAGACAATGGCTTAGCCGTGAGGCTAGGCCCTTTTTCGTTTGCGCTCCGGGCGAATACCGGGCCGAGCCACGTCCCGACCGTGCCGGTTATGTCCGGTTCCAGCCGCATCGGCGGGTGCGATGCGCTCCTGCGATCCCGGAGGATCGCCGCGCCCCGCCCGGCAGCGATCGGCGCGGATACCGCTCCCGCCGACTTGGACCGCCCGGCGGGATCGAATACATGATATCCGTTCCAGACGATCGGCCAGCGCGGGACGTTCCAGACCGGGCACCGCCCGGGAGACCGCGCGGGGTAGACAGGAACGTGACCATCCGGGGGCCAAGGCCGGGGAATCCGGCGGGGCCGGGCCGGTGGTGAAGGTAGCCCGTCGGCCCTGGCCGTCCGGTCCCCTCTTGAGCCGTCAGTGCCCCCGCCCCGGACCAGCCGTTGTCCGAACGGCCGCGGTCAACGCTGATAGGACCTGCCCCACGCTTGTGGGAGAATCGCGCTTCGCAGCCTGTCGACTGAAATCCACAAGGGTGTCGGAGTCGTATGACCATCAGCAAGAAGACCCTGAGCGAAGACGACATCAGCGTCAAATTCATCAATCCGGCCCTGCTTCTGGCCGGTTGGGATGAGATCAACCAGATTCGCCGCCAGATCTACTTCACCAAGGGCCGCATCATCGTGCGCGGCAAGCTGGTCACGCGCGGCAAGGGCAAGCGCGCCGACTACATCCTCTACTACTGCGGCATCCCGATCGCGGTGATCGAGGTCAAGGACAACAACTACCCGGTCAGCGCCGGGATGCAACAGGCGCTCGACTATGCGCTGACGCTCGACGTGCCCTTCGTCTTCGCCACCAACGGCGATGCCTTCGTCTTCCACGACCGTACCGGCCAGAGCGCCCAGCTCGAGACCAGGCTCGCCCTGGACGCCTTCCCCACCCCCGCCGCCCTGTGGGCGCAATACTGCACCTGGAAGGGCCTGGCCCCCGCCCAGCAAGCCATCGTCCTGCAACCCTACTATGACGACGGCAGCGGCAAGGAGCCGCGCTACTACCAGCGCGCCGCCATCAACGCGACGGTCGAGGCCATCGCCAAGGGCCAGGACCGCATCCTTCTGGTGATGGCCACCGGCACCGGCAAGACCTATACCGCCTTCCAGATCATCTGGCGGCTGTGGAAGGCCGGGCGCAAGCGGCGCATCCTGTTCCTCGCCGACCGCAACGTGCTGATCGACCAGACCATGGTCAACGACTTCCGGCCCTTCGGGGCGGCCATGGCGAAGCTGAGCACCGACGCCAAGACGATTGAGCGCGCCGATGGCACGGCCACCGACCTGACCACTGCCCTCGACCGTCCCCGCGGCAGCCACCAGCCCCGGCGCATCGACACCGCCTACGAGATTTATCTGGGCCTCTACCAGGCGATCACCGGCCCGGAGGAGCGTCAGAAGCTCTTCCGCGAGTTCTCGCCCGGCTTCTTCGATCTCATCGTCATCGACGAGTGCCACCGGGGCAGCGCCGCGGAGGATTCCGCCTGGCGCGAGATCCTCGACTACTTCTCCGCGGCCACCCAGATCGGTCTTACCGCCACCCCCAAGGAGACCGAGTACGTCTCCAACATCCACTACTTCGGCGAGCCCGTCTACAGCTACTCCCTCAAGCAGGGCATCCGCGACGGCTTCCTTGCCCCTTACAAGGTCATCAAGGTGCACCTGGATGTCGATGTGGAGGGTTACCGCCCAAGGCCCGGCGAGAGCGACCTCAACGGCCACCTGATCGAAGACCGCCACTACAACCAGAAGGACTTCGACCGGGTGCTGGTCATCGACGAGCGCACCCGGCGCGTCGCCAAGTGGGTCTCGGACTACTTGAAGCAGAGCGGCGACCGCTTCCAGAAGACCATCGTCTTCTGCGTCGACACCGAGCACGCCGCCCGGATGCGTCAGGCCCTGATCAACGAGAACGCCGACCTCGCCCAGCAGAACAGCCGGTATGTCATGCGCATCACCGGCAACGACCCCGACGGCCAGGCCCAGCTCGGCAACTTCATCGACCCCGAGTCCAGATACCCGGTGATCGTCACCACCTCGCGCCTGCTCTCCACCGGGGTGGATGTCCAGACCTGCCGCCTGATCGTGCTGGATCGCGAGGCCGGCTCCATGACCGAGTTCAAGCAGATCGTCGGGCGCGGCACCCGGGTGCACGAGGACAGCAAGAAGTACTACTTCACCCTGGTCGACTTCCGCAAGGCCACCAACCATTTCGCCGACCCGGACTTCGATGGCGAGCCGGTGCAAATCTATGAACCCGGTGAGGACGATCCTCCGATCCCGCCGGACGACGTGCCACCGGTCGACGAGGGCGAGGACCCCATCCCGGCGGACCCAGGCCCGGACGAGACGGTCGTCGATGACCCGCAACCGCCGGACATCAGCCTGCCGCCCGGCGTCGCTGAAGCGCCTGCCAAGTACTACATCAAGGGCCAGTCGGTCACGGTCCTCACCGAGCGTGTCGAGTACCTTGACGAAGACGGTAAACTCGTCACCGAGAGCCTGCGCGACTACTCGCGGCGCGCCATCCGCGGCCAGTACGCGAGCCTCGACCAATTCCTGCGGCGCTGGCGCTCCACCGAACGCAAGGAGGTCATCATCGCGGAACTGGCCGAGGAAGGGCTGCTGCTCGATCCGCTGCTCGAAGAAGTGGGCAAGGACCTCGACCCCTTCGACCTGATCTGTCACATCGCCTTCGACCAGCCCCCGCTCACCCGCCGCGAGCGCGCCGG
>NZ_CAIKKU010000396.1 GCF_903828115.1 uncultured Thiodictyon sp. | reverse complement strand
GCGGCTTGCAGCCGCGATGTCGCCTCGCGCACTGCTGTTGGCGTCGCAGTTAGCCGCGGCCTCGCATCGCGGCTGCAAGCCGCTCCACGGGGTCCTTTCATCCTCTGGGGTGACTGGGCTTCCTTCCATCGCCGTCAGTCAGCCCCTCTGTCCCCGCCTGTTCGCACCCAAGCGTGACCAGTGCCCTGGTCACTCCTGTCCCGCGCCGATCTGAGCCAGTCCCGCGCGCTGCCCCGGGCGTCCATCTCTCCCGGGTACGTGCGCCTGCGCACCGCAGCACTCGCAAAATAGAGACAAAATAGATAATTATGATAGATCATGCGCGACACTTCCGTGTCGCGCCGCCCCGCTCGGGTGTCTGCTCCTGTGACCCGGCTCACAGGTTGGAAGGATCTGATGTCGTTATCGGATAAAGCGTGACCCCAGTCCCAAAAGCGATTGTCACCCCCGCCTAACCTTATCCCCAACGAACGGCAATCGTTCGATGGTCCGGACATCCTGCCCGGACCGAAAAAAAGACGGGGCTTTACGATGAACGCGAACGACACGACGCGGCTGTGGACCAACACCCTGGCAACGATGGCGCTGGCTGGCGCCGTGTTCGGCTCTCCGACCGTGGCGTCCGCCGCCGGGTATGTCGAGGGTCGTTTGCTGGTGAAGACTGCGGCGGGCCTGTCGCAAGTTGAGATGACCCGGCTATTGAAGGCGAATATGAGCCGGGTCGCGATGCCGATCGGCAACGACGGTCTCTATGCGCTGGCGGTCCCGCACGGCTTCGAGTCGGCGCTGGCCGCGCACTTGGCGAAGGACCCGCGGATCGGCTTCGCGGAGGTCGAGCGCTTCGCGGCGCCCGCCATGACCCCGAACGATACCTACTACAGCTATGCCTGGCACCTGCCCAAGATCCAAGCCCCGAGCGCCTGGGACTTCAGCCAAGGCGACGGCGTCACCGTGGCGGTGGTGGATAGCGGTATCGACCCCACGCACCCGGACCTGGTTGCCCATCTGGTTCCCGGCCACAACATGGTTTCCGATAACACGGATACCAGTGATGTCTCCGGACACGGCACCTTGATCGCCGGCGTCATCGGCGCCGATACCAACAATGGCGTCGGCACCGCGGGCGTGGGCTGGAACGTCAACCTGATGCCGGTGCGCGTCAGCGAGACCGCCGGCAACGACACCACTACCGGCACCATCGCCGCCGGCATCATCTGGGCAGCCGATCATGGGGCGCGGATCGCGAACGTCTCCTACGAGGTCAATGACAGCGGCACCGTCACCGCCGCGGCACAGTACATGCGGTCCCTGGGTGGTGTCGTGATCATCCCGTCGGGTAACACCGGTGCCTATGCTGGCATCGACAATCCCGACCTGATCACGGTCGCGGCCACCGATGCCGCCGATGCGGTTCCGGCGTGGTCCAGCTACGGCGAGTTGGTCGACTTGGCCGCCCCCGGCGCCGGCATCGTCACGACCACCAACGGCGGCAGCTACATGTCCACCTCCGGCACCTCCTTTGCCGCCCCCGTGGTGGCCGGCGTCGCGGCCCTGATGCTGTCCGCCAATCCGAACCTGACGTCCGCGGCGATCGAGCAGATCCTCAAAGCGACCGCGCTCGACATCGGTACCGCGGGCAAGGACCAATACTCCGGTGCCGGCCGCATCGACGCCGCCGCCGCGGTGCAGATGGCCCTGACCTGGACGCCAGTCGCGGTGGACACGCAGGTCCCGAGCGTGGCGATCGGCTCGCCGACCGCCAATGCCCAGGTCTCCGGGACGCTCAGCGTGCAGATCACCGCCAGTGACAACGTGGGCGTGACCTCGGTCAAGCTCTACGCCGGTTCGACCTTGATCGGCAGCGATACCGCCGCCCCCTACGCCATCAACCTGAATACGACGGCCTATGCCAACGGCGCCCTGCAACTGACTGCCCGCGCCTATGACGCGGCCGGCAACGAGGCCCTGAGCGCCGCGGTCACCGTAACGGTCAACAATGTCGCGCAGGACACCACCGCGCCCACCGCGACGATTACCGCCCCGACCGCGAACAAGACCGTCAGCGGGACCGTGACCGTGAAGTCGATCGCCGCCGACAACGTCGCCGTCGCCACCATGACCCTCTATGTCGATAGCGTCAAACTCTGCACCGGCAACAGCACCGCGCTCAATTGCGCTTGGAACGCCGCCGCCGCCACCCGCGGGACCCATGTCATCAAGCTGACCGCGATCGATACGTCCGGCAATGCCAAGACCACTTCGGTGTCAGTGAAGCGCTAATTCCCCAAATTCATTCAGTAAGCCCCCGGGCGCGTGCAACGCGCGCCCACTCCCGGACACCGGCTCCTGCGCCGGTGTCATTTTTTTTCGGCTCCCGTGAACGACCTCCGCTTCGGCCTTGATCATCTTTCCGGCCGGCGGCCGCCTTCTGGAGTCCAAGGCTTCAGCCTTGGTCCTGTACATCCAAGGCTGAAGCCTTGGACTCCGGCCCGGGGCCGCCCGACGATGATCAATGCCTCCGGGTCGGCGTCGAAGGTCCGCTCCCCGCTTTCCCCTTGCTTCCAGCCGGGCCCGGCCTCATCCTGCCAGCCACCAGTATCCGCCCCTGACCCGACTACCGCCCATGCTGTTTCAACACCTGCTGGTCCTGTGTGCCGGCAACCTCTGCCGCAGCCCCCTGGCGGAGGCGCTGCTGCGCACCCGCCTGGCGCGGGCGGGGAAGGAGATCGAAGTCGCTTCCGCCGGGCTGATCGCCGCGGTCGGTGCGCCGGCCGATGAGATGTCCTGCCTGGTGGCCGCGGGGCATGGGCTTGATCTTTCGGGCCATGCGTCCCGACCGGTCGATCCCGGGCTGGTGCGCTGGGCGGACCTGGTGCTGGTGATGGAGGAGGCCCATCGCCGCCACCTGCTGGAGTTGGCCCCGGTCGCGGTGGGCAAGGTCTGTCTGCTGGGTCGCTGGAGCGGGGGCGAGATCCCAGACCCCTACGGCCAAGGCCGCGCTGCCGCCGAGGCCGCCTTCGACCAGATCGAGGCCGCGGTCGAGGCTTGGCTGGTTCGATTGTGAGCGGCGGGCGCTGATCGTTGTCCCTGCCAGTGTGCGTGTGGTTGGTCCCTACGCCGGCTGCGAGTCCGCAGGGTCGGCTGTGCGGACCGCTCGCCGCCGTAGGCATCGCTGGCTGGTCAAGGCCGCCTGCTTCCTCTCCCGCAGGCGGGATAAGCGCTTGAATTCACAGGGCCACCAGCACCCGCCCATGGGTACGGCCGGCGAGCATGTCCTCGAAGACCGGCGGCAGTCCCTCCAGCGCGACGGTTTCCGACACCAGGGCCTCCAGGTCCGGCGGCTGCCAGTCGCTCGCCAGGTGATTCCACAGGGTGCGGCGCAGGGGGTAGGGGATATCCACCGAGTTGCAGCCCAAGAGGCTGGCCCCGCGCAGGATGAAGGGCATCACGGTGGTGTGCAACTCATGGCCGCCGACCAGCCCGATGGCCGCGATGTTGCCGCCGGGGGCGATGGTGCGGGTGATCTGGGCCAACAACTCGCCGCCCACATTGTCCACCGCCCCGCCCCAGCGGGCCTTCTCCAGTGGGCGTGTCGCACCGGCCAGGGCCTCGCGCGGCAGGACCTCGGCGGCGCCCAAGTGCCGCAGCCAGTCAGTCAACTCCGGCTTGCCGGAGAGTGCGCTGACCGAGAACCCGAGCCGGGCGAGAATGGCGACGGCCATGGCGCCCACCCCGCCGCTGGCACCCGTGACCAGGATCGGCCCCAGTCCCGGCTCCTGACCGTTGACCAGCATTCGGTGTACTGCCAGTGCGGCGGTAAGGCCGGCGGTGCCGAAGATGCCGGCCCGGCGCGGGTCGAGCCCCTCCGGAATCGGCACCAGCCACTCCGCGGGGCAGCACAGATACCCCGCGAAGCCGCCGTCGTGGTCGTGGGTGAGCCCCCAACCGGTGACGACCACCGCCTCACCGCTCTGGTAGCAGGGGTGGGCGGACTCCTCCACCACCCCGGCGGCGTCGGCCCCGCCGACCAGGGGGAAGCTGCGCAGTATCTTGCCCCGTCCGGTCCCGGCCAGGGCGTCCTTATAGTTGACGCCGGACCAACCGACCCGGATCAGTACCTCGCCCGCGGCCGGCGTGGGTCGCGGGCGTTGCTCGATCCCGGCGTGGTGTCCTTGGGCGTCCTGATGGATCCGAAAGGCGGGGTAGGTGGTCATGGTTTCGTCCTCGGGGTTCGGGAAAAATCTGGCCGTAAGCCTTGGGTGATTTCCGGAAATTACCAGACCAGCGTATGCATCGGTAGGGTGGATAAGCGCAGCGCATCCACCATTGACGTTGTTAGCGTCGTTGTCGTTGTCGTTGTCGTTGTCGTAATCGAGGTTATCGTTGTGCCTCGGATTCTCTCGCACCCCACGTTGCATCGCTTCTCCGACAACG
>NZ_CAIKKU010000395.1 GCF_903828115.1 uncultured Thiodictyon sp. | reverse complement strand
GTACAAACTCGATGAACTACCGGCCCTGTGACAGGGGTTTAGCAAGGCTTGAGCCGTGTGCGGTGAAAGTCGCAAGCACGGTTCTTAGGGGGCTGGGTGGCGGTAACGTCGCCTGGCTACCCAACCCAGCCAGCGGCGGTCCGTCCGCAACCGGAGGTCGAGGCTTCAGCCGCGACGCGGTGCGATCCAGACTGATGCGGTCGCGCCAACGCCGTAGGATGGGCAAAGCCCGCGCATGACGGTCCGGCCCTGTCGTGGCGTCGCTCGGGCGTGCCCATCCGGGCCGCGTCGGGTATTTCACCCGCGGCCCTCAGTCCGCGGCCTGGGGGCCGCTCCTACAGTCGCAGGAGCGGCCCCACGCCGCGATCGGTTGCGTCAAACCTCGAAGACCTTCAACACTTCATCGCCGTAGTGGTTGATCACTTTTACGGCGATTTTGCCGGTGAGCGGGGGCGGGAAGGCGCGGCTGCGGGTCCGGTACAGCGCCTCCCAGGCCGCTTCGTCGATGTCCGCCTTGAGTGCCCGCTTGAGCTTCTCATACGGCTTGTCGCCGCCGGTGAAATAGGCGTGGCGGACAAAAAAGCTCTCGCCATTGTAGTCGGTGTCGATGAACCAGCAGGCGATATCGTCGGTGCCATGGCTGCGGATTTGGCCGGTGGTGGGGTCGTAGATATCCAGCCCGCGGATCTCGATTTTAAACCGGCCGTCCTGTTGCGGGATCAGTTTACCGGTCTTGGGGTCGACCGGGGCGATGTCCGGTTCGCCGAAGACCATGAACAGATTGCCGCTGCCGGTCTTTTTCAGCAACTCGTCGCCCATCGCCAAGTCCGGGTTCATCTTCACCGGCAGGATCCTGAGCCTCCCATAGCGCTTGGCTTCCTCGGTGACCGAGGGGTCGAAGGCAAAGGCGCAGACCAGCAACAGGTCGAAGCCGAGGCCCTGGATCGCCTCCTTGGCCGCCTCCTTCACCTGGAAGGCGCCCAGGGTGCCATGCTCTGGCCCGAGTGATACCGCCACCCGCCGGGGGCTGCCGTCCTTTTCGGTGTACTCGCCCTCGGCCTGGAGCCAACACCCGGCCAAGGGTTCCAGCCGGTCGAAGGTGAGCCGCTCCTGCTTCACGGTATTCTGGACCCCGGCCTTGCGCAGATTATCGAGAATCAGCAGGGCAAAATCCGCCGCCTGGTCCTTGGCATCGCGCTCCGCCTGGGGCAGGGCAGAACCCTCATCAGTGGTCGGCAGGACCCGATGGGGCGAGAGCGATTCGACGGTGAAGGGTCCGGTGACCCGCACCCGCTTCTTGTCCTCATAGGGCTGATCGAAGAGTGTCTCCGTCTCGGCGTTGCGTGCGATCGATCCATCGATGGCCTGTTGACGCGCACGGCGCGCCTCCCACCATTGGCGGTGAGTTTCGGCGATCGGTGCCGGCCAGGGATCGGCCGGGCGCGGCGGCAGTGTGTCGAGTGTGTACTGGCGCTTCAGCGTCGTATTGAGCGCCTGCAATGCACTGTTGATGACCTGTGCATCGGGCGCCGCCGTCTTGCGCAGTGTCTGCAGACGGGCAAACTGCGCCTGGGTCTCGCTGGCCCAGGGGGTCTCGGCCTCCCGCGGGACCTCCCATTCCTGCCAGTGCTTGTCGAGCGACCGGTTCAACTCGGCGCGCAGCGGCTCCAGGGTCTCCTGCCAGGCGGCATGGAGGCTATCGATCTCGGCATTGTTGGCGATGGCCTTGAGTGTGACATGCGGCACCGTCTTGTAGACGAAGCCCTGCTTGATGTCGTCCCGCGGGGGCGGGGCATCCGGGGGCGCAAGGGTGCCGCTGAGTTCCATCGCCTTGCGGCGCCCGTCCTGCGAGTCGGCCAAGAGATAATAGGGATAGCGGGCGGCCATCAGCCGGGTGCGCGCCAGTGCCAGTGCAACGCGGGAGGTGTCGATGGTGATCCAGCGCCGCCCCCATTGCTCGGCGACATAGGCGGTGGTGCCTGAACCGCAGGTGGGGTCCAGGACCAGGTCGCCGGGGTCGGTGGTCATCAGGAGGCAACGCTTAATCGCTTCTGTAGCAGTTTGAACGACATATACTTTAGGGTCTGAACGACTCTGAATTCCGGCAATGTCAGTCCAAACATTCGTGAGTGGGAAAGCACAAAAATCATTGAGAAATCGCCGATAGCTAAGATTGCTTCCCGTTACATCAACTCTTCCTGCTTGCACCAGGCGCCTTATGCCATTTATTGTCGTAGTCCAACCGCGACCAGGCGCTGGAACGTATCTTCCGCCTTGAAACTCGAATGGGAACGACATTGCTCCGAATTCACTGTTGTCGCGGCCTTGTCGCTGGGAACTCAGGTCGCCATGCCGAAAGGCACTCCAGTTATCCGGAAGGGGCGCGAATCCACTCCTCATTTCCTTCTTGACAACATGCACGACCAATGACCGGTCTACAGCCTTGTCATATTTTCCGGAACCATCTTCTCCATATCCTTTCGTAACCAAAAGAGGCCGATACTTAAGGCTTTTCTTGCTCCTTGCGTACCAAATAATATAATCCTCGACGTTGGCAATAAATTCAGCAGTTAAGCCAGGCGTCTTGGTGAGAATAATAGAAGATATAAAATTCTCGGCCCCAAACACCTCATCCATAACGGCCCTAACTCGATGAACATTGTCATCCCCAATCTGCACAAAGATCGAACCGCTCTCGGTCAGCAGTTCGCGCGCCACCTGTAGCCGGTCGCGCAGATGCGGCAGATACGAATGGATGCCATATTCCCAGGTATCCCGGAACGCCTTGATCTGTTCCGGCTGCCGGGTGAGGTCCTCGGCCTTGCCGTCCTTCACGTCGCGCTTGCGGGTGCTGACCTGCCAGTTGGAGCCGAACTTGATCCCATAGGGCGGGTCCAGATAGATCATCTGTACCTTGCCCTTGAGCCGCTCCTTCTCGGCCAGTGAGGTCATCACCTGCAGGCTGTCGCCCAGGATCAGCCGGTTCTGCCAATGCTGGTTATGCTGGTAGAACTCGATCAGTTGCTCGAATGCGATCCCGTTGAAGTCGGAGAAAAAATCGAGCTGTGGCTGCCCACTCCGACCGCCGGTGCGCAGATCCTCGATCAACGCCCGCGGGTGGACCTTCTCCTGGATATAGACCGGCACCACCGGCACCTCCAGGTCGCCGCTGTCCTGCGCGTCCTTGCCCCGCCAGACCAGTTGCGGGTCGAGATCCGGGTTGCGCGGATAGCGCATGGTCTTGGGCTCATGCTCGTCGGCCGTCACAAAATCCCTCAACTCCTCGGTCGGGATATTGGCACGGCTCGCGTCCTGATGCTTGTGACTGTCGATCGGGGTCTGATTGGCCATAGTGGATTCAGCAAACATTTGGAAAGGACATTTCTCACGCCAAGACGCCAAGGCGCCAAGGTTTCTTCAATACGGCGTTGATCATCGCCCAAGCCATCGTGCGGGCATTGCGCACTGGAGGTCGAGGCTTTAGCCGGAGGAGGGCCGTCGCGATGCAATGTCGACCGGCTAAAGCCTCGACCTCCTGTGTTCTTATGGTCGAAGCGGCGTTCATGCGCGTCATTCGAACGACGTGGAGACTCCAATTTTTTCCGTTCGCCCTTCGGTTGTTCGACCAGCGCAAGGCTCATGGCGAACGGAAAAAATCGCGGATGTTGTTCTTGGCATCATGCGGGTCCTTTACCTGGACAAAGCCCCAGCGCCCGAAGCGCCCGTCATTGTTGACCGCCGGCACCCAGAGGGTCTGGACCGTGGCCACTTTGGCATCCTTGTCATCGCGCTTCTCGCCGGATACCTCGATCAGCAGGTTCAGTAAGTCGGCCGCGCCGTGCCCGTCGTCGATGCGGGCGATGAAGTCGACCAGATAGGTGCGCGTCTGTCCGCCGACGGTATAGGGGATCAGGAAGTCCAGCCGGGGGATGTTCTTCACATAGGCATGGACCTCGTCCATGTCTTCCAGTGACTTGGCGACCGTGCCCTCCCAGCCGCTGTCCAGCACCACGTGTGAGATATGGCTCTTGTGATTGGTGCGCCAGGTCGCCTTGGTGCTCAGATAACCGATCCCGCCGGTGTCCCCCTGCGTGTTATACGGCTGCAGGATCGGCTTGAGCCGCGGGGCATCGCCCGACGTATCGCCGCTGACGATGGCCTGATAGATGCGATCGGCGGCGGTATGGGCCAATTCGACCAACAGCAGGAGTTGGGGAAAGGCGTCGTCCTGGCAGTGGGGGATCACACACTCATGGAGCCAGCGCCGGGCGATATTGAGCAGTTGGGGAAAGAGCCAGCCCTTGACCTCGGTTTCCGGCCGACCGCCGATGGCATATTCGGTGGCGGACTCCTCGCGAAAATAGCGTTCCAACACCAGCTTGGCCAGCAGGAAAACCACCTCGTTGATCCGCCTGGCCTTGAGATCGTCCAGGCGTTGGATGCTGGAGGCCCCGATGATCGGGGCATTCTCGACGATGGTCGGCAACTGCTTGGAGTTGAGTATGAGGCGGCTGCTCTCCGTGAACCGCGCACTGAACTGCTGCGCGGCGATCTCATGGCGGTAACCGGTCAGCCGGGGAAAGACGATCCGCGCCTTGCTATGGTTCTCCACGCTGGAGATATGGGTGCTGTCCTTCGGTCGTTGGCGCTTCGATCCGCCGCCGGTCGGCAGGAACTCGAACGGTACCCCGTAGACCTCGGCATATTCCACCGGGAAGGCGTCGAAGGTGACCGACTCGCCATCGACCAGCACCGTCTGGGGCTCCGGCTCATAGCTCATGCGGCGCAGCCCGCGCCCGATGACCTGTTCGCAGATGAGTTGGGTGCCGAAGGCGCGCACCCCCAGGATATGGGTGACGGTATTCGCATCCCAGCCCTCGGTCAGCATGGAGACCGACACCACGCACTTGATGTGCTCGCCGAGCTTACCTTTCTTGCCGACCGTGTTCATCACTTCGCGCAGGATGTCCTCATGCGTCAGTGCCTCCACCGCGCGGCCCGGGAAGCGCTCGCGGATCTCGGCCTTGAATTCGTCGATCTCGCGCGCCGCCGCCTGTTTGAAGTCGTCGGTGAGCGCCTCGCCGGATTCGAGCGCCTGGCTGTCGATCAAGAGCGTATTGGGGCGGTGCGACCAGCGGGACGCTTCTCCATGCCGCTCGACATTGCTGAAGATCGGCAGTTGGCCGGGGACGATGACCGTCTCACCGCCATTCAGCGCCTTTTCATAGCCGGCAATCCAGTCGAACACCAGTTTGGAGACCTGGGTGTTACTGCATACCACGATGTAAACGGGGGGCATCAGATCCCACCCGGCGGCAGTCTTCACCTGGTAGCCGGCATACGATTTCGCATAATCGCTGTAGAGGTGATGCAGTGCCCCTTCCAGTTCCTTGGGCAACTGGGGCGTTTGCGCCTCGGCCTTTTTGGCGCGGGTCCCGCTGGGCAACTGCTTGCCGATGGCATCCCAGAGCCGGCGGTAGACCGGCGACTCCTGCTGGTCGGTATTGTCCGCCACCGGCACCCGCGGGACCTTGACGATTCCGCTTTCGATGGCATCGATCAGGGCAAAGTCGGACACCACCCAGGGAAATAGTTCGCCCTCGTGATAACCGGAGCCCGCCAGAAAGAAGGGCGTGGCCGACAGGTCATAGACCGCCTTGATACCGCGCTGTTTTTTCAGCGCCTCCAGCCCGGAGATCCAGACGCGCGCATCGGCCTCGCGCCGTTCGGCCTCGCGCTTGGCGGCACCGGTGAGCTTCTCCTCGAGGGCGGCCACGGGTTTGCGGTGATAGCAATGGTGGGCCTCGTCGTTGAGCACGATGACCTGGTCCTTTTGGGTCCCGAAAGAGCCGCATAGGCGGGCAATCATCTGCCCCGGGGTCTCGCGGAACGGACTGACGTCCCGTTTGCCGGTCAGTATCCGCTTGGTCAGCCCGGCGGCCTCGCCGCCCTCGCGCAACATGAAGGCGTGATAGTTGGTGATGACGATCTTGGCCTGGCCCAGCCCATCCTGGAAGGCGGCCGGCACCAGGTCGAGCGCGCGATAATAGTTGTCCGGATCGCTCGGCAGCAGGGTGCGCAGGCGGTCCTTGATGGTGATGCCGGGGGCGACGATCAGGAAGCGATCGGTGAATGGCGGCTCTTTCTTCTTCTTATCCTTATCCTTGGGTTTGGCATCCTCGGCCTGTTTGTTCAGGGTCTGCCAGGCGATCAGCATGGCCATGACGACGGTCTTGCCGCTGCCGGTCGCCATCTTGGCCGCGTACCGCTGCAATATCGAGTGGCCGGCGGGGGTGGCTTGTGCGTTGGCGTCTTTGAGGCGTTTGAGTAGTTTTCTTGCCTTCGTGCCGCCCTTGTCGGGGGCGATCTCAGTCAGATAGATGATGGTTTCCAGTGCCTCGATCTGACAGAAGAACAGTTTGCGCTCGCGGTCCGGGTGCTGCCAATGCTCCAACAGGCGCCGGGTGACGGTCGTGACCCCGGGGTAGCCGGTGGCCCGCCAGAGTCCGACGGACTCGCGGATAGCGTTGATCAGGTGGTTTTCTTGGGCGGTGCTGGTAATCTCCAGATCCAGTTCGAGCGTCTTGCCATTGGGCTGCGGGCGCGGGTTCAGCGTCTTCGACACCGTAAGTCTGGCCGGGGTCTTGCCCTTGAGCCGCGGGCGCGGGACCGGCACGAAATAGACGCTCTTGCGCCGGCCGCGGCCGAGGGTATCGGTGATGCCGTTGGCCGAAAACAGGAAATGGCGCCGCGGTTCGTCGAACGGCGAGTTGATGATCGGGTTGTCGATAGTGACGGTGGTCATGGGGTCCTCCCGTGGGCGCTCCGGCGGTGGCGCTCCTAATATATCGCACACGCTCGGCTAAGGCGCGGCGACTTCGCGCAGCGCACCCCGATAGCCGCGGATCGCCTCGGAGGTGGTCGGACGGTCGAGAAAGCGGGTGAGCAGGTCGAGATCCAGACCGGGCAGCACCTCGCTCGCCGTCACCGGGACATAGCGCTCGCCGCGCAGGCAGTAGGGCTCGATCCGCCCCTTGCGCCAGTACCAGACCTCGGCGACGCCGAGCTTGCGGTAGATGGCGAGCTTGTCGATGCGCCCGGAGGTCCAGACCACCTCGATCGCCAGGTGCGGGCGCTCGGCGTCGGGGTTGCCGAAGATGTAGCTCTCGTCCGGTTCGGCCCCGCGAGACTTGGGCTTGGACTTGAGGGTCCAGGCGCCGACGGCGCAGAAGGGGATATCGCGCTCCAGACACCAGGTCTCGACCAGCCGGCCGATCACCGACTTGATCGCCTCGTGGGTCCGTGATGGGCTCATAATCTCGACCTCACCATGCAGATAGGCAATCCGCGGCGCGCTGTGGTCGCCGCGCATCACGAGCAGGCGCTCGTAGTCGTCCCAGGAGACGCCGGAGAGGTGGATGATGTGGTCCTCCAGATCCTCGGTGGGGCGGTCGTCCTGCAGCGCGTAACGGGCTTGGGTGGACATGGTGCTGGTCCTGCGGTGCCTCAGGGTGGTTGGGTAGGGTCCGATTCTAAGCTTCTGATCATGGACTTGGCCACCTGCCTGAGCGCGTGGTCGCCGGTCCGCACAGCGGACCCTACGGGCGCGGATGGGCTGGCTACCACGCCGCCCGGCGCAACCGGTGTCCGGCGCCGATCGCCTGTGCGATAATCTCAACCTTTCGCCACCCGGGAACCTTAGCGCCGCGTGCCTGACCGGGTGCGCGCCCCCGGACCGGCCCCACGGAGACCCGATGGACGAAAACCGCAAGAAGGCCCTCGCCGCCGCCCTGACCCAGATCGAAAAGCAGTTCGGTAAGGGGTCGGTCATGCGCATGGGCGATGTCAGCGCCGCGCGCAACATCGAGGTGATCTCCACCGGCTCGCTGGGGCTCGACCTCGCGCTCGGCATCGGCGGCCTGCCCAAGGGCCGGGTGGTCGAGATCTACGGCCCCGAGTCGTCCGGCAAGACGACCCTGACCCTGCATGTGATCGCCGAGACCCAGAAATTCGGCGGGGTTGCGGCCTTCGTGGACGCGGAACACGCCCTCGACCCGGGCTACGCCCAGAAACTCGGCGTCAATATGAATGACCTGCTGGTCTCCCAGCCCGATACCGGCGAGCAGGCGCTGGAGATCACCGACATGCTGGTGCGCTCCAACGCCGTGGACATCGTGGTGGTGGACTCGGTGGCGGCCCTGACCCCCAAGGCGGAGATCGAGGGCGAGATGGGCGACTCTCACATGGGGCTGCAGGCGCGGCTCATGTCGCAGGCCCTGCGCAAGCTTACCGGCAACATCAAGCGGTCCAATTGTCTCGTCATCTTCATCAATCAGATCCGCATGAAGATCGGCGTCATGTTCGGCTCGCCGGAGACTACCACTGGCGGCAACGCGCTGAAATTCTATGCCTCGGTGCGCCTGGACATCCGCCGCACCGGTAGCATCAAGAAGGGTGAGGAGGTCATCGGCAGCGAGACCAAGGTCAAGGTGGTCAAGAACAAGGTCGCCCCGCCCTTCAAGCAGGCGGAGTTCGACATCCTCTATGGCGAGGGCATCTCGCGCGAGGGCGAGATCGTCGACTTAGGCGTCGCCGCCGGCATCATCGACAAGTCCGGGGCCTGGTACAGCTACGGCGGCAACCGGGTCGGGCAGGGCAAGGACAACGCGCGGGTCTATCTCAAGGAGAACCCGGAACTCGCCAAGGCGATCGAGGCGCGTATCCGCGAGAAACTGCTCCCGCAACCGGCGGATGAGTCCCCGGCCCCGGCCCCGGACCTGGCCGAGCCCGCCGGGCCGGCCCCGGACCTCGACGCCTGAGCCCCCAGGGATGGCCGACCCCGACCCCGCCGCCGCGATCGAGCGCCTCGCGCTGCGGCTGCTTGCCACCCGCGAGCACTCCCGGCTGGAACTGGTGCGCAAGCTCCAGATGCGCGGCTACCCCGCGGACCAGATCGACCCGGTGCTGTCCGGGCTGGCCGAGCAGGGCGCGATCGACGAGGCGCGGCTGGCCGAAAGCTATGTCGCGGAACGGGTGGGCAAGGGCTTCGGCCCCCTGCGCATCCATGCGGAACTGCGGGAAAAGGGCCTTTCGGACGCGGCCATCGGCCCCTGCCTTGAGGTCATGAATGAAGAATGGCCGGCGCTGCTGGCCGCCGCCCACGATCGGCGCTTCGGCCCGACCCCGCCGACCGATCACACCGAGATCGGCCGCCGTGGCCGCTTCCTGCAACAGCGCGGCTTTCCGCCCGAACTGATCCACCGCCAGTTGCGGCGGCACGATTGACCGCCGCCTATCCCCGGCCCATCCGAGTATTCCCCATGATCACCAGTGCCGAACTGCGAGCAGGCTTTATCGACTATTTCGCGCAACGCGAGCATCGGCCGGTCGCCTCCAGCTCCCTGATCCCCGCCGATGACCCGACGCTGCTGTTTACCAATGCCGGCATGGTCCAATTCAAGGACTGCTTCCTGGGCCGCGAGCGCCGCGCCTACAATCGTGCCGTCACCTCCCAGCGCTGCGTGCGTGCGGGCGGCAAGCACAATGACCTGGAGAACGTGGGCTACACCGCCCGGCACCACACCTTCTTCGAGATGCTGGGCAACTTCAGCTTCGGTGACTATTTCAAGCGCGAGGCGATCGGCTATGCCTGGGACTATCTGACCCGGGTGCTGGGCCTGCCGCCCGCGCGCCTGTGGGTCACGGTCTTCACCGAGGACGACGAGGCCGCCGCCATCTGGCTCGACGAGATCGGGGTGGACCCGGCGCGCTTTTCGCGCTGCGGCGCCGCGGACAACTTCTGGTCCATGGGCGAGACCGGCCCCTGCGGCCCCTGCTCCGAGATCTTCTATGACCACGGCCCCGCCGTCCCCGGCGGCCCGCCCGGCTCGCCGGACGCCGACGGGGATCGCTATGTGGAGATCTGGAACCTGGTCTTCATGCAGTTCAACCGGTCCGCGGACGGCGGCCTGACCCCCCTGCCGCGCCCCTCGGTGGACACCGGCATGGGCCTGGAGCGCCTGGCGGCCGTCATACAGGGAGTGCACAGCAACTATGATATCGACCTCTTCGTCAACCTGATCGACGCCGCCGCTACGGTTACCGGCTGCACCGACCGGGCCGACAAATCGCTGCGGGTCATCGCCGACCACAGTCGCTCCACCGCCTTCCTGATCACCGACGGTGTGACCCCCGGCAACGAGGGGCGCGGCTATGTGCTGCGCCGCATCATGCGGCGCGCCATCCGTCACGGCTATCGGCTCGGCTGCACCGAACCCTTCTTCTACCGCCTGGTCGCGCCCCTGGTCGTCGAGATGGGGGCGGCCTATCCGGAGTTGGCTGCGGCCCAAGCCCAGATCGAGCGGGTCGTTCGCCTGGAGGAGGAGCGCTTCGCGGAGACCCTGACCAACGGCATGGTCATCCTGGAGGGCGCCATCGCCGGGCTGACCGATGCCCGGATTCCCGGTGAGACCGTCTTCAAGCTCTATGACACCTACGGATTCCCCACCGACCTCACCGCGGACATCGCGCGCGAGCGCGGTCTGACGCTCGACCTTCCCGGTTTCGAGCGCGCCATGGCCGAGCAAAAGGGCCGCGCCCGCGCCGCCAGCCAGTTCGGCGTCGGCCAGGAGTTGGCCATCGATTTCCAGGGTGAGGCCGAGTTCTGCGGTTATGAACACCTTGAGGAGCGCGCCACCGTCGTCGCCCTCTACCGCGACGGCTGTTCCTGCGATGCCCTGGACGAAGGCCAGGACGGGCTCGTTATCCTCGATCTCACGCCCTTCTACGCGGAGTCCGGCGGCCAGTTGGGCGACCGCGGTACCCTGCGCGGGGAGGCGGGCGAGTTCGCCGTTACCGATACCCAGAAAAAGGGCGAGGGGGTCATCTGCCACCTGGGCCGGATCCTGGCGGGTCAGATCAGGGTCGGCGACAGCGTCGTAGCGGCGGTCGATACGCAGCGACGCACTGCCATCGCGCTCAACCACTCCGCCACCCACCTCCTGCACGCCGCGCTGCGTCAGGTCTTGGGCGGGCATGTGCAGCAGAAGGGCTCCCAGGTCGGGCCTGAGCGCCTGCGCTTCGACTATTCGCACTTCGAGCCGGTCTCACGCGGGCAACTGATCGCAATCGAGCAGTTGGTGAACCGGGAGATCCGCGAAAACCATCTCGTCGAGACCCGCATCATGAGCCTGGAGGACGCCAAGACCACCGGCGCTATGGCCCTCTTCGGTGAGAAATATGCCGAGCAGGTGCGGGTCCTGCGCATGGGGGACTTCTCCACCGAGCTGTGCGGCGGCACCCATGTGAAGGCGGTTGGGGACATCGGGTTCTGCAAGATCGTCGCCGAGGGCGGCATCGCCTCCGGGGTGCGGCGCATCGAGGCCATGACCGGGGCCGGGGCACTGGCCTGGGTCGAGGCCGACGAGGACCGGGTACTGCGCCTGGCCGGGCTGCTCAAGGGTGGGCGCGATGACCTGGACGAGCGGGTCGCGGGCCTCCTGGAGCGCAGTCGGTCGCTGGAGAAGGAACTCGACCAGCTCAAGTCGCGCCTGGCCAGTTCCGCCGGCCGGGACCTGGCATCTCAAGCCGTGGACGTGGGGGGGGTCAAGGTCCTGGCCGCGCGCATCGACGGCGTCGACCCCAAGGCCCTGCGCGACACCCTGGACCAGCTCAAGGACAGTCTCGGCTCCGCGGTGGTCCTCCTGGCCGCCGTGGTGGACGGCAAGGTGAGCCTGGCGGCCGGCGTGACCCGCGACCTCACCGACCGTCTTGCGGCCGGCGACCTGATCCGTGCGGCCGCGGCCTTGGTCGGCGGCAAGGGCGGCGGCCGACCCGACATGGCCCAGGCGGGCGGCAACGACCCGGCCGGCCTGCCGGCCGCCCTAGGGCTGGTAGAGACTTGGGTCAGGACGGGCCTTGGCTAATCCACCGGCCTCGCCACCCGCTTCACCGGGCGTCGCTGGTCCGCACAGCGGACCCTACGGTGTACATCGGCGCATCCCAGGGCGTTGCCCTGGGCTGGTATATCACGCCCCTTCGGGGCTCAGTCAGAGATTTCGATGGCATTGATCGTACAGAAATACGGCGGCACCTCCGTCGGCAGCAGCGAGCGCATCCGCGCCGTCGCGGACCGGGTCAAACGCGCCCGCGACCAGGGCCATCAGGTGGTCGTGGTGGTCTCCGCGATGTCCGGGGAGACCGACCGGCTGATCGGGCTCGCCAAGCAGATCCAGGAGCGCCCCGTCCCGCGGGAGTTGGACGTGCTGCTGTCCACCGGCGAGCAGGTCACCATCGCCCTGCTCGCCATGGCGCTGGACGCCCTCGACTGCCCGGCCCGCTCCTACACCGGTGCCCAGGTCCACATCCTGACCGACAGTGCCTACAACAAGGCGCGCATCCACGACATCGACGCCGTGCGGGTGCGGGCGGATCTCGATGCCGGGCGGGTGGTTGTCATCGCCGGCTTCCAGGGCATCGACGCCGCGGGCAACATCACCACGCTGGGGCGCGGCGGCTCCGACACCTCCGCCGTCGCCGTCGCCGCCGCGCTCAAGGCCGACGAGTGCCAGATCTACACCGACGTGGACGGGGTCTATACCACCGACCCGCGGGTCGAGCCCAAGGCCCGCAAGCTCGATCGCATTACCTTCGAGGAAATGCTGGAAATGGCGAGCCTGGGCTCCAAGGTGCTGCAGATCCGCGCCGTGGAATTCGCGGGCAAATACAAGGTCCCATTGCGCGTGCTCTCCAGCTTCGACGAGGGCGCGGGTACCCTGATCACATTCGAGGAAGATACCGTGGAAGACGCCAAGATCGCCGGCATCGCGTTCAGCCGCGACGAGGCCAAGCTGACCGTACTCGGGGTCCCGGACCAGCCGGGGGTGGCCCACAAGATCCTGGGGCCGATCGCCGCGGCGAATATCGAGGTCGACATGATCGTCCAGAATATCGCCCCGGACGAGACCACCACCGACTTCACCTTCACGGTCCACCGCAACGACTACGAACGCGCCCTGGAGATCCTCCAGGGCACGGCCGCCACCCTGGCGGCGCGTCAAGTCTTGGGGGACGAACAGATCGTGAAGATATCTTTGGTAGGCGTGGGGATGCGTAACCACGCCGGGATTGCCTGCCAGATGTTCGGCGCCCTCGCCCGCGAGGGAATCAACATCCGCATGATCTCCACCTCGGAGATCAAGATCTCGGTCGTGGTCGATCAAAAATACCTGGAGCTCGGGGTGCGCGCCCTGCACGACGCCTTCGGACTCGGGCGCCCACCGCAGGCCGCCCGGTCTGCGAATTGTGACGGAATTTAAACAAATGCTTGGGCTCAACCCGAGCAATTGCTAAAATCCGGTTGGGGGCAGGTCGCCCCCAGCTTGGTCTGGGTGTGGTGCAACTCGCGTAATCCGGCGCCGGATGCTGCTTGGGTTACGTCCGGGGGAGCCACGTAAGTCGGAAAAATGGAAAGAAAGGGAGAAAGAAGCCATGTTGATCTTGACTCGTCGCGTGGGCGAGACCCTCATGATTGGTGACGAAGTCACCGTTACCGTCCTTGGCGTCAAGGGCAACCAAGTGCGTATCGGCGTCAACGCCCCGCGCGACGTCGCCGTGCATCGCGAGGAAATCTACGAGCGCATCAAGCGCGAGCAGGCAGAGGCCCACGGGGCCGGGGCCGGTCCCGAGACTGACACCCCGGCTCAGGACCCTGAGCCGGAGTAACTGGAAAGTCAGTCGTGATCGCGCTACACTACCGGACTCGTGGCGACGCGAGTCCGGTTTTGTGGTCGGCCCATTTTGTTGGACGTGGCGCGCAAGGAACACTCGGTGCAGTGCGTCGGATAAGGCCCCAAGGCAGGGAAGCCGATTGTTACACGAGTCGTCATCCCTGGAGAGATGGCCGAGCGGCTGAAGGCGCTCCCCTGCTAAGGGAGTATGGGTCAAAAGCCCATCGAGGGTTCGAATCCCTCTCTCTCCGCCAAACATGTTTGTAACCTCCTGACATTGAAGCGATTTCTCTAAGCAAGTCGCTTTCTACCCACGTTTCTACCCACAAACCCGCTCTTGCTAGGGGTCCATCGGGGCATATTTCGGCCCGACGGACGGCGATCTTTCGCCCGTCGCTCGGTAGGCCTTGGGAGCAACCCGGCAGGACCTCGACACCCTGCCCCGGGTCGGCCCGGACCTTCACCACGACACCGAGCGGACCGCGGCGAACTGGGGCCCGTCGATGTGCTGCGCGACCCCTGGGAGGTTGCCGCCCGGCTTGGGCTCAAGCCAGGGCCTACCCGCGCTCGATCCTGCGAGGTTACCGTCGGTGTCCAGGTGCAGGCGGGCCGTCTGGGCAGCCTTCATCGGCAGGACCTCGGTGACCGCGCGCTCAGCCAGTATTACGAAACGCAGAAACCGTAATACCAGCAGCCGGGCGTGCCTGGGCTTCGTGGTGCAGGTCCACCAGGGCGCCGACGCTGCGCCCTTGAGGTTGCCCCGGGTCCCGCTCCCGGTCGCCCTGGCGGGTCCCTGCATGGCCTTGGGCTGCATCCCCGCGGGGGCAGTCTCACGGCTTGAACTCAAGCCGCCAGGGGGCGCCCCGTGCGCGCGGGGGCCGCTCGATACCTGCCCGGACCCATGCCCTACTGCGCTTTCGCAATTCGTGTCCGCGCCTGTTGATAGGCTGAACCTATGGGCACAGAAATTGCTTATTTCATGCAAAACGCTGTATTGCATGAAACGCAATAACCGTTCCCGATAGTCGGTGCCGATGACTCGACCAAGCTCCGGCGGGTGTGTACTGAGCGCGGGGCAAGAAAAAGCCCGCACGGGGCGGGCTCGGTGGGGCAGAATGCGGGGCCGCCGCGGGCCGCCGTATCGGTGCAACGCGCTACAATGTGGGCATGAATACCACGCTTGACGACATCTCTCAAGACGGTTTCGAGACGCTGTCTCTGGGCCTGTGCGGCGGGATACCTGCCGCAACCGACGAAGCGCTTTCATCAATTGTGGGGTACATGGCGGAATACCTAGTCAATGCTTGCGTAATCGACAAGCCGCTAATTGAAACGGTCCGCAGATTGACGCGTGTTGACCGGGCACAACTGGCGAAGGACTTGCGAATTGCTCAGGATCGCCATTTAGGCCCGTTTTCTTCATCGTAACCAATAGACTAAGCTGATTGCTGGGGGGCATATGCAACGCTATGGCCTTGCCGTTCTGGTTCTGCTTGCCGGGTGTGCGAGTACCGGTGTTATTCCGATGGACCGGGATTCATATATGATCGGTAAGAAAGACGGCACGCCAGGGCTAGGCGTATCGCTCACGAATAAGGCAGAAGTCTATCGTGAAGCGAATGCCTTTTGCCGTGAGAAAGGACTTGAAGTCGAGACGCTTCATGTGACGACATTGCCATCAATGCCGGGGCAACTCGGTTCAACAGAGTTGCAATTCAGATGTGCGCCATCCGGCGGTGCTGCGAAACCCCTCGTTAGAGACTCCGATACGATCGTCGAGATTCGCAAACGCTAAAGCCATAGACATGCGAGCAATCCGGCATCTTAGGGGGCTATAGCCGCGCGTTGCGGGGTAACACCACAAAGACGGGTTTGGGTTGCCCCGGATGGTCCTTTTCCCATTCCGCGCGGGCCTGCTCTACGGTCGTCGTCCCCTCGGTCAAGATGACTGGGAGGGGCGGGGCCTCGCCCGACTTCTCCAGCTTGGCGACACGGCTTTCAATGGATGCGTTCATCGGTTCAACCTCCAGACTATAGGCGTTGGTCAACTTCATCAAAGAACACCACGCCAGCCAGCGACCGGCCCTCGGCCTCCCATCTGGCGCCGGCCTGCTCTGCGGTCTCGCCCGGATCAAGGTAAATGCATCGGGTGCCGCCATCGTTCGCCGTGTTCTCTCGCTCCAGCTTCTCGACTCGGCTTTCAAGGGGTGCGCTCATCGTTTCGACTCCAGTGCTGCAATACGGTTTTCAAGTTCTACGGTCTCTCGCACCCTGGCGAGTGCCGACAGGACGGACGCCAGGTCGGACGCCTGATCGGTGCCGATGCTCCCGGCCGCCAGGGCCGCCAGGACGGCGCCGGTTGCCTGGGTAAGGTCGGCACCAAGGGGCACGGGCACGGGAGCGGCTACAGACCGCAGAGGGGGCAACGCGCGATCCAGCAGCAGGCGCGCGGCCGACACGTCGCCTGACTTCGCAAGCCCGGTCAGGGTGGCGAGGATCTCCGGCAGGTCCTTGGCGATGCCGTCGCGCAACTTGCCGGCCTTGGTCGTGGTCCCGGGCTTCCGGCCCCGTGGGTTCCCGCTCGATCCGGGTTTGAACTGCGTCATGGGCTTTCCTCTGCCAGTTGCCTGCAAAATACAGGGGTATCAGGGTCAGGCGTGGCCGGGCGGGCGCGGTGCCGGCAGGGGGCGCGGGTCTCGGTCACTTCGTCACCTCCTGGCGGTCGGGTGCGAAAGCCGGGCAGGTGCGCCGGGCGTAGGGCCAACGGATTTGCCGTCCCCCGGCCGCGCATTCGCCCGCGTCGCTGACTTCCGCGAACCGCTGGCACTCAGTGCAGCGGACCAACCCGCCCGATCCCCATCGTCCGACAGGTGGCGAGCTTGCGGGCATGGTGCGCCAGTCGCCCGGCCGTGACCGTGCGCCGGGTGCCGGTGCCTGAGCGGGGGCCGGTGCGCTGCCATCGACGCGGCGCAGCATCGACGCTGCGCGCTCAAGCAACGCTGCGACCTCGGCCAGCGACACGCCGGGCAGGTCCACCCGGGGGCCGGGCGGGGGCGGGCTCGCGGCCGCCCTGGCGGGGGCCTCGGTGCCGGGTAAGCTCCACTCCCAGGCGTTGCCGCGCTTCCTGACCGCGACCCCAAGACCTTGGGCCGCGCGCTCGATGGTGCGCCACGCAAGGCCAGCGGCAAGGGCTTCGGTCCGTACCCTTGAGGATCGCACCGGGCCATGGGTCAGCAGGCGGGAAAGGAAGGCTTGCGCAGTCTCAAGGGGCGTCATGTTGGGGACCTCTGGCGGAGTTGGCGGAGTTGGCGGAGTTGGGCGTTTTCGACCGCGCGACGGCCAACCGCGAAGAGAACACACACACATGATGAAAATGCCCCCCTGGTATATCTATAGAGGTGTCCGCCACACGGGAAGAGAAACGGCGGAAAGGGGCCTGACTTGTCCGCCACACGGGAAGCGGGGGTCATTTTTCACCCTCCCGGAAAGCTGACTTGTCCGCCACACGGGAACGCTTGTCCGCCACACGGGAAGCGTTTGTGTTTTGGGCGGGTCGGCGGAGTTGGCGGAGTTGGGCGTTTTCGGGCTTCCATAGGGCCGACGACACAGGGTTGGGCTTCTCGTCGTGAGGGCCTTCGTCGATGCCGTGCCAGGTCAAGGCGTAGAGGCTGCATCGGTTCCGACCACCTTGCCGCGTGAGTTGCAGAAAGCCCTCGTTGACCAGTTCGGATATGGCCTTGTCGATGCTCCCGCGGCTGCACCAGCCGTAGGGCTCGAGGATCTTCGGGGCCGCGCTCAAGTTGCCGTTGTTGCCGCCGCGGTACTGCATGGCAATGTCTATCAGCAGCAACCGCGCCAGCTTGGACAGCCGCGCAACCGGCGGGGGTTCATCGCCCTGGGCGCGAAACAGCGCATGGGGCAGGGCCGCAAAGCTGCCCCCTTCACTGCGACCCTTGGCGCGCGACCGGCTACGCGCGGCCATGGTCGCGCGCTTCCGGTGGGGTACAATCGCCCTGTCGGTTGCCTGCCGATGCCCCCTCGATTGCCGCGCCGCCCCCGTCGCGGCTTTCGTTCGTCTGGGGGTGAGTATCCACGCAGACAGGCTCGCCCGTCCGGCCGGTGGCCGGTGCGGTGAAGTTGTCCATGGTGGGTCACTCCCCGGTCTTGGCGGCGCGGCGCTTCCGGGGTCCGGCGGGCTCGGTGGCGATGCCAACCGGGCGCGACGCGAGCCAAGCATTGAGGACCGACAACTTCCAGCCCACGGCACGCGGACCAAGCTGGATCGGCGGCGGGAATGTGCCGTCCTTGACCTTGGCATAAACGGTCGAACGCTTGACCCCAGTATGGACCTCGACGCCAGGCATACGGACGATGGGATCAGCTCCAGCAGGCGCGGCGGCTGGGGTCTTGGCGGGTTTCGGCATGATGCACACTCCGGGACTTGATTGAACAGGAGCGCAGCCTAGGCCCGCGGGGGCGGGCTGGATAACGTGCCGATCGCGTCAATTTCCGGAAGTAATCGGCACGTCAGCTTGCGGACGCTCAAGTGAGCGGATTTCCTTGATCGCTTCGCCAATAAATGAATTGCGCAGATTGGCGCCAATCATGCAGCAGGCTTCCGAAGCGAAATTAATAAACGGGCCGCTATACGCATTGCCTACCTGAGAGTACCCAGCATCCCCCCCAGTCCCAATTGAATAGATGCGGGAAAGGTCAAACACCAATGCAATAGATCGCTGGTCCCGTTGCTTCTTTCCGGGCGATGGTTTACCCGTTTTTCGCATTGCGCGGGAAAGGTCAGCGGTCAATCGGTTTAGTTGGTTCAGCAGGCTCCCGGGGGCATCGGGGAGCGCCAATAAGCGCAGTTCTGGCGATCCGAAACGCGAGAGAACATCGGCAAGGGTTCTTGACTGTTTCTGCGCGGCCTTCAATAGCTTGACTATCTCGATTTCTGATGGTTCTCCCGCACTCCGCGAGAAATAACTAGATGCAGCATCCTCTAACCGCAGGTCCAGGCTAAAACCGGCGCGGAACGAATGCTTTTCCCGCAAGGCTGCAACTTGCTCGGGAGTGAAAAATAGGCGATCATGCCCGGATACTTGGGGGCGATGGTCGGGCAGATGTGTTGCCATAGTACGCACCTTCCAGCGCAATCCCTCAATGAAAAGATGCCGGGTCAGGGCGGTGAAGGTGCCGCCTTTTCGGGGATCAGCCTAGACCCGGCCGAAACGTGTGTCAGCTTTGTAATTTGCTTGGCCTGAGAATACAGTTGCCTAACGATTGCGAAGTTCAATTACTGTGTTTGGGGCCTGTTCCCAATTGATGGAGTGCAGCCCCGCACGGCATCCCAATGTGGATGTATTTCGGTATGAATTTAGCCCCGTAACCTTGCCGCTTTCAAACCAAATAACCGTGTAGTCGCAAACGCCAATAGTGACAACCATTCCATATTGCCAGGCTTCCTGTGTATTCTTGAACTGTCGGTCGTCTGGTGAGCCCATAACAGATGCGACTTTCTCTTTTGAATCGCCGGGGGAAATCATCAAGGACGACTGTTTTGTCGTGGCACATCCACCCAATGCAAGAACAATTAGAAAGAGCGCAGAGCGAAAAGGGGAAGGCATAGGTCATTTTCCTTTATCCGCCCAACCGGCGGCGGCTATTAAGTTGCGATCAGGGTCCGCGCAGTGTTCGCCTACCTCCGCGCCCCATCCTGTATGGTCTCTCGTCTCTCCGGCTACCCACTGCCACGCCAGCGGGCCGCCCGAATCCTTCAGCCGCGCCGGGCCTCTGCGACCTCGTGAAGCTGCACAACCTCGGCGCCGGTCCCCCGGCCGCACCAATCCGCCCAAGCGTCCATCATCGCGGCGCGCTTGGTGAACAGGTCCCCGCGGCGGTAAGCGGCCTCAACCTTGTTCTCGATGACATGGGCAAGGGCCATTTCACACACGTCACGCGGGAAGCTGGAAACCTCCCCGGACCAGTCCCGGAACGCTGAGCGGAAGCCATGGGGCACAGCGTCCCCGCGATCCCCGCCGACTCCATACCCCATGCCCCGCATCTGTTGGAGCATCGCCATGGTTGATATAGGCCGGCGGTACCGGGCGCCGATGAAGGCGTAGGGGTTGCCGTCCACCCGCGGCAGGGCCGCCAGGATCGCCAGGGCGGCGTTGCTGAGCGGTACCCGATGCTCGCGCTTGGCCTTCATCCGCTCGGCCGGTACGGTCCACACGGCCTGCTCTAGGTCGAACTCGCTCCACTCTGCGCCGACGACTTCACCAGTGCGGCAGGCGGTCAGGATCAGGAAGCGCAACGCCAGGGCCGACACGCCTTGCTTGCCTTCCAGTTCGACCATGAACCCGGGCACGTCCTGATAGTCCATCGCCGGATGATGTGCGACGGTCGCCACGCGGGAAGGACGGGGCAGGAGCTTGTCCAGGTGTCCGCGCCAGCGGGCCGGGTTGCTCTGATCGCGCCACTTGTGGGCGGCGGCGAAGTCCAGGATGTTCTCGACGCGACCCTGAACCCGTTTCGCGGTTTCGGTCTTGGTGGTCCAGATGGGTTGCAGGACCTTCAGCACGTCGTCGGTGTGGACCTGGTCAACCGGCTTGGTGCCGATGACTGGCCGGGCGTAGGTCTTGAGGGTGGCGACCCATTGCCGGGCGTGCTTGGCGTTGCTCCACCCGCGGCGGTGCGCGCGGATGAACCGGGCGGCAACCTGGGTGAAGGTCGGGACGCCAGCCGCCTTGAGCGCGTCGGCCTGGGCTTGGGTGTCCCGGTAGTCGATGGGGTCCACGCCCGACTTGAGGATCTCCCGATACCCGGCGGCAGCCTTGCGGGCGCTCACCAGGGAGACAGCCGGATAGGCGCCTAGGCCCATTTCTCGGGCGCGGCCTTGAAGCGTGTAGCGTAGAATCCAGTTCAGGGCCTTGCCTTGTGGGTAGACCCAGAGGTTGCCGCCGTCGCTGAGCGGCTTGGTCGCGTTCTTGATCTGGCGATCAGTCAGCCGGTGAATGTTCGATGCCATGTCCGCCCCCGTTCAGGTCTACCCACAAGACTACCCACAACACATGCTGAGATTCTAGTGGACGATAGCGGACTATGCTAGACCTAAGTGACTGGCAATACTGGCACACTCAGACGGTAACAGACGGTGATGAACCATGTTCCAGCGGACTCTCTCTCCGCCAATTTACACCCTGTGTTCGCCGCCATCGCTCAAGAATGGCGCATCCACCATTGCCCGGCGGCAAAGCCCATTCCAGATCCAGTTGGCCCTGGCGGCAAGACCTGAACCCATCTTCACCCTACGGGTACGGGACTTCCCCCGCGCCTCCGTCACGCGGCACCGCACGTCCCCGTTTCGCCGGGGCCTGTCGGCCCGACCACCCGTGCGCAGGACGCTTGGGATACACTATGGGGTGACGAGGCTTTCGTGCCCGTTTTTGGGTCCTTACGCAAAGTGATGATGACGATGTCGTTTGGCTTGGTCAACGTCAGGCGCGGTCAGCCCCCCGCAAGTTACTGCCCGGGGGTGTCGGGCGTGCCTGCGGTCCGCGGCCACCCCCAAAGTCCTGCGACCCACCTTGGTTTTACGCTCATTGAGGTGCTCGTCACCGTCATCGTGCTCGCCGTGGGCCTGCTCAGCATGGCCAAACTGCAACTCTCGGCGCTGAAGTCCACTGACAGTGCGCGTCTGCGCACCATCGCCACCGACGCCTCTTACGACCTGGTCGATCGGATTCGCGCTAACCCAGCGGAGATTCTGACAAATCTGACGACCTCCGTGGACTTGGTCGAACGTGGCACCTGCCAGCAGACGCTTACCTGTAACACCTCGCCCAATTGTTTAAAAAAGGACTTTTGCGCGCGTGGCCTGCCGGAATCCACCCTGGTCGCCGACTGCACCGTTGGCAGCGGTTGCGGTACGGGCAATTGTGCGATCATCGTCAGTTGGAACGACGCGCGGGGTGACTTGAAGAACCTTGGGGCACACCGACTCAGCTTTAGCACCTGTATCCGCTTACCGCCTCAAGTAGCGGGACCCTGATCGGGCTCTGGCGACCCCAGTGACGCAACCCGGAGACCAGCCGATGGTCGCATACGTCCGCACCCACACCGCCAGGTCAGAGCGCCTGGCGCACGTCGTTGAGGCGGGCGCACCGGGTCCTGGATCGCGACTTGGGCAGGGCGGTGTGACCTTGATCGAACTGATGGTGGCCTTGGCTCTGGGTCTGTTCCTGGTGGGAGGGATCATTCAGGTACTGGGGTCCAACCAGACCAGCTACCGACTGACCGAGGTGACGGCGCGCTCCCAGGAGAACGGCCGTTATGCCCTGCGGGTCCTGGCCAGGCAGTTTCGCCAGAACCGCAGTACTGCCTGCCGTGACATCGCCCTGGAGGCAGCGACAGAGGGGGGCCCTGGCCTTCGCCAGGTCGTCAAGTCATGCGCACTGCTCGCCAATCCGATCAATTGTACCGGCGACCCGCTGATCGGCCCTGAGACACCACTCGGCTATACCGTCTCGACCCCGGCGCAAAACTCGCTCACCAGCCTCCCGGGCACGGGGGCCTGCGCTCAGGCGGCGCAAACCTCAACCGCCCGCTGCGCGGTGGCACAGCGCTGGCTGCGCGGTGATGTCCTGGTGTCCTGGGGCGTTTCCGGGGAAGGGCTCTACATCGTCAAGCCACTGCCGGGAGACCTCCCGACGCGCGACATCACACTCCTCGATGCGAGCGGTTCGGTCGCCATTGAGGATGCCGATTTCCGGGGCGGTCACCTGGCCATGATCAGCGATTGCGGCAGCAGCGATATTTTCACGATTTCCAATCCAGCCGCGGACAACCCGCTGCGCGTGCTCGGTCACGCCGTGGAACGCAGTGGTGTCACGATCAATACGGGCAACAGTTTATCGGCGCTGAACTTCAACGCGGCCAGCCCTCGCCCCCGCGTCTTTCCGTTCGATTTGGTGGTCGGTTTTATCTGCTGTGTCGACCAGCATACCGGCGGCGTGCAGCCCGACGGCGACGGCGTCGTTGCCAACTGCACCAGCGATCCCACACGATACCGCCCGGCCCTCTGCGTCTGGTCCGCATCGGGTGGCTCGACCCAGGCGCTCGCACCTGACGTCGCCGACCTGAGCGTCAGGTACCACGTCCGGTCCGATACGACCGGCAGCACCGCGGCGGCGGTCGCGGATTGGAGACTTATCACCAGTGCACAGGTGACGCTCCTGGTTACCGGCGGCGATGAAGTCAAGCAATCTAAAGAGTCGCCCCAAGACGGCAATCTCGGTGTTGGAATGCCGCAGGACAGGCGCCTGTACCATGTATTTGAAACCACCGTTGCGATTCGCTCACGCGATCCTAACCAATAGAGAGCTGCTGCGATGAAAGCGCCATATCAGCCAGCCCGAGCCAAGACCTTGAGGCTCATGAACCGCCGCCCGGGCGACCGCGGTGCCACCTTGGTCGTTGGCTTGATCGTCCTCGTGGTGATGGCCATCCTCGGCATCGGCAGCATGCGCACCTCGGCCCTCCAGGAGCTCATGGCCGGCCATACCAAGGATAGCAACAGCGCCTTTCAGGGGGCCGAGGCGGCGCTGCAGGCCGCCCACAGCTATGTGTGCAACCTGGAGCGACCCGAGCAGATGGAATCGCCAAGGGCAGGCGGCGTCCGGATCCCGGAGGCCTGCAGGTCGGGTGAGGCGGACCCCGTATCGTGCCAGGATAGGAGCACCAATCGCTGCTGTTACTTCCGTGGCACCATCGCTGCCTGGAAGGCCTACCCTCGCACTCCGTCCGACACCCTGTCGGGCCATGCCATCGGCAGCTTGAGCGGGGCCGGGTGGGCGCCTGTCTCGAACACGCCGCATTTCATCATTGAATACCGCCGCAGCCCCCACGAGACATCGCACGGTGAGTTCGATGGGATGGCCGCGGGCGGACGAGGCAGCGGTGGTAGCGGCGACGATGCCGACTATTTCGCCACCATCGCGACGATCGGCTTCGACCCCGCCGCCAATTCTCGCACAATCACGCAGATGACGCAGAAACTGAACTTTTGAACCCGCTTGGCGCCGCGGCTGTTCGCGCAGGGTGCCGTTGACCCGGTCCACTGCGGCCGGCAATGGTCCTGCCACCCCCAGGACCTGTACGGACTCCGCCATCCGTCACAACCCGCCAGGCAATCGGAGCACGGAACCATGTCGAATCACCGGTCTTTCATCTCGCTGGCACAGGTGCATCTTCTCCAAGGTCGAGCCCAGACCTGCGGGGGGCACGCGGGGGCTGGTCTGCGGTCCTTGTTCGCCGCCCTCGTCCTGATCGGCCCTTACGGGTCTGTCAATGCCGACCCGTCCCTGGGACGCCCAAGTATCCCGATCGCGACCGCTCCGGTCTTCGCGCTGTCCGGTGCGGCCCCGAATCTGATCCTGACCATTGATCATTCAAACAGTATGAACCAGGCGTTCCTGCCCGAGGGGATCTGGCCCCTGGTCGGCGGTACGACCCTGCCGAAACTCGACGCGCGGGATACCTCATCCCTGGTCAACCGGCAGTATTACGATCCGGCCCAGACCTATCTGCCGCCGAAAACCGCCGATGGAAGCACCAAGTCCCATGCCGTCTTCTCCAGCGCCGCGGCGGACAGCTTTGGCAGTATCAGTCCCGACTGCAACCTCGACCTCGGCCACCATTATGCACCGACCTGGAGTTTGAACAATCGACCGGGCAAGACCGGCGGGAGTACCTGCGGGGATCTGCGGGCGGCTACGAAAGAGCAGATAGTCAAGATTTATGCGCAGGGCGGCCCCGCGAACGCCGACCTGAGCGTCCCGGAGTGGGAGTGGGCGTGGCGTTGCATGGTCTCGCATGCCTACGGCGACTGCCCTGCCTTTTATTACCGGCTGAGGCAAACGGATGCTTGCAAGGACAAATTAGCGAGCCTCAATCTCAATACTATCACCGCGACCGATTTCCCGTCCGGCTGTCTGACCCGCGTGGAGGTCGGCAGCGACCGAGACCTGGCCAGCGTCCGCGACCGGACCAACGCCCTGGTCACGACCCAGGTCCTGGCCGAGCGCAAGGCGCTGCTGAAAAACCCGGATGGCACCACCCCCGGGAACCAGGCCCTGGCAGAGCGCAATTTCGCCAATTGGTACAGCTTTTACCGCACGCGCTGGCTCACCCTGCAAACCGTGGTGAGCCGTGCCTTCATCGTCCTGCCGGAGCGGGTCCGCTTTACCTATCAAACGTTGCCAGGGTCGTTCCTGTATTCCGGAACCTCCGCGCTCGCGGATCTGTCGTCTCGGTTCAATAGCTATGACTCGAATCGCAGCGGCTTTTACTCCTGGCTATTTACGCAGCGGGCAGTCGGGGGCAGCACTCGCCTGCTCACCGCGGCAGCCAGGGTGCATGAGTTCTGCCGTACCGATCTGGCGTATCTCCAGAGCCTTAAGACGCCCTTGGACGTGAATCTTGAAACCAATCCGGTGCGCGGCTGTCGCAACAACTTCCATGTGATGTTTACGGACGGTGGGTGGAACGACTTTATCGGTACCTCACCATCGGGCTCGAAGGGTCTTGACCCACCCGCTACGGCCACTAGGGACGGCAGTCTGTGGTTAGGCAACAACGACGGGACCGAGACCGCTTTTCCCGCGGGGTCTGAGAGCGTACCGGCAATGGTTGCGGGGGGGAACTACTCCCCAGCCGCGGCCTCCAGCCGAATCTTCGCCGACGGGAATACCGGCATGTTGGCCGACCTGGTGTTCGCCTCCTGGATTACCGATCTGCGCCCGAACGACCCGGTCGCCGACCATCTGGTGCCCACCCTGATCCGCAATCGCGCCGGTCCTACGGCGGACCGGTTCTGGAACCCGGTCAATGACCCGGCGGATTGGCAGCACATCACCACTTACACCATCAGCCTGGGCGTTTCCGGCACTGTTCTCTACCCAAGCGGCCTCAGCACCCTGCAGCAGAGCGGGTTCCCGGGGAGCCAAAACGCGATCGGCTACAACGTGGCTACAACTCAGTGGAAGGCCAATGAGATTCCAACTGCATACAAGATCGACGACCTCTGGCACGCGGGGATCAATGGCCGCGGCGGCTATTTCAACGCGGGTAATCCGGGTGCGCTTACCACGGCCTTCGAGCGGGTCTTGCAGGCGGTCTCCAGTGCCGCCGGTGCCAAGTCCGCCGCCGCCCTGGCCGTGGATAGCGGCGGTACCGCCGCCGATGACCTGATCTATCAGGCCAGATTCGACGGCTCTGACTGGAGCGGCGATATCCGCTCCTTCCGCGTCTCACCCGGTCCGGAGGCGGCCCCCTGCGCAACTCCACCGCCCCCGGCCGGGCAACTCTGCGAGGACCCGCTAGCCGGCCAGTATTACCGGTCAGCCGCCGCGGCCCTGGTGGATCGCAATGCGACGAATCGGCGCATCTTCACCGGTCAAGGTGCCACCGACACCGGCATTGCCTTCGGCGCCACGGACGCCGAATGGGCCCTGTTGTCGAACACCCAGAGACTCGACTTTCTGCGGGGTGCCGGCTACCTGGGAACCGACTCGACGGCCGCCGCAGCCGACGGCGGGCCCACCCCGGCCGCGCTTGCCGAGGCGAAGGCGCAACTGAGGTATGTCGCCGGCGAGCGAACCTACGAAGTGGATGGCCTGGCCTACCGGTTCCGCACGCGCGCGACCCTGCTCGGTGACATCATCAATGCCGGTCCCGTCCTGGTGGGTCCGCCCAGTTTGGTCTTCATGGCAGACGACTACCCCGGCTTTATCGACGCCAAGAAGGGCCGCGCCAAGATGCTCTACGCGGGCGCGAACGACGGGATGCTGCACGCCTTTGACGCGGCCAGCCTGAGCGAGTCCTTCGCCTTCATTCCACCGGTCCTGATCGGGCTGGAAGGCGCCCCGCCCCTCACCGGCAACAGGCCCGGCATGCTGCATCTGTTGAGTGATCCGGAATACGCACACCACAATTTTGTGGACGGCCCGCTGAGGGTGGGCGATGCCTGGTTTGATGGCGCCTGGCACACGGTCCTCGCCGCCGGGCTGGGACTCGGTGCCCAGGCACTCTACACCCTGGACGTCACCAACCCACCCGCACTCGGTACGACCCCCGCGGCGAGCGCCTTTGCGGACTCGATGTATCTCTGGCAGTTCACCGATCGCGATTCCGACGCCGCGGACGGCAAGGTCAAGGGGGACCCGGATTTGGGCTATGTCTTGGGGCAACCCTATATTGCGCGCGTGCGCGGGGCCTTGTTCGGACGGGCGGCAGACAGCCACCCGGTGTGGGTCGTGGTCAGCGGCAACGGCTACAACAGCGCCGAGGACGACGGCAGCCGCGCCGCCGGCTGCGACGACGCGACCCAGGATCAAGACACCACGCTCTGCGGTCAGGCGGTCCTGTATGTCATCGAGATCGGCGGTCTTCGCGACGTGAAAAAGATCCCGACCGGTGTCGGACGCCGGCATGACCCCCTGCATCAACTCCCGAACGACGCGGCGGACGCCGCCAAGCGCCGCCCGAACGCACTGGGCCAGCCGCGCGTGATAGTGGATTCGACGGCCGCCGATGGTGACATCCTCGGCGACTATGCCTACGCCGCGGACCTGTTCGGGCACCTTTACCGGTTCGACTTGACTGGGGCACCGGGGGCCAAAGCGGTTCGCCTGCTCTATACCGCCACTGATCCGTCCGGGAAGGCCCAGCCGATCACGTCCCCGCTTGCGGTCATGAACCACCCCACCGGGGTGGGTGACCTGGTACTCTTCGGGACCGGGAAGTACCTGGAACTCGACGACCCGGGCGACCGGCAGGTTCAGAGCTTCTACGCCATCTGGGACAAGGGTGACGACAGTGAGCCGGTGGTGGCCAGCCGGGATCCCGCCGGGCTGCTGGAGCAATCGTTCGTGGCGACGGACCTCGCGGTGGGTGACGCCCGCGGACGCACCAGTAGCGACCTGGCGCTAGACTGGTCGGACCCCGCGCACCCCAAATACGGCTGGTATATCGACTTCGATCTCGAGAGAGACGGTGTCGGCAACAAGGGAGAGCGGGTGGTCACCGAGCCCATCGTCCTCAGGAAGTGCGTGATCTTCACCAGCCTGATCCCGGAAACCAACCCGTGCGTCGCCGGCGGTTACGGTTGGATCAATATGTTGAACGCGAGCAGCGGTGGGCGTCCCGCCTGCACCTTCGATTATACGGGGGATGGGACTTTTGATGATGACGACCTGCTCCCGCTGGAGGGCGGGCCGGCGGAGGGGGTCGCCGGAAGCAGTTTCCGCTTGACAAGCGGGGGTCAGAATGGTGGGCTCTATCTAAGACCCTCGGTCACGCGTGGCCCCCGCCCCCCCGACCCCGACAACCCCGACAACCCCTCGTGCGCCGGTGGGTTCGACATTATCCGCGCCTCCTCCTCGGACGCGGGCCTTCCCAGCGCCAACATTTCGACACAGCGCGGCAGCAGCGGGCGGGTCTGGCAGCAACTGCGCTGACGGCGCAGGTGACGCTTATGGAGCCCGGGCCTTGGTCTGACAAGGCAACACAGGCGCCTACTCCACCCTGACGACAACCTGCGATAGAGGGGTCAGCAAGTGGCAGTCGGCGCCGCCGGGTTCAGGCGGCGCCACGGGCGCAGCAATGCCATCCCGAGTCCAAACAAGGCGAGCGTGGCGGGCGCGGGCGTCGGCACGTCACCTGAATCATAGATACCAACCAAAAGTGAAGTGTACTGCACGTCCGGGAAATTCTCTCCGGAACCCCCGCCATTCCAGAACGTCTCGAATAGCCTGATCTTGATCCGATCCTGGGCACTGACGATGACAGGACCCGGAAGGACCGTGGCGAAGTCTATCGCGAAGTTTATCGGGGTCTGGCGCGTATTGCCGTCGGCGTCGCCGTTGAACCAGCGCAAGACCGGATCAACCTGGGAGAAGACCACGCCGGTGTATAGGACGGTATCTTGGCTACTATCCTTTTTTCTGAGACTGATCTCGATCCGGGCTTGCCCCACCTCGGTGTCACGGACTTGCTGACCCCCCCACTCCCAGGGTGGAACTGCATCCTGGCCTGTCAAGGTCGTGATTGCGGAACCCGTGATCCAGCTAGCCATCCCGGTGCCGACCTTACCATTGGCTGGGTCCTCCGGTCCCTTCAGGGTGATTGTGGCGAGGGTGAACTCATTCTCCTCGTTGTTGATCCATTCCAACTTGGTCTGATAGGCCGTATCACTGATCGTACCCCAACTGAAAATGGTCCCGTCGGCGGGGGTGGCCGGACTCTGGTCCGATCGATTTCGTGTCGTGCTATAGCCGGACCCGGGCGGCGGGTAAAATGTCGGGGGTCCGCCGCAGTCGGAACCACCGACATTGGGACAGGTCCCGGCGTAATCGTTGTAGGTCCCGTTGTTGGAACTCCAGGTGAAGCTATCGATTTCGAGCGGGACCGCCGACGCGGGTCCGGCGCCAAGGCCCGAGAGCAGGGCGAGCGCCCCGCCCGCGAGTCGCAGACGGCCGCGGCGGACGCAAGGACAATCGGTGGCGCTGGACACGGGCATGGTCTGACTCCTGTGGGGCTCAAGGTTGGCCGGGCTGGGCGACGGGTCGGGGCTTTGGACCCCTATGCTAAGCAAAACCCGCACCATTATTGATGACCACTTTAGGTATCAGTGTGTTGAGCGGTCCTGCGATCAGTGATTGTACGGCAAGCGTTGGTCACTGTAAAAAAAACTGACAGTACGGGGGGGGCGCCGGGTTCACAACCACCCGCCGCCGCCGAAGGCGTTACGGCCCCAGCCCAAGCGCCTGGACTCCAGGCAGAGGCGGCGCGGTCGGCGAGTGCGTCTTACCTTCAAGGCAGTGAGCCCCCACCCGGGTGCGTTACCCTCGGCATCTTGGACTCGATGCGACTCCCCTGGCACACTGGCGGGGGTGCTGGCCGCGGATAACCGCCGTGGACAGCCCCGCGGACCGGGGTCCGCGCCGAGCTGGTGCTCAGCGCCCCCGGGTGCCCGGCACTCCCAGATGGTAAGCCCATGGACAAGACCTCGACACCCGAGATTGGAATTCGCCCCGGGCTGGTGCCCGGCGCCCCCGGCGACCCGCGCTGGTGGGTCTTCTCGACCTACTTCGCCCAGGGATTTCCGTACATGGTGGTCCGCGCCATGTCGTCGGTGTTTTTCACCGATGTCGGGATGTCGGAGCGTTTTCTCGGCTATCTCAATTTTCTGGGGCTGCCCTGGAACCTGAAGTTCCTGTGGGCGCCGCTGGTCGACATCTACTCCACCCGACGCACCTGGATGATTCTGGTCCAGGCGCTCCTGACGTTGCTTACGGCGTTGCTGGCGGCCCTGTGCCTGGCGCGCGGCACCGGGCTCGACATCGGGGTGCCGGACGCCCTGCTGGTGGGGGTCTTCGTCGCCCTGGCCTTCCTCGCGGCGACCAACGATATCGCCATCGACGGCTATTACATGGAGGGTATCACCGACCCTAAGGAGCAGGCCGCCTACACGGGCTTCCGGGTCATGGCCTACCGGTTGGCCATGATCCTGGCGCGCTTCGGCATTATCCTTGCGGTGGCCCAGATCGCCCGGACGGCCTTCGACGGGAACCTGTACGCCGCCTGGGGTTGCGGCTTCGCGGCCGGCGCGCTGGTGATGGCCGGGCTCACCCTGTTGCACCTGATCAGGCTCCCGCGCTTCCAGGCGCCGCGCACCCGGGTCATCGGGGTCCGTGAGGCGGCGGGCGATTTTTTGGGCTCCTTCGCCGCTTACCTGGAGGTCTCGCGTCGGCGTTCACTGATCGCACTCACCAGCGCCCCCGTGTTCGGCCTGGTCTTGAGTGCGGTCCTCGTGGGCGCCGGGGTCCCCGCCGTCCAGTCCGTGACCTACGGCTTCGGCTTTATGCTGCTGGTCCTGCTCGCCCAGGCGCGGCCGGCGATTGCGCTCAGCCTCGCCTTCATCATGTTCTACAAGATTGGCGACGAGATCATCTTCTCGATGGGGACGCCCTTCCTCAAGCGCTACCTGCTGGTGGACAACACCCAACTCGCCTGGATGAGCGGACTTCTGGGGCTGATCGGCTCCATCGCCGGGACCACCGTCGGCGGGCTCTGGATCAAGCGCACCGGGCTGCGCCGTGCCATCTGGCCGCTGACGCTTCTGATGAACGTCAATATCCTGGCCTACGTCTGGCTCGCCTGGGAGCGCCCGCTGGCGACCGAGTTGATGGGCCTGCTGACCATCTGCGGTGTCTACACCATCGAGCAGATCGCCGCCGGCCTGGGCAATGCCGTGCTGATCGTCTATATCCTGCGCACCTGCAAACCCGCGTATAAGGCCGGGCACTACGCTATCGGCTCGGCCTTCATGTCGGTGTTCTCCGCCCTCTTCGGCGGCCTGGGCGGGGTCATCGTGGAGGCGAGCGGCTATCTCGAACTCTTCACCATCGGCCTGCTCGCCTCGATCCCCGCCATGGCGCTGCTGTTCTTCGTGCGTATCGACGACTGAGCCGGGGGCGCCGGGCACCAGCCCGGCGCGTCGTCCCCGCCGTTGGTCGCCCGTCACGCACGCCTGCCTTGACAGGCGCAACAGTATGTAAGAAGATACTAATGCACTGAAGCACTCCACTCCGGTGCACTCCTCCGTTCCGTGACTTCCTTTGGTGGTAACTTAATGAGCGCGACCCGGTCGCGCTCTTTTTTTTGCCCACCCCGCCGGACTCGCCCCAACCCGCGCCGCCGCGACCTGTGCTGGCTCCTACGCTCCTGCGTCACTGCCATTAAGTTAAGCCGCAACGGCTACTGGGAGCGCCGCACCCCAGTGCG
>NZ_CAIKKU010000394.1 GCF_903828115.1 uncultured Thiodictyon sp. | reverse complement strand
GCCGACGCCGCCGCAGTGGCGACGCCCCCCCCGCCCCGGCCGTCGCGCCGGGCGCGCCGTGCGCCCGAGCAGGCGGCCTTGACCTCGGCCGCGGCGGGCCATGGCGCGGTCACCCCGCCGGATGCACCGCCCGGTGTCCCGGGGCCGTCTGAGTCGACCGCGGTGCCGACGGACATGGCCGCCGACCCCGCCAAGAAGCGGCGCCGTCGGCGCCGCAAGCCGGGCGCGAGGGCGGGGGATGAGCAACCAGCCATCCAGGCGCCGGGTGGGCCGGTCGGCGAGCCCGACGAGTCCTGATGCCAAGAATTAGGGAGAATTTATCCGCGAATGAGCGCGGGCCACGCTCTGGTACCGCGATGCGGAATTCCCGATATCCGTCTGGTGATCGAGTAAGGCGAAGAAATTAGACAAGATTAACAGGATTTTGCAGGATTAACAGAAGAAATCAGGGCGCGACATACATCAGCAACGCTTCCTGTAAATCCTGAGAAATCCTGTTAATCCTGTCCATTTGTGGAGTTCACGGTTGCGCTTGAATGGTACTGGGATCTGCGTTCCACGATAGTAGGGTCCGCTGTGCGGACCGCTCCCGCTGATGGTCAGCATCCACTCGCTGACCAGCAGGGCCGCGTCGCCGCGCTCAGGCGCGCAGCCCCGGGAGCAGTTCCGCGAAGTCGCCGATCGCCGGAAACTCGTCCTGCACCCGCCGCGGCGCCTGGGAGTCGGGTTTCAGCACCGCGAGCAGCGAGCCCATGCCGAAGATACGGGCGGCGCGCAGGACGCGCGGGTTGTCGTCGATGAACAGGGTGCGGGCCGGGTCGAAGGGTCGCACCGCGCGCAGGCGCGGCCAGAAGGCCGGGTCCTCCTTCGGCAACCCCAGGTCATGGGCGGAGATGATGTGCTCGAAGTGGCCGGCGAGGCGCGTGCGGTCGAGCTTCAGTGCCAGGGTCTTCTGGTGGGCGTTGGTCACCAGGACCCGGCGCTTGCCGCGCTCGGCCAGGGCGGTGAGAAAGTCCACCACATGCGGGTGGACGGCGATCAGGTGGTCCACCTCGGCCTTGAGGCGGGTGATGTCCAACCCGAGTTCCCGGCTCCAGTGATCGACGCAGTACCATTCGAGCGTCCCCTCGATCGCCTGGTAGCGGGTACGCAGTTGCGTCTTGGCCGCCTCCAGCGTGAGTCCTTGGGCGTCCGCGTAACGGCGCGGGACGTGTTCAAGCCAGAAATGATTGTCGAAATGCAGGTCGAGCAGGGTCCCGTCCATGTCGAGAAAACAGTCGTCGATGCGTTCCCAGTCGATCGTGGTCATGGTCGCGGTCCCCGTGATTGAAACTCTGTGCGCCTGCCGGGCCACCCGGCCAGGGCGCGCCGCCGCGCCCGCCCGCTGCTGAGGGGACGTTACGCGTGTCCACCAGCCCTAAGATTCTCGCCCGGCGCCTGGTCGCCCGCAGTCGACTCATTCGCGTCGAAGAGGTGGACCTGGAGTTCGCCAACGGCGCCCGGCGCACCTTCGAGCGCATCCCCGGCGGGGCCGACTCGGTGCTGATCGTGCCCCTGCTGGACGCCCACACCCTGCTCCTGATCCGCGAATATGGGGCCGGGAGCGAGCGCTATGAACTGGGGTTGCCCAAGGGCATTGTGGAACCCGGGGAGGACCCCGTGGCCGCCGCCAACCGGGAACTGCAGGAGGAGGTCGGCTACGCCGCCCGCGACTTGCAGGTCCTGGGCCGCGTCTCAGTGGTGCCAGGCTACCTCGGACACCGCAGCCTGATCATCCTCGCCCGCACACTCTACCCCAGTCGTCTGCCCGGCGACGAACCCGAGCCGATCGAGGTCGTCCCCTGGCGCCTGGATGCGCTGGACGCGCTGCTGGCGCGCGACGACTTCGACGAGGCGCGCTCGCTCGCCGCCCTCTATCTCACCGAGCGGCTGCTGGCGCGTGAACGCGGTGCGGCCTCCCCGGCCTGAGCGCCCCGCGCCCCCGCGGCCGTCCTGGATTGCGCCCCGGCCAAGACTCGTCTACGCTGGAGTCCGCGCCGGTCCTCACGGAGAAACCATCCGGGGGCCGCGCCCGGCTGCTGGCAATGCCCGCGGGCGTCGATCTGAGCGACTGATTTAATTATAGAAATTCCAGGCTATGGATGAACGACTTAACGCAACGGCACCTGCCGCCGTGTTCGCGGGCAGGGTAATCGTCATGGACAAGACCATGCGTGATCAGATTGGTGACCAGATCCGCGAGACCGGGCGGGTGTTGGCCGCGATGCTCGCAGATTCGGCACTCATCGCCACGATCGAGGGCACGGCCTTGGCCTGTGTTGCCTGTCTGCAGGCCGGGGGCAAGATCCTGTTGGCAGGAAATGGCGGGAGCGCGGCCGACGCGCAGCACATTGCGGCAGAATTGGTGGGTCGCTTCGCGATGGAGCGTCCGAGTCTCGCCGCCATCGCCCTGACGACGGATACGTCCGTCCTGACGTCGATCGGCAACGACCATGGTTTTGAACAGATCTTTGCCCGGCAGGTCCAGGCGCACGGTCGTCGGGGTGATGTTTTTATTGCTTACTCGACGTCCGGTAGTTCGCCCAACATCCTCCTCGCCCTGGACGAGGCGCGCCGCCGAGGGCTGATCTGCGTCGGGTTGACGGGCAATCGCGATGGTCCGATGGGCGCGTACTGCGACTACTGTCTGGCCGTGCCCGCGGGCGATACCCCAAGAATCCAAGAGGCGCATCTGGTGCTGGGACACCTGCTCTGTGGCCTTGTGGAGACGGCCGTTTTTGGGGGGGCGCAATGACCGGGGCGAGCGTTCTGTTCGGCGGCCTGGAGCATTGTT
>NZ_CAIKKU010000393.1 GCF_903828115.1 uncultured Thiodictyon sp. | reverse complement strand
GATTATTCGATTACGACCACGACAACGACAACGACAACGACAGCGTACCGGGGATCTCGGTCACCACATCAGTTCTGATCGCACCCGAGAGGCGCACCCGGGGCGCGCCGTTCGGGGTATGCTGATCTTCCTGCGTGCGGACCATGATCCCGGGCCGCCGCCGGGCGCCGGGCCGCCCCTGTGCTCGGTGGCGTACTTGGATGAGATTCTGCCCCGCTGGCTGGAGTGCGAGCCGGACAACCCCTATGTCGCGGCACTGGTCCCGCTGATCATCCCGCGCGCCGAGGACCTTCGGGTCCGCGCACCGGCGGCCTGGCAGGTGATCCGGACGGCACCCGTGGCGCCGCCGATCCGCGCCACCCTGGAACGGATGCTCGAATTCTGCTTGATGGAGCGGTTTCCATTACTCACCAATGAGGAGTTGCGCAGCATGTTGCCGGTACTGGTTCCACTGGAACAAACACGCGGCCATGAAGGCGAACCGCTGCGCCCCGCCTGACCTTGCCGCCCTGGCGGCGGCGGTGCGGCCGCTCGCCGGGCGCTACGCCTGGCGGCTGGTGGTGCTGTTCGGCTCCGTGGCCCGGGACGGGCGGGGGCGGGACCTGGACCTGGCCGTCCTGCCGCGGGTGGAGCCCGACTTGCTGGAGCAGGGCCGCTGGTGGTCCGATCTGGATGCACTGGTTCCGGGTATTGCCCTGGACCTGCTGGTGCTGGGCCCGGCGACTTCCCCCCTGACCCGGTTCGAGGTCATGCGGGAGGGCCGCTGCCTCTTCGAGGACACGGTGGGGCTCTTTGATCGGGAGCAGGACCGGGCCTTTTTTCTCTACGCGGATACCCAGTGGATCCGCGACCGGATGCGGGAGCTAGGCCATGGCCGCGGTCAAGATTGAGGTCATCGAGCGCAAGCGCGCCTTCTTCCGGCAATACCTGCACGACTTGGCGGTTTATGGTGCCCTGGATGCGACGGGCCGGCGGCGCGAGCACTATGCGATCGAGCGCCTCCTGCAACTGCTGTGTGAGTCCGCGGCGGACCTGTCGTTGCAGGTGCTCAAGGCGACCGGGCGGGTGCCCCCGGGGAGCTATCGTGAGATCTTCAGTGTCCTGGCCGACCTGGGCGCCATGCCCGGCGCACTGGCAGAGGAGTTGATCGCCGCCTGCGGTATGCGCAACCTCTTGACCCATCTCTACGATGTGATCGACCTCGGGCGCGTCATCGCGGCCGTCGAGCCCGCCCTGGCCCTGTACCGGACCTACGACGCCTGGCTCTGCGATTATCTGGCGCCTGCCGCCGGAGCATCAGCGCCGCGTGACTGAGCGGCGGGCCGCAACGAGGCCATCACCCACCTGCCGCGATTGGTCCTTTGGTGACACAAGGGTCAGCATTGCCCGGATTGGGGCCGCCGACCAAGGGTCATCCGGCGGTGCTCGCGCGCCCCGGGATTGTGCGGGTTCGTCGCAATAAATATCTTATAAAACAAGTCATCAAGCCCGTGCTGTCGACTATCTCCGGTCTTACTGTCGGTTACGCCTAAGCACCCGTCATCCCTTTGAAACAATTGGCCTTCGGTCGCCGGGCGGTGCAGGTTCCCGAATAGGTGGTATGAGATTTGCTTTCAAACCAGTGACCGCTTCGTCTCACCCGGGGGGGCGGTCAGGGGAGGGGCCACTTAGAGCCTCCCCCAGCCGGGTCCCGCCGACCGGCGCCTGTACCAGAATGATAAGGTTGGAGATAGACGCATGAACACGCACAGTAACCGGCTTTTTGCCCTTCTGACGGTCGTCGTGGGGAGTTTGTCCCTGGTCTGCACCGACCTGACGTCGGGTACGAACCAACTCCCCGTCGCGTCGGCGGGCCTGTGCAGCTCGGTGCCCGCGCAGATGCCCCTGCCCGCGCCCGGCGTCGGCGACCCCGCCCACCTGTCCGCGGCCATCACCGCGGCGCCTCAGGATCAGGTCACCGGCCTGCTGGGCGCCCTGGGGCAGTTGATCGTCGAGGCCGAACTCAGCCACGCGGCCGTCAGCGGCAGTTTCAACCCGGTCATCAGCGCCGCGGTCGCGGGTTCCGGCTTCGCGCTGGAGGTTTGCCGCAACACTATCGTAGGTGAGGTGTCCCTCGCCAATCAGCCGCGCCTGCGCTTCGTCATCGGTGACTTCGACGGGGACGGCAACACCGACGTGGCGGTGCAGCGGCCCGGCGCGGCGGCTTGGTCGGTCGACTTGGGCGCCTTGCGGCGCGCGACCGTTGGCGCCGGTGCCCCGATCCAACTGCGCCTGATCGAGGCCGCGCAACCGGGGGCGGCTGGTGCGGCCCGCGGCCAGGTCGACTGGCTCGCGCAGGGGCCTGACGCAGCCCGCGGGACGCGGCACAGCAGTTGATTCCAATGCGCAGAGCGAAGAAATCGCGGTCGTCATGGTGCGCACGGTGCACCCGACGGGTGGCGCGGGCCGCCGTCGGCTTGCCAATCGGCCCCCCGGCCGCATCTGGGACGTTTTTGGGCCATAACCCCCAGGAGGTGTTAACTGTTGTTTGATTCTTATTTATTATTATCTATAATTGCTCGCGTGAGCAAAACTTACCGCATCAACGAGTTCGCGAAACGGATCGGGAAAGCGCCCTCGACGATCCGGCGTTGGGAGCGCGAGGGTAAG
>NZ_CAIKKU010000392.1 GCF_903828115.1 uncultured Thiodictyon sp. | reverse complement strand
GCGCACCGGATTGTCCGCGCCCACAAAGTCTTCGATGCGCCGCGGCAGCCGTGCCTCGTACCCGCGTGCCGTGCCCTGCTTGTAGCGTCTGCCGATCATCCCCCTGACCCCTTGGTTCCGACTTGGCTGACAGTCTACGCCAGGCACCGGGCACGATCCGAATACTTGCCCAATCTCTGGAGCGGCGTCACGAGTGCGACCTTTACCGCGCGGGCGGGACGCCCACGCTCCCAAGCACGCTCGCGCTCCCGGCCTCGGTCCAGGCCCGCCGGCTGGGGTCGTACATATCCTCGACCGACGCGGGCGGCTGGGCGTAGGTGCCGGGGGTGACGGCGCGGATCAGGTAGCCGAGTTGGAACTCGGCCGGGTCATCCGCGTCGCGCTCGACGGCGGCGACGAAGCGGTCGCTGCGGAACTCCTGGTGGGCGAGGGTCTCGAGCAGGTCGAGCCCCGGGACCCTGGCGACATCGGCCGAACGCATCAGGTTGGGGTTGTCGATCTCAAGCCCCGCGGGCAGCGGGTCATCGACGATGAGGCGCGCCTGGCCCTGGGCATCCGCCCGCACCGTAACCACCGCCAGCAGCCGCTTGCCCTGCGGTACCTCGGTCAACTCGACCCGCTTGCCGTCCAGGTCATAGTAGGCGCGCTCGATGACATAGCCGTTGCCCCCGGCGGGCGGGGCGACGCGCGGCACGCCGAGCACCGCGACCATGGCGTCCACCGGCCTGGTCCCCAGGTTGCGGATCAGGACCGGGGCGGCGGCGAGGCGCGCCGCGTCGAAGCGGCCGAACCAGGCGCCCTCGACCGGCTTGCCGTCGATCTCCAGGCGCAGGCCGTCCTTGCCCTTGTTGAGTGCCTGCGCGGCGAGCAGGAGCCAGGTGTCCTCCTGGGTGCTGCGGTAGCGCGCCCGGGCGACGCCGTCCTGGACGCGGCCGACGAGCGCGCGCAGGTCCACCGAGTCGCTGCCGGACTCGGCCGCCAGGGCGAGCACGGCGGCGGCGTCGCGCAGCGTGGAGCCGTAGTCGGCACGCCAGGTCCCGGCCCCGACCAGCGGGACCGAGCGGTCCAGGTCCGCGGCGGCGGCCGTGAGCGCCGCGTCCGCCCGGGTGCGGTCGCCGTAGAGCGCCAGCGCGGCGCCCACCTGCGCCTTCGCCATGGGGCTGCCCAGGTCCTTCAGGCGCTCGTCGGCCAGGTAGCGCAGGTCGCCGATGGAGGCGCGGCCGTTGCGGGCCAGCACATAGAGCGCATAGACATCGGAGGGCGTCGGGGTGCTGTAGGCGGCGGCGTTCTTGAGGTTGTCGAGCGCGGCGTCCAGGGCCGGTTGGGGGACCTCGAAGCCGCGCTCCCGCGCCCGGGTGAGGAAGTCGGTGGCGAAGGCATCGAGCCACAGGTCCTCACCGCCCGGCGCCCAGAGGCCGAAGCGCCCGTCCGCCCCGGCATTGGCCAGGACCCGGGTGACGGCATCGCGGATGCGCGGCGGCACGGCCGGATCACCGCTCAGGCCCGCGGCCAGGGCGACCTGGTCCAGGTACAGGAGCGGCAGGGCGCGGCTCACGAGTTGCTCGGTGCAGCCGTGAGGGTAGCGGTCGAGGCCGCGCAGGATACCGGCGATGTCCAGGCGCCCGGCGCGGCTGACGGAGGCGAGCACGGCCCCGGTGCCGGTCACGAAGTCGCCCAGCAGGTCCGGGGTCAGCGTCAGGGGCGCGGCCCCGGGGGCCAGCAGGTGTGCGGTGCTGCTGAAGGTCGCGGGGGCATTGGTGCGCACGCCGAGCGTGAGACGCTTGGTCAGGACCTGGCCGGCGGGGGTCGTGACCTGGACCAGAATGGTCTCGTCGCCGATGGTATCGGCGGTCAGGGGGACCTGGACCTCGGTCCGCACGCTCGGGGCCAGGGTCAGGCGCTGGGTCGCGGCGGCGGGGTCGACCATGATGAGTCCATGCTCAGTGCTGACCGCGACCGTCACCTCACCGCCCTGGGGCGCGGCGCCCGCGGTCCCCTCGGCCTCGACCAGGGTGAGTCCGAGCAGCAGGCGGCTGCGATCGGCGGGCGCGAGGAAGCGCGGCAGGCTGGCGCTGACCACCACGGGGTCGCGCACCAGGGCGTCCGCCAGGCCGTGGCCGACGCCGACCGCGGTCCAGGCCATGGCCATGAGCCGCACGGTGCCGTTGAAGTCCGGGATCGGGACCTGGATGACGGCCTGGCCCTGATCGTCGAGCCGTACCACGCCGGAGAAATAGGCCATCAGCTCCTCGCTGGGGGGCGGGGCCAGGAGCTTGGCGAGACCGCCGTCACCGCCGGAGCGCACCACCCCGGGGGCGCCCTGCATCCGGTCGATCAACTGGCCGTAGAGGTCGCGGACCTCCAGCCCCAGGCGGCGCTGGCCGAAGTACCAGGCGTCCGGCTCCGGGGGCTTGTAGCCGGTGACATTGAGAATGCCCTGATCCACCGCGGCCAGGGTCACGAAGGCCTCGGTACCGGGCTTCAGATTGGTCACGGCCACGCGCACCGGCATGGTCCCGCGGGGGCGTTGGCCGGGCTCGACCGCGAGCTCGATGGCGAGCCGCCGCTCCTGCGGGTCCACCCCGGCCCAGGCCAGGCCGACGGCGCGCCCGGGCATCCGCCGGGCCTCCAGGTCCATGGGCCGGTAGAGGACGGCAGTGACATAGGCCCCGGGCCCCCAGTCGGCCGTGACTGGCAGGTCGAGCGTGGTGCCGGTGGCCGGGACCTGCACCGCCTGCATGGCGATCACGCGGTCGTCCACCACCATCACCAGGGCCAGACCGGGCTCGCCGCCCTGACCGCCCTGCCCCGCACGGGGTTCGATATGGACGCGCGCCCGGTTGCCGACCCGATAGGTCGCCTTGTCCAGCGACAGCTTGAGCTGGTCCGGGGTGTCCGCCGTCTTGGGGGTCACATACCAGCCGGCCTCGAAGTTCATGCTGGCGGACAGGAGCCCGTCGCCGGCCAGGCGCAGGCGGTAGGCGCCCCACTGCACCGGGGTCTCGATGCGCCCGGTGCTGCCCGCGTCCAGCTTGAGCGTGCCGCTCGCCACCCGCTTGGTGCGCTCGACCGGCTCATAGTCATAGGTGCCGTCGTCCTTGCGGTACCACTGGAAGTTGGTCTCGACCCGGTCCAGGGTCCAGGCGACCCCGGCCGCGGCGCGGCGCGCCCCGTCCTTGCCCAACGCGATCACCTCGAACCCGGCGGTCCCGCCCTCCGGGGCCTCGCCCTCGAAGGTCGGCCGCACGCCCAGGCGCGCCTGCCCGTCCAGGACCGGCAGGGTCAGGTTGCGCTCGACCGGGCGCCCGCCCGCGTCCAGCACCCGCACCGCCAGATCCGCGGTGAGGAGGCGGCTGGTGGGCACGAGTTCCGGCAGCAGGACCTGCACCAGGGCGGCGCCCTGGGCGTCCGTGGTCACCGCGTCCAGGGGCCTCTGGGTCGCCTCGGGCACGTCGTCGACCAGCCCGAAGCGGTAGCCCGGCCAGGCGGCGAGCCCGTCGGCGACCTTGACCGCGAGCTCGCCCTCCACCTGGAGCCCGGCCGCGGGGGCGCCGTAGAGGAAGCGCGCCGTGATCGGCAGGGCGGTCGCGGCGCGGGGGTCGAGCCCGGCACCGGTACCGGGGGCCGTGAGGGCGAAGTCCAGCCGCTCGGGCTCGAAGTCCTCCACCAGGAAGGTCGTCTGGCCGATCGGCTCACCCTTGGGGTCAGAGTAGGCCAGGACGCGCCAGGTGCCGCGCATGGCGCCACCGGTCAGGGCGACATCCGCCTGGTGCCCACCCAGCCCCTGGTCCTTGACCAGCAGGCGCTCGCGCTCCACCCCGTCCGGGCGGCGGATGACGAGCGTCAGGGGCAGGTCGGCGACGGCGCGCACCTGCGGGTCGCGGACCAGGGCAGTCAGGTGGACCGTCTCACCGGGGCGATAGACACCGCGCTCGGCCACCAGGAAGACATCGAGCGGCTTGGGCGCGGGCCGGCCCTCGACCCCGCGGTCGGTGAGGTCGAAGGGGGTGCGGGTCAGGTCCAGAAAGCCGTAGTCCCCGTCCGCCGCCTCCGCCGTCACCAGCAGGGGGGCATTGCCGCCGGTGCCGCGCAGCAGGCCCGGCTCGAAGCGCGCATAGCCGGCGGCGTCGGTTTCGGCGGTTCCCAGCACGTCGTTGTTGCGGGCGATGAGCCGCAGCTTGGCCCCGGCCACCGGGGCGGTGCTGGAGAGCGAGCGCACCAGGGTGTGGAGCCCATCGTTGCCGGTGAGCGCGGTGAGGCCCAGGTCCGACACCACGAACCACTGGGTGGCGGCGGACTCGCCGCACCCCTCTTCGCAGTCCTGCTGCTGCTGGCCCGGGGTCAGGGTGCGGGTGGGGCTCGCGGTCAGGGCATAGACCCCGGGTTTGAGCCCCGGCACCAGGGTCCCGACCGGGACCGCGGTCGTGACGTCCCGGTTCAACTCGGCCTGGATCTCGATGGTGCCGGTCCAGATCGTCTCGCCCGTCTGGTCGGCGATCTGCCCCGCCTCATAGCCGCTCAGCGACTTGAGGAAGGGGCCGTCCCCCAGGGCCTGGGCGATGGAGCGGTCGCCGATGCGGTAGACCTTGGCCGCCAGCCGGTCGGCGTTGACCGAGACCACCGGGATCGTCGCCTCACCGCCCCGGGGCAGGACATAGGCACGGCCCAGGAAGTGCGCCGCCGGGGTGCGGTTGCCGACCCGGATATCCAGGTCGACGCTCTTCTCCAGGGTCTCGCCGCTGGCGGCCGGCAGCCCCTTGCGGACCTGGATCGCGTAGCGTCCGCCGTGACTGACGCCATCGATACAGACCTGGCGCTCCTCCACCTCGACCGGGAACCCGGCCCCGGTGGCGGCGCCGGCCGTGGCCGCGTTCCCATCAGTGGCCTTCACGAAGTCCGCCAGGTTGGGCTTGAGCCGCGCCAGGGGCTCCGAGAATTCGATACAGATACGCGGCGTCGGGCTCTCCGCCTCCACCCGGTGCTCGGTGACGCGGAAACCGTGGTCGGCCTTGAGCTTGGCGAGATCCGCCTGCACCGCCGGATCGGTCCGCAGGGCGAGCGCGGCGGCCAGGGCACCGATGGCCGGTCGCCACTGCTCGCGGTTCTTCAGGGTCCGGCCCAGGGCCAGGAGCGCGGGGGTGCGCTGCGCCTCGGTCTGGGCCAGCAGATAGGCATTGACCGCCGCCGCGCTCGCCTGCGCCTTGCGCTGAGAACGCAGTTCATAGCCCTCGGGCGTGGCCGCCTCCAGCGCCTGCGCGAGGCCGAGCCACAGGCCCGGATCATCCGGGGCCAGCCGCACCGCCGCCGCGGCGAGCACCACCGCCTGCTCGCCGTTGCCCGTCCCGCGCGCGGCGCGGGCGGCGGCGCTGACCTCGTCCACCCCCTGCCCCTTCAGTTCCTTCGTGGACTCCGGGGGCACCAGGGCCGCGAGCCCGGCTGCCAGCTTCCTGGCCGCGTCCAGCGCGTCGGGCGGGAGGAAGCCCAGTTCCGCGGTGCGCCGCTGCGCCAGCGTCGCCGCCGCCCCCTCCAGGACCCGCCCGGAGACGGCCCCCGGGAAGGTCCGCAGGTCGCGGAACTGGTCCTTCAGGAAGCACCAGCGCGCCTTGCTGTTGTAGGTAAAGGCGCGGCAGGCCGGGGTCGCGAGACAGGCCGCGGTGCAGTCGTCCAGGGCGACGTCCTTCAAG
>NZ_CAIKKU010000391.1 GCF_903828115.1 uncultured Thiodictyon sp. | reverse complement strand
TGGTGGAACAGCGTGAGGCCGAGGATGCAGCGCGACTGGACGCGTTGCGGCAAGCGGTCGACAGCGGTATTCGCGATATCGATGAAGGCCGGTTTGACCTGTTGAGCACACGCAGCCAGATCGCCGCCTATATGGACGAGATCGACGCGAGTCCTATTGCTTAGATGAAGCGGCTTGTCGTTTCCGCATCCGCGCGCCGGGATATCGCCGACGCCTTGCAGCACAGCGTCAGGCGCTGGGGGCCGGCGCAACGTCGGCAATATCGCGCGTTGATCGAAAACACGCTGGGCGATCTACTCGAGCACCCGGAGCACCCGGCAAGCCGTCGGCGGGACGACATCCGGCCCGGCATTCGTACCTTCCACATCGCACGACGGGGCCGTACTGCCCGTCATTTCATTGTCTATCGTATAGCTTCGAACGGTGACATCCATGTGCTCCGGCTCCTGCACGATGCGATGGATCTGTCCCGCGCGCTGGCGGACGTTCCCTGATCGAAGGCGGCAAGCGTCCAGTCCAGGGCCGGGCTGGAGTATCCCCGCCTGCCTGGCGACGCGAGAATCGACACGCGCCGGGCCGCGGTTTCTGCTTCTTCGTGGAAATACGTATACTGTCCCCGGAATTCCCGTCAAGATACCCGACTTCAACCGGATAAGGGATCTGGCGAACGGCAGTTATTCGTCGTTCGACGATCGGGCCGGATGATCCGCGCCCGCCGGTGCTCCCGATCGTGCTCTGCAACGGCGCCGAGCCCTGGACTGCCAAGACCGACCGGGCCGACCTGATCGACCCGCGCCTGCCGCCGCAACTTCGCCACTGGCAGCCCCAGATGCGATCGGGTGCGCGGGGATCTCACGTAGAGCTATCGTTTGTGGTACGTCCCCTATTTCCCTGCTCTGCTACCGTGGCAGGAAATTCGAGTGGGAACCGTGGTCTGTCCCCGGTATCGCCAAACTCTGCTTGGGAACCCGGGGAAGGCAAAACCAGTGGAACAGACCTCATGATAACTTCCGAATATAGGGGCGGAACCGGGGGTGGTTGATCAGTCGGGTATAGTCGAGCAACGCGACTGAAGAAACGTCGGCTAGTGCAATACGCCCGCGCAGGCGCTGGTTGAGCATGTCTCGCAGGGGCCCCAGGTGTATTGTCAGGGCAGCGGGCAACTCGATAGCGACGACCAGCCGCAGCGGCAACCTGGCACGGGCCGGCGTCGGCAATTGCGCCCTCAGCGCTTGTCCCCTACCGGTGCCGGCCCAAGCGGCGAGCAGCATCAATAGAGAATCGGTGAGCTTGTCGATCAGCGTCTGAAAGCGCCACGGGATGGGCAGTCTCTGCCCGGGCACGAAGTCGGCACCACTCAGCGTTGCGCACGAGCCGCCATAGTCGCGCACCTCAAGCAGGAGCAGTTCACCATTGTCGATCCAGGCGAAGTCCATTTCTTTCAGGTGCTGCCCGCAGAGGGCCTGATAACCCGGCAAGTCGGCGAAACGGAAATGGGCGCCGACAGGTAAGCTGACACTCAGTCCGGATTCCTCGTAGACGACCATACTCACTCCCCAAGGTCCAGCCGGACGTCTTCGTCGAATAGCATGAGGGATTGCTGGATGATGGGGTTGTCCGGCAGCCCCTCGGCCAGGTGCGTAGCGATACCGACCACGCCTGCGCCCGCCTGCCGGCGCAGATCGAGCAGGGTATAGTCCGCCGCGTGCCGACGCGCGAGTTGTTCCAGGCGCTTCAGCAGGAAATAGCTGTGGGTCGTGAGATAAACCTGAATCCCAGACTGGGCGAACTGATGTAGCATTTCGGCAAACAGGATGACCGCACGTGGATGCAGATTGACCTCCGGTTCATCGACGAACAGCAGGCAACCGGTCATGGGCGAGATACGGCGATTACGCATCAGGCGCGAGAGGATGCCGATCTTCTTGATGCCCTCCGCCGTCTGGTGCATGTTGAATCGTTCCTTGCCGCGCTGAAACCAGATGCCCTCGCTATCGAGATCGATTTCGCCACCGCCAGTGACGTCCTCGAGATGGTTGATCGCGGTATTGATGTTCTGTTGCAGTTTGCCGCGCACCAGGGGCTGGCGGAAATCCTGCAGCAGGTCATAATAGGTATCGTCGAAGGCCGCGATCTCTGCGCCCTCGCGGGTGGCGACGATCGCATCGTAGATGGACAGGATTTCTTTGGGCGGAAGGAAGGTGCTTTTCTTTTCGTTCATCTCCTCGACGTTATTTCTTTGGAACTCGAGGATCTTGCTGACGGTGTCCTTGCCAAAGCCGAAGCTTAGGTTGCCATTGTTGTTCCAGCCGAGATCCACGCTCAGGCGATTGCCGGAGCCGCGAGAAACCAGCCTGCCCAGTTCGAGCTTCTGTGGCAGGAAGGTCCAGCGCAGCTTATTGGCCAGCAGTTCCGGGAGGTCTTTTGGTTCGGGGCCGGCACGCTTCTTCGCGTAGTCCTCCATCGCCCGTGCCATGGCATAGAGCAACTTCAGCAGGTGCGTCTTGCCGGTGTCGTTTTCGCCAATGATGACGTTCAGTGAGCCATGGTCTTGCCAGTCCAGTTGCTGCTGAAAGGCAACAAAGTTCTCGGCCTTTAAGGACTTTAATATTTGCATGGATTTCTCGAATCAAGCGCTGCTTGGAATGCGGTCCGGAAAGCTCCGCTTTGAGTCTGTGCGAAGCGATGCGCTTCCTGCCTTGCCGCCACTGGAAGCAGAGCTTGCGGCGCCAGGTTCCCAAACGGAGCATGGGAGGAAGGGCAAGACCGGGTTGGCCTTGCCGCTCAAGCGGCGGCCTCAAGCGCCGGGGCCAGCGCATCGCGCAGCACGGCTTCGAGCAGGCGGCGGCTGTCGGTTTGGGTGGTGGTGAGGTTCGCTTCCAGTTGGTCGCAGACGGCCATCAGTTCATCGACCTTGGCGACGATGCGGTGTTGTTCGGCGAGGGGCGGGATAGTCAGGGGTAAGCGCTTCAACTTTGCTGCCTTAATGCCCTTTGCCGTCATACCTGTGGCCGTCTTACTCAAGATGGCCTGAAACGGCTCAGAAAGAAGCTGAAGGACCAGGAAGTCGGCATCAATAGCGCCGTATAGACTAAAATTAATCACCCTCTGAGCCAGGGCAAATCGCCCAGGTATGTGTACTACTGCGGCGTTGCCCATCGGTGCTTCCGTTGTAAAAAGCACGTCACCGTCCTTTGGAATGCCCCGAGTCATCCAACTCGAATAGACATCTTCCGAGATAAATTCTTCTGGATAATGATTGATGACACCTGGCTTGACGTTCTTCGCAGTTATTAATCGAACCCCCGATTTAAGCTTTGTTGGCGTCTTTCCGCGGTAATCGATAAAAAGGGCTAAATCGGCCACACCACGCCAGCACCATGATGCCGGCACATTCCATCTAGCGTCCTGGGCAAGCAATTCTTGTGCATCAGCATCGGCGCGTCGATCATGACTTGCAATTGCTTTTCTGTTCGTGTCATTCTTAACGAGTGTAGTTGAGGCCGGCTCGTCATTTTGGTCTTGAGGAACAAGTCGGCCACGGACGGCCAGGTTGAGGATGGTCTGACGCAGGGTCTTGATGTGCTCAGGTCGGGTGGTGAGGCGCGGAAAGTGGATGAGGTGAAAGCGGGCGTGCTCCCTCAAGGTGGTCTCGCCCTCGGCAGAGGGGGCGGGCTGGTTGATGCGGCTCAGGCTGGCCGCCACCAGCCGGTCGCGCCGCTGCTCCCGCTTGTTCTGCGCCGCCTCCAGCCGATCGCACAGGGCCATCAGCTCATCGACCTTGGCGACGATGCGGTGTTGTTCGGCGAGGGGCGGGAGCGGCACTTGCACCAGCTCCATTTTTTCCTTGGTCATGTGAAGCATCGACACGCCGTGCCCAGAGTCTTTGATCTCTTGCGTCTTGTGAAGAAGGAATCTGTAAAAGTAGTTCTTGTCGAGATTCAGTTCGTCATGAAGACTCAGCTTCCAAATGTGATAGTGATAGATTACTTTTGGACCAGGCCATATGAAAGGCCCGAATGAGGCTGACCACGAGAACAGGAGATCTCCTTCATCACAGTACTTATCATCGTCAAGCGTGAGATTTGAGTAATACCAATGATCAGAAGTAAAAAGGTTGCCGACACGTAACACTGGGGTGCCTTCGTCCAGAAGCTCATTCTTTGAGTACGCGCGCCCATTAAGTACAGCCGTCAGATCAGCCAGCGATACCCAGGTCCAACCGCTGGGCAACTGATAGGCAGTTTGATCGGTATCGGCGATATATTTTCCCTTGCCAGGCTTCGCTCTATCTTTCAAATTGCGGCCAGCCTTCGTCGCCTGAATCCGCTTGAGCAACTCCGCTGCCGGTTCATCGTCTGGGTCCTGCTCCTCCAGCTTCCCGCGAACAGCCAGATCGAGAATGAACCGCCGTAACCGCGGCACGGCGTCAGGCGCATCTACGATACGGTCGAAGTGCTTGAGTAATTGCTCCTGGTTCATCGCAGTAACGCCTCGGCCAGGATGCCCTTCAGTTGATCGCGCAGTTCAGCGGCCCGTTGTTCATCCTGCTCCAGCTTGGCCAGCAGTTCCTCCGGGTCGCCGTGATCGTCGGCGACCGTGTGCGGATTCTTGAAGTCCAGGTTGTAGCCGCGTGCCTTGATCGCGTCGATATCGACCCGCCACGCCTGCTCGGTCTCCTGCCGGCCGGCCCGCTCGGGGCCGCCCCACCAGTCGACGCAGCCCTGGAAGTGCTCGACCCGGATGGGCTTGGTCATCGAATACGCCTTCTGGCCCGCGGGCACCTGGTGCTCGTAGAACCAGAGTTCCCGCGTCGGCTCACCCTTCTCAAAGAAGAGCAGGTTGGTGCCGATGCTGGCGTAGGGTTTGAAGACGCTGTTGGGCAGGCG
>NZ_CAIKKU010000390.1 GCF_903828115.1 uncultured Thiodictyon sp. | reverse complement strand
TTAGCCGGTCGACGGCGCGTCAGCGCGCCCCGGGTCCGGCTAAAGCCTCGACCTCCGGTGTGAGACCGCGGGGCAGCGGCCGAAACGATGATCAAGCCCACCTCCGCGGCCGAAGGGCCCGGGTCAGGCCGCCCACTTGCGGTGATTGATGGCGAGGTCGAGCGTCAGCTCAAAGACCCGGTCGCGCTTCTGCGTAAAGAGGTCCTTGTCGTACCCCTGGTCCGGAAGGTGCAGATCGAGGACCTTGCCGACCTCGTCGCGGACGGCCAGCCGGGTTTGGCTATCCTTGAACCAGTCCTGCACCAGCACCCTGGGGGCCTCCCCGGTCAGGCGCCGCAGCAGCGCCTTGGCCGCGAGGCGCACCCGCTGCTCTTCGTCCTTGGTCATCTTGTCCTTGCACAGCAGGTCGTAGAGTTCCAGTTCGTCTTCGGTGAGGCCCATCCGGACGTGACGTTCCTCCTCCTCCCGGAGTGCCTGGGTAAATCGCAACAACGCGGCATAGTCCGCATCGGCTGAGGTGCTCCCGGCGTTGTAGGTGTCGATGATCGCCTGCAGGCGTTGCGCAAAGTCCCGCCGGGTGCGGTTCTGCTTCATCATGTCGGCGAGTTTCTGTTCTAGGAAGGCCCGCAGGTCGGCGATCTCGATATTCTTGTAGGCGGTCTTCCCGAACTCCTCCCTGAGCTTGTCGAAGTCGATCGTACTCAGGTCCCAGGACTTGCCCTGTTGCCGAATCATGAAGGCCGGACCGGACTCCTTGGCCTGCGTATAGCCCGCGTCATCGACGACGACACTCTCATCCAGCAGTTCGCCAATCCTGCGCACAGCAGAGTCCACATCCTGCTGCTGGATGATGCTGTCGACCACACCGCGCAGGTATTGAAAGACTGCAACGGTGCGGACCACGGGCTGGCCCAGGACCTCCGGCTTCGCGGCCTCGTAGAGCCCCGTGATGGTGTTTTCATAGACGCTGAAGGACTTGCGATACTCGTCCTTATACAGGAGCGCATTGGCCCAGTCCGCGAAGAGCCCGATCTTCTGGAAGACATCGCGGCCCTCGAGGGCCTTGTCGATCGGGATATTGATGGACGCGCAGAAGGCGCGGCCTTGCTCGATCGCCTCGTCGAGCAGGCGGAAGATCTCCGTCTTGTCCTTGACCGACGCCGCCCCCTCACCTTCACCGCCCTCGCCATAGTCCTTGAGGGCCATCTTCAGGCGCCCGAAGACCCCGTAATAATCAACGATCTCGCCGTTCTTCTTCTCGACCCCGCCGATCCTGTACGCGCACACCCGATTGGCGCGGGCGATGGTCTGCATCAGGGTGTGACCCTGTTGCGGCTTGTCGAGATAGAGGGTCGAGACCGTCGGCGCATCGAAGCCGGTGAGCCACATGGCACAGACGAAGACGAGTTGGAGCGGGTCCTGCGGGTCCTTGAAGTTGTATTCGAGGTCGTGGCCGTTCGCGTCGACCTGATCCATCCGCTTGCGGTGCGGGCGGATATCCAGCCCCTGTTGGTCGAATTTCTCCTCCTCGCCGTTCTCCGCGCTGACCACGACTGCCATCTCGACCCGACGCATATAGTCGACCATTCGCTTCAGGCGCGCCGCCAGCAGTTCGTCCGGTGTCTGCTTGAGCCGGCCGCGCAGGGCCTTGATCTCCTCCTTCCATAACCGCTGGACCTTGTCGTACATCGTCACCGCGGTGAACTCCGAGACATAGTCGCCGAACCACTCATTGGTCTTACGGGCGCGCCCGAGCAGCGGGGTGCCGGTGAAGGCGATGTACTGGGCCTTGGGCAGCCCCGCCCGCATGTTCTCCGCGAGCGACTCGTATTGGGTGCGGTGGGCCTCGTCGATGATCACGACGATGTCGTCCCGCGCCGAGAGCAGCGGATACGGCCGGCCCTTGGGCCAACGGAACTTCTGGATCAGGGTGAAGACGAGCCGCTTGTTCTGGCCCAGGAAGGCGCGCAGTTGCTCGCTGTCCTTGGGTTGGGCGGTGTCGGCCTGGCGGACGGTGCCCGTGTTGAGGAAGTTGCGGTAGATCTGGCCGTCGAGGTCATCGCGGTCGGTGACGACCAGAAAGCTGAAATTGCCCCGGCACTTGCGGAGAATTTTCCGGACATAGAAGATCATGGAGAAGCTCTTGCCCGAGCCCTGGGTGTGCCAGTAGACACCGAGCCGGCCGCCGCGCCCCTCGCGGTGAAGAAAGGTCTCATAGGCCCGGTTCACGCCGATGAACTGGTGGTTCTGGGCGATGATCTTCTGGGTGTCCTTGTGGTACAGGATGAAGTTTTCGATATAGTCGAGCAGCCTGTCCTTGGGGCAGAGACCGGCGAGGAACCGCTCGGCGCTGGTGCCTGCCGCGGCGACCTGCTCGCGTCTGACCTTCTCCTTTTCATCCTCAGGGCGCAGCCAGTGGAAGAAGTGCTCCCACTCGGCGGTCAGGCTGCCGACACGGGTCTCGATGGCGTTGGAAAAGACGCAAAATGCATTGGTGAGAAAGAGTTGTGGGATCTCCGCCCTGTAGTTGGTCAGGTTGTCGTCGTAGGCGCACCTGAGCTTGACGTTGGAGTTCTTCAACTCGATGAAGACCAGGGGCAGCCCGTTGACATACAGCAGGAGGTCCGGACGGCGGTAGCCCCGCTCGCCCAGAATCCAGAGCTGGCTGACGGCCAGGAACTGGTTCGCGGCGGGGTTGGCGAAGTCGATGATCTTGACCCGCTCCGTCCGGGTGCGGCCCTGCGCGTCCTTGAACTCGACCTGCACCCCGTTGCGGATCAGGTCATCGAACGCCCGGTTGGCGGCGATGGCGGATTGCGGCTCACGCTTGTCGCACAGTTGCCTGATGGCGTCGTCGATGGCGGACTCGGGGAGGTCCCGGTTCAGGTCGATCACCGCCGCCCGCAGCCGGTCATACAGGATGACCTCACGCTTGTCGGTGCGTCCCGAGCCGTCGTTGAGATCGGCCGGATCGGCGGTGAAGCAGATCAGGGCATCGTAGCCGTAGAGCAACTGCAGGTGTTGCAGCATGGCCGCTTCGATCTCGTCCTCGGAAATGAAGTTCGGCATAAACCGCGTCCTGGGTGATGGGTGGGGTTTCGGTGACGGCGAGCCTTTCAGCGATCAGGGGCATTGTCGCTGACGCGGTCTATATTTCAAGAGAAATCTGTGTCCCGGAGGGTAGATAAGGCGCGCGGCACGGCGCCCCGCGGCAGGCGCGACGCTCGAGCGCGCCGCATCCACCGACCCCGCGGCATGGTGGATGCGCTGCGCTGATCCACCCTACGCAACAAGCCCCGAAGGGGCGCTACATACCAGCCCAGGGCAACGCCCTGGGATCGCATTACGTCATTGGCTTAGCCCTGAAAGGGCGTGACATAAGGAGCCCACCGTTAT
>NZ_CAIKKU010000389.1 GCF_903828115.1 uncultured Thiodictyon sp. | reverse complement strand
TTAGCCGGTCGACGGCGCGTCAGCGCGCCCCGGGTCCGGCTAAAGCCTCGACCTCCGGTGTGAGACCGCGGGGCAGCGGCCGAAACGATGATCAAGCCCCCCGTGTCCTCGCTGTTACACTTGTTCACGGGTGCCCCCATCCTGCGGACCGATGCGTGGATCTCCCTGGTTACCGCGTGTTCTCAATGTCAGGCTCGACGCGGCCTGGGACCCCGGGTAGTACCCGTGCCGCTCGCCACCGCGCGACACGGATTGTTGCCTACCGGCGGGACAAAACCGTCGGCACTCACCAACTAAACTTTTCGGGGCTCAACACCTTCAAGGCCGGCTCCACCCGTTACCTTTGCACCTCGCCTGCGCATCAGCCTACGCATCGACGCGTCTGTTACCAGCCGCGCCGCAAGGCTCGATACTGGGCTCGCGGCTCACGATTACCCAGGCGGGGTTTCCACCCGCTAGAACACGCGGCCTTGCCAGGCCGCACTGTCCCCGGTTTCCTCCCCGGTTTCCTGCCGCCTTATTACTTGCAGGCATCGCAGTATTTTTTGTTGCTTACCAGGTCGAGACACATGTTCAGGATTCGTGCCTTTATCTTACGACCCATTCCCCGACTGCAAAGGTCCTTGAGGGCAACTCCACCCATGTGATTGTCCTTAATAACCCACTCGAAATTGCCGAGCCCATAATAAAACCATATGTCGTTTGGGTCACACATAAGGAATGGAAACGCATCATTTTTCTGGATAGGGCCCCTTTCTGCTATGTACGCGTGACCGTCGCAGTATTTGTCCTGCAAGCCTGCTGCTTGAAGGTTATTGGGAAAGATCACGAGGGCCGACAGCAGGCCTACCAAATAGGCCCATCGATCCCAGAAAAGCAGTCTGTTCTTGTTTCATTCTTGTTTTTGCAGAGTGGAAATGCCGCCGAGGGCCTTGGTCATAACTCCGCCCGCCGGCCTCGGGGCGCAGAGCGCCCAACACATGCGTGACACCGCTAGAGCGGTGTCACGAGGGGGTGGGCTGGGCGGATTTATGATCAAGGCCGCCACCGAGCCTGCGAGGCCAAAGTATAGCGCGGGCTGGCGCAGGGACGCAACGGCATCGCGGCGGCACGGGTGCGCGCGGCGCACCCTACGGGCTCGCCGGCCGGAGCGACGATCGAGACCGCCCGATGTCACCCCCTTTCAGGGTTAGCGATGCTCTTGCGTACAACCAGGGCGTTGCGCTGTCAGCTCACAGGTCTCGCCCCTGCGGGGCGTTGGGCTGTGCGGCCTTGGTCAAGAACCCGGGCATACCAACCCAGCCCTTTTGCGGATCAAGCCTCTGTCTTCGGGCGTCGGCGCCACTGTCGACCTCAGGCCCCTAATTCCACCCGCACCCGATGGACCCGCCCGTCGTCGACCAGCGGTATGCCGTGGCCGGGCGGGAGGCGCGCCCCGTCCAGGTCGATCCCGATGACCCCGTGCTCAATGGCGCCGGGGTTCTCGACACTGATGTCATAGCGGGTGCCGCCGTGGCGGTAGGTCATTCGGTAGCCGGGCCAGGTGCGGGGGATGCAGGGGTCGAAATGCAGGTGGCCGGCGCGTACCTGCAGGCCCAGGACCGATTCCAGACCGGCGCGATAGAACCAGCCGGCGGCGCCGGTGTACCAGGTCCAGCCGCCGCGCCGCGCGTGGGGCGGTTCGGCATAGATGTCGGCCGACAGGACATAGGGTTCGACCTTGTAGGCATAGGCGCCGGTGCGGCTGGCGGTGCGGGTGATGGGGTTTAGGATCCGCAGTAACTCCGCGGCCTGGTCGCCCTGGCCAAGTTGGGCATAGGCGATGACGGTCCAGACCGCCGCATGGGTGTATTGACCGCCATTCTCGCGCACCCCGGGCAGATAGCCCTTGATGTAGCCGGGGTCATGCTCGGTGAGGTCGAAGGGCGGGGTGAAGAGCAACACCAGGTCGTCGCCGTGGCGAATGAGATAGTCGTGTACCGAGTGCATGGCCCGCTGCGCGCGCTGCGGGTTGGCGGCGCCGCAGATGACGGCCCAACTCTGGGCGATCGAGTCGATCCGGCACTCGGCATTGGCGGCAGAGCCCAGCGGGGTGCCGTCGTCGTAATAGGCACGCCGATACCAGGCCCCGTCCCAGCCCTCGGCCTCCACCGCGGCCGTCAAGGCGGCGGCGTGAGCCAGCCAGTGCGCCGCCTGCCCGATGGCATCGCGTCCCTGCGCGAGCGGCGCGAACCGGGTCAGGGTATCGATCAGGAACCAGGCGAGCCAGACGCTCTCCCCCTTGCCCTGGTTGCCGACCCGGTTCATGCCGTCGTTCCAGTCGCCGCTGCCGATCAGCGGCAGGCCATGGACCCCGACCGCCAGGCTCAGGTCGAGCGCCCGCGCGCAGTGCTCGAACAGGCTCGCCTGCCGCTCGGAGACGCGCGGGTCGAAATAGGCGTCGTCCTTGCCGGTCGACACCGCCGGACCCTCCAGGAAGGGCAGCGACTCATCGAGCACGCCGGTATCGCCGGTGACCTCGATGTAATGGGCCAGGGCATAGGGCAGCCAGACGCGGTCATCGGAGAAGTGGGTACGCACACCGCGCCCGGTCGGCGGGTGCCACCAGTGCTGCACATCGCCCTCGAGGAATTGGCGCGCGGCTGCCCGGAGGATCTGTTCCCGGGCGAGATCGGGCCTGGTGACGACCAGTGCCATGGTGTCCTGCAATTGATCGCGGAAGCCGAAGGCCCCGCCGGCCTGGTAGAAGGCGGCCCGCGCCCAGACCCGGCAGCTCAGGGTCTGATAGAGGAGCCAGCGGTTCAGCATCAGATCCAGTGCGCGGTCGGGCGTCTGCACCTGGACCTTGCCCAGCACCGCGTCCCACTGGCGTGTCACCTCCGCCATGAGGGTCGGCACCGAGGTCGCCCGGAAGCGCCGCACCAGGTCGGCCGCGGCGGCGCGATCGGTCCCCTGACCCAGCAGGAAGACGAGTTCGACCTGGTCGCCGGGGCCGATGACGACCGTCGTCTCCAGCGCGGCGCAGGGGTCCAGGCCGGCGCCGGTGCGGTTTCTCAGGTCCTGGGAGCGGCGCAGGGCCGCCGGTGCCGCGAGGTCGCCGTTGCGCCCGATGAATTCGCCCCGGCTCCCGGTCCAACTGGTCTGGCGCCCGCCCAGGTCGGCGAAGGCGACCCGTGAGCCGAAGTCCTGGCTCCAGGGGTTGAGGGCGAACAGTGCGCCGGTCGCCGCATCGATCTCGGTGACGATATAGGGCGCGGTGACGCTGCGTGTGGCCCCGAGCACCCACTCCACATAGGCCGCCACCCTGATCCGGCGGGGCCGCGGTGAGTCGTTGCGCAGGGTCAGCCGGGAGACCTTGACCGGGTGGGCAACGGCAACGAATTGCAGCAACTCGCTATAGATGCCCAGTGAGGAATGCTCGAAGCGGCTGTAGCCCTGGCCGTGCCGGGCGATGTAGGTCGCGTGCTCGACCCGGATGGGTAAGGCGGTCGGGGTCCAGAGCTCGCCCGAGTCCTCGTCGCGCAGATAAAAGACCTCACCCGCCGGGTCGCTGACCGGATCATTCGACCAGGGGGTCAATTGGTTCTCGTGGCTGTTGAGACTCCAGGTGCAGCCGCCGCCGGTTTCCGACACCATGAAACCGAAGTCGGGATTGGCGATGACATTGATCCAGGGGGCGGGGGTCCATTGCCCCTTGTGCAGTACGATCACGTATTCATGGCCGTCGTCGGCAAAGCCGCCCAAGCCATTGAAGAACTCGAGCGTGGGCGGCAGCGGCGCACCGTTGGCCGCGGCGCTGCGCAGGGCGAGCGAGCCCCCCGTCGGCGGCGGAACGAACTCCAGGGCCGGGCGCTCGTGTCGGCGCAGTTGCTCGGCCAGGGTGCCGCGGCCGCTCTGCAGCACGGCGCGGGCGGCGGTCTTCAGGAGCAAGTGGTCGGCGTCCGTCAGCAGATCGGCCCGCAGGATGAAGATCGCCCCCTCTTGCCCGGGGCCCTGATGGGGGTTGACGCTCTGCCAGTCCCGTACCAGTCCCTCCAGCAGGTCCTGCAGGGCCTGGGCATAGGAGACCTCGCGCTCGTTTAAGATCACCAGATCCACCACGAAGCGTTTGAGCCGCCAGTATTCGTGGGCGCGCAGCAATTGGTCGACGATGGACCGGTGCTCCGGCTCGGTGATCCGCAGCAACAGGATGGGCCGGTCACCGGAGATCCCGAACTGCCAGAGTCCGGCGGCGCCCAGTTGATTCTGCTGCATCAGCCGGGCGGGCGGGCGCAGCGACGGATCGAGGAAGAGCAGGTGATTGGCCAGGGCCTGGAACAATTGCGCCTCGTCGCAGCGGATGCGCAGGTGGTGCAGTTGCACCTGGGCCTGGGTCCAGGCGAGCGCCGAGACCCGCTCGAAGGTGCCGTTCTGGTGGTACTTGTCGGCCAGTGCCTCCAGCGCCGCGCGCGAGGCGGCGGCCAGGGTGGTGAAGGTGACCTGGGCGGTCGCGCCAGGGGCGATGCGCAGGCGCGTGCGCAGGCTGAAGATGGGGTCCAGTACCGGGCCGACCGTGTTGCTGAGCGGTCGGCCGTCCAGCACCGCCAGCGGGGCACGCAGGGTCTGGCCGCGCCCGATGAAGCGGGCGCGGTCGGTCTCGTATTGGAGTCCGTTGACGGTATCGGTGCGCGACAGCAGGTGTGCCGCCCAGACCCGGGCGTCGTCCGGGGAGCGTGGCCGCCGCCGCGCCAGCAGTCCATGCACCCGCGGCAGAAACTCGGTCTGCACGAACAGGTTGGAGAAGGCCGGGTGGGCGATGTCGGACCGCAGGGGGGCGAGCACGAGCTCGGCATAGGAGGTCACTTCGATCTCGACCGTGCGGGGGCCGTTGTTGGTCAGGCGCAGGCGCCGGATCTCCGCGTCGTCCTCGGGTGAGACGAGGATCTCAAGATCGGCCCCGATGGCGCCGTCCCCGCGGGTGATGTGCACCCGGTCTTCGGCGAACACGGCCTCATAGCGGTCGGGAACCGCTGCCGTGGGCTGGTAGCCGGCGGACCACACCCGGCCGCTCTCCAGTTCGCGCAGATAGAGGAAACTGCCGCGGTCGTCGCGGGTGCTGTCTTCGCGCCAGCGGGTGATGGCGAGATCGTCCCAGGCGCTGTAACCGGCGCCGGCGGCGGTGACCATGACCGTGTAGCGGCCGTTGGACAGCAGGTGCGAGGAGGGGACGGCGGAGGTCGGTGAGGGGGTGCGCCGCACGTCCAGCTGCACGGTCTCCGCGGCCGCGGTCCGGGCCATGGCCAGGCGCGGGTCGCGGGTATCGGCGTCGCGCGGGCTGCGTTCCTGCAACAGCAGGTCGGTCGCCCGGATCAGGGGGATGCGATGGAAGCGGTGGCGCATCACCCCGTCGTGGACCACATTGTCGAGGGCGACCAGGGACATGCCCTGATGATGGGCCATGTAGCAGTGCACGACGGCGACCTGCTGGTCCAGGGCGTAGCGGGACGGGGTGAAATCCAGCGCCTCGAAAAAGCCATAGGTGCCCAGGGCGCCCAGGCGCTCCAGGTGAGCAAAGTTCTGCACCGCGCCATGGGGCTCGTACATGGACGCCAGGGCGGTGGCATAGGGCGCGATCACTAAGTTTTCGGCCAGTCCGCGCTTGAGGCCGAGCCCGGGCACGCCGAAGGCCGAATACTGGTAGGTGAGTGCCAGGTCGCGCTGATTGAAGGCGGACTCCGAGATGCCCCAGGGCACCCCCCGGGCCTGCCCGTATTCGATCTGGCGCTTGATGACGCGGCGACAGGTCTGGTCCAGCAGGCTGTAGCGCGGGGTGTAGTTGACCAGGGAGGGCATCAGGTACTCGAACATCGAGCCCGACCAGGAGAGCAGCGCGGCGCCGCCCTTGGTGCGCGTCATCCGGCGGCCGAGGTGGAACCAGTGTTCGTCCTTCACGTCGCGCTTGGCGATGGCGACCAGGCTGGTGAGACGCGCCTCGGAGGCGAGCAGGTCGTAGAAGCTGTCGTCCAGCGTGCCGTCCCCCGGCCGGTAGCCCAGCGTGAACAGGTGCCGCTTGTGGTCGTACAGGAAGCCGAAGTCCATCTCCATGCACAGTCGCTCGGCCGTCTCTGCCAGGGCCGCCAGGCGCCGTGCGAGTGCCGCCGCGCCGGCCCCGCTGTCGCGCCGCGCGCTCTCCAACAGGTCCCCGCGGTCACGGGCGAGTGAGCGGATGTCATCGCGCAGCAGCCCGGCCCATTGCGCCGCGTCCAGCTCCGGCGTGGCCGGTTGCGGCCAGCCCTGGTCCGCCGGCGGCCGGCCGCCCGCGTCGCCGCGTTCGGCGGCGTAGGCACCGGCGAGATCGAGCAGGGTCTCGGCACCCGCGCTAAGGCGTCCCCACGCGCCCGCGGCGTCCGGCCCCCCGGCCAGGTCCGTGCCCAGCGCGTCGGCGGCCTGTCGCACCTCCTCCAGGCTGACGGTCAGGGTGCGCCGCTCCGGTGTGAGCGTGGTCAGCGCGGCGGACAGCAGCGCATAGGTATCGCCAAGGCCGCGCCAGGCGGTCGCGTCGTCAAGGGGTTGGCGCGCCGCCTCCCGACAGCCTTCCGCCAGGGTCAGCAGGTGCCCGGCCAGGTTACCGCTGTCCACGGTGGACAGGTACGCGGGTTGGAGCACATGCAGGTCGCTGGTGTCGTACCAGTTGTAGAAGTGGCCGTGCAGACGGGGCAGCGCCGCCAGGGTGCCCAGGGTGGCCTCGAGCCGGTCGACGGCATCGCGCAGGCCGAGCCAGCCGAAGTCCCGGGCGGCGAGCACGGACAACAGATAGAGCCCGAAGTTGGTCGGCGAACTGCGCCGCGCGATGACCGGGTGCGGGTCTTCCTGGAAATTGTCCGGCGGCAGGTAATGATCCTGCACGGTCACGAAGGTCGTGAAGAAGCGCCAGGTGCGCCGCGCGATCAGACGCAACTGCACGGCATCCTGGGGACTCAAGGCCTCGCACGCGCGGGGCCGGGCCGGCAGGCTCAGGGCGTGGGAGTAGAGTGGGGCCAGCCACCACAGCAGCAGGAAGGGCGCGGCGCCGACGAGACCGGCGGGGTGGCAGAGTGCAATCACCGCCGCGGCGGCGATGACGACCGCGGTGGCATTGCGCAGGGGCCCGATCAGGGACTTCAGGGCGTGCCCGGAGCTCGTCTTGGCCTGCAGGGCGGTGACCCATTTCAGCAGGTGGCGGCGGGTCACGAGCAGCCGGAACAGGGTGACACCGATGGCATCGACCATGAGCCAGGCCTGTTGCGCGAGTAAGGCCAGCCCCACCAGTGCGTGGACCAGTCCCGCGAGCACATTTGCCCCCGTGGCGAGCAGGTGGGTGCGCAGTCGGGTGTCGGGTCCGGGCGGAATCAGCCCATGGGCCAGGGCGAAGAGCGCGGGCATCGCCAGGCCCGTCAGCACCAAGCCGACCAGCATGGCCGCCGGCGCGTCGGGGATGGCCCAGGCGGCGATCAGGGTCAGGAAGGCCCCGGGAGCGGAGAGCGAGCGGCGCAGGTTGTCGAGCATCTTCCAGCGCCCGAGGAACGGCAGATGATTGCCGCGCAGCCCCAGGATCCAGGGCAGCAACTGCCAATCGCCCCGGGTCCAGCGGTGGGAGCGGGAGTCGGCGACCGCGGTGTGGGAGGGAAACTCCTCGAAGAACTCCAGATCGCTGACCAGACCGCAGCGGGCGAAGACGCTCTCGAACAGGTCGTGGCTGAGCTGGGTGTTCTCGGGTACGCGCCCGGCCAGTGCCGCCTCGAAGGTGTCGACGTCATAGAGTCCCTTGCCGGAATAGGTCCCCAGTCCGAACAGGTCCTGGTAGACCTCGGAGACCAGGCTCGCATAGGCGTCCATGCCGGTGGCGCCGGAGAAGATCCGGTGAAAGAGTGAACACTCCCCGCGCAGCGGCAGCGTGGGCGTGACGCGCGGCTGCAGGATGCCGTAACCGGCGACCACCCGGCCGACGGCGGCATCGAAGACGGGGCGATTGAGCGGATGGGCGGCGGTGCCCACCAATTGGGTGACGACACCGATCGGCAGCCGGGTGTCGGCATCCAGGGTGACGACATAGCGGACCCCGGCCGGCGCGGCGGCGGGGACCCCGTCGAGCGGCAGAAAGGAGGTGTCGACGGCGCCGCGCAGCAGCCGGTTGAACTCATGCAGCTTGCCGCGTTTGCGCTCCCAGCCCATCCACTGGCCCTCGCCGGGGTTCCACAGGCGGCGACGGTGGAAGACGAAGAAGCGCCCGCCCCCGTACTTGGCGTTGAGTGCGGCGACCCCGCTGCGGGCGCAGTTGAGGAGCGGCGCGTCCGCGGGCAGGGTCTCCTGATCCGCGTCGCTCCAATCCGACAGCAGGGCAAACAGCAGTGCCCCCTCCGGATTGGCAAGGTATCGCACCTCCATCTGTCCAACCTGCTCCGTGACCCCTTCCAACGTCGTGAAGAGGGTCGGCACGACCACGAAGGTCTGCAGTTCCTGCGGGACGCCCGCGGTGAATTCGAGCCGCGGCAGGTGCCGCGGCGGCAGATAGGCGACCACGGCGCGATTGACCAGGCTGGTGGCGATATCCGAGGCGGGGAAGAAGGCGCACAGTGTGATCAGGGCGAGCGGCAGCCAACCGAGTCCGGCCGCCAGCCCGGCACTCAGGGGCAGCATGAGCAGCAGCAGGGTCGTCAGCACCTCGATGACGCTCGGGTAGGCCGGCCCCGCGTGCGCGACCACCAGGCGCAACAGCCGTTGCCGCAGGGTGGGCCGGGCCGCGAGCGCCCGCTCGAAGGCGCCACTGCCCCCGCCGATCAGATACCAGCCCGGATCATGGTGCAAGGCGTCGGGGTCGGCCGCGGCATCGGCCGCGGTGACCCGGCCCATGACCAGCTTCGCGACCTCAAGCTCCGTATGGGAGGAGCGGCGGGCCAGGGCCTCGACCGCGTGGCGATACCGGTCACGGGTGAGGAAATCCATCTCCGCATAGCCGTCGTGGGCGCGCAGGCAGGCATCGACCAGGCTCACCTGTTCCACGAATTGCGGCCAGTCGAAGGCGGAGATGGCCCTCATACTGGTAATGACGTTGCGTACCGTGGTATTGGCGGCGATCTGGTCGGCGTGTTCGCGGTAGACGATCCCGTCGAGCGTCTCGCCCTGGGCCGTCAGCCACTCGTTCAGAAAATCGATGGACGGTGCGGCACCGGGGTGCGGGTCGTGCAGCCGCTGCGAGATCTGCACCGCGTAGGATTGACGCAAGGCGGGGCAGGGGAGCCGGCCCAAGGTCGGCGGCATCAGCCGGTCGGTCTGCTCGGCGCCGCGCTCGACCTCGTCGACAAAGGCGTCGGCAAGGGTCCGTCCGGCCTGCGAGTCCCTGATGATCACCGCCAGGCGCCGCAGGTTCTCCAGCAGCAGGATGCGCAGCGTCGCCGGCAGCGCCCAGAGTTCACCCAGGGTGAGCGGCTCGATGCGTTGATAGGCATCGACGAACAGGGTCAGCAGCTCGGGGTCGAAGCGGCTGTCGGTATGCGCCACCAGGGCCCAGGCGATTCCATAGATCCGCGGGTAACCGGCCAGCACCCCGGCGGCCAGCTTGGGCAGTTCGCGATAATAGCCCTCCGGCAGGTGGACCCCGATATCATGGACCTGCTCCTCGATGACATGGAAGTTATCGAGCAGCCACTCCGCCGCGGGGGTGATGGCCCGCTGCTCGGCCGCCGCCGCCGTGATGGCGGCATAGGCCGCGCTCAGCACCAGGGCGTTCTCGCGCACGCGCGGCCTGAGCTTGTGACCGCCGCGGCTGGGGGGGGCGACCTCCTGCGCCTGCGCCAGACTCTGCGCATGTTCGACAAACCGTTCCGGGCTGAACAGCTCGAAGCGGATGGGGTCTTCCGCGCCGCCTGGTGCATCGAGCCGGACGCCGCCTCTGCGCTCTTGACTAGTGCCCATTATGTTCTAACCCTGAATCAGGAGGTTGCGCAGGTCGATGATCGCCGCGTTGGCGCGCGAGATATAGGACGCCATCACCAATGAGTGATTGGCCATCGGTCCGAAACCGGTACCATTGAGAATCATCGGGCTCCAGATGACGTCCTGGGTGTTTTCCAACTCACGGATGATCTGCTTGAGCGACACCACGGCGTTTTTGTCCTGGAGCACCGGGGCGAAGTCGATCTCCATCGCCTTCAAGCTCTGCAGCAGTGCCCAGGTGTAGCCGCGCGCCTCGAAGAAATAGTCATCGATTTTGAGCCAGGGGGTCTTGGTTACCGATTGGGAGGGGACCGGCGTCGACTGGCGGGCATTGGGGTCACCGGCCAGCGCGGTATCCAGATGGGCCTGGCCGACGGCATAGGACAGCCGTTGCCCAAGACTGCCCAGGCGCTTGCCGACCACTTGCAGGTAGGCCGTCAGGTTGTCGGCGCGGGCGAAGAATTGACCATTGTCCTGTTGGGCATCGCCCAGACGCAGCAGATAGCGCTTCAGCCCGGCGACACCCCCGCGATACTCGGACTCGGTTGACGGGAAGATCCAGGAGTCCGCATCGTAATTGAATTGCGGTTCGGCGATGAGCAGGTCGACGTCTTCCACCGATTGGGTCTGGGCGCGACTGAAGTCGTTGCGCAGCGCACTGCTGAGGTCGCGCAACTCGGTCAAGGCACCGAACTCCCAGTTGGGGATATTGTCCAGATAGACCCCGGGCGGGGTTATGTCATTGGTCAGATAGCCACCGGGCTTGTTCAGCAGCGTCTCGGCGATGCCGATGGCGGTGGCCGCGGTCACGGCCCCGGGGACCAGCTTCGCCGGGTCGTTGCCGACGAGGCCGAGGGCGTGTTGCCTGACATCGAAGGGTCCCGGCGAGCCCGACCACAGGATCCCCAGGACCGTGACGATCACGAGGTAAGTCATCAGGAACAGGCCGCTGGTCCACCATAGCCCCTTCTCCTTCCAGGTACTAGGGTTATAGAGCCGGGCGACCCGGGTGACCGTATGGCTCAGCCGGGGGGTGCGTGATGTGAGTCCGTCGAACATGCGAATCTCCATTGAGTTGGTTGAGCGCAAGGGTGCGGGCGCGAAGGACCGCGGGGGTTGGCGGGAGCGGGCCGTCCAGTGGGGACGGCAGGTCCCGGCCGTGGATCCAGTCCGGGCTATGGCCTTAAGGGCGCAACGGCCGCTGGATGGGGCCTTAGGTCGGAGTCTAGGCCAAATTCGGGGCTTGCTCGGTGCGTCGGCGTACATAGGGCGGTCGCGGCGGCGCTCGCGCGCCCTACGGGGGTAACCGCAGGTCGCGTGACCCGTAGGCTGGGTAGAGCGCAGCGAAACCCAGCAATCAACGGCTTAGGCGTATGATAACGATGGGCATCGCGCTCGCTCTGCCTATCCTGCGGGAAGATCTGCCCAGTCGTTGTCGTTGTCGTTGTCGTAATCGTAATCGTAATCGGAGAAACGATGCAATTTGGGGTGCGAGAGAATGCA
>NZ_CAIKKU010000388.1 GCF_903828115.1 uncultured Thiodictyon sp. | reverse complement strand
GTTGTCGCTGTCGTAATCGAATAATCCGACCACGATTACGACAACGACAACGACAACGACGCCCGGTCCGCGAGAACGTCCGGTAACTGTAGGGTACGCATCGCGTACCCGGCTCCGGCGGCCGCGGCAGCTTGGCGGGTACGCGGCGTACCCTACGATATGTGCGTCAACACATCAGTTCTGATCGCACCCTCCTCACCATTATCGCCGCTTCGCCCTGATATACTGCGGACCTTACGCGCCTCCCCCGCCATGACCGCTGACCGGGAACCGTCATGACCAACAGACCCGATATCGATCCGCAAGAGACCCAAGAGTGGCTCGACGCCCTGGACGGCGTGCTGGAACAGGAGGGCGTCGACCGCGCCCACTTCCTGTTGGAGCGTCTCATCGACAAGGCCCGACGCTCGGGGGCCCACCTGCCCTACAGCGCCAACACCGCCTATCTCAACACGATCCCGGTCCAGCAGCAGGAGCGCTTCCCCGGTGACCGGGCCATGGAGCGGCGCATCCGCTCCTTCGTGCGCTGGAACGCCATGGCGATGGTGGTGCAGGCCAACCGGCTGTCGACAGAACTGGGGGGCCACATCGCCTCCTTCGCCTCCTCCGCCACCCTGTTCGACGTAGGCTACAACCACTTCTTCCACGCCCGCACCCCGGACCACGGGGGCGATCTGGTGTTCATCCAGGGCCACACGGCCCCCGGCATCTATGCCCGCGCTTACCTTGAGGGCCGCATCAGCGAGGACGACCTGCTCAACTTCCGCCAGGAGGTGGACGGCGGCGGTCTCTCCTCCTATCCGCACCCCTGGCTGATGCCCGATTTCTGGCAGTTTCCCACGGTCTCGATGGGGCTGGGCCCGATCATGGCCATCTACCAGGCGCGCTTCATGCGCTATATCAACGACCGGGGGCTGGTCAACACCAGCAACCGCAAGGTCTGGGCCTTCCTGGGGGACGGGGAGATGGACGAGCCCGAGTCCATGGGCGCCATCGCGCTCGCCTCGCGGGAGCGGCTGGACAACCTCATCTTCGTGGTCAACTGCAACCTGCAGCGCCTCGACGGCCCGGTGCGCGGCAACGGCAAGATCATCCAGGAATTGGAGGCGGACTTCCGCGGCGCCGGCTGGAACGTCATCAAGGTCATCTGGGGGAGCTACTGGGACCCGCTGATCGCCCGCGACAAGGACGGGGTGCTCTTAAAGCGCATGGAGGAGTGCGTGGACGGGGACTACCAGGCCTACAAGGCCCGGGACGGCAAGTTTGTCCGCGAGCACTTCTTCGGCAAGTATCCGGAAACCGCCGAGATGGTCGCCAATATGACCGACGAGGACGTCTGGCGCCTGAACCGCGGCGGTCATGACCCGGCCAAGGTCTATGCCGCCTACGCCGCCGCCGTGAAGACGACCGGTCAGCCCACCGTGATCCTGGCCAAGACCATCAAGGGGTACGGCATGGGCGTGGCCGGGGAGGGGATGAACATCACCCACTCCCAGAAAAAGATGGGGGAGGTGGCGCTCAAGGCCTTCCGCGACCGCTTCAACATCCCGCTGTCGGACGATCAGCTCGACGCCACCCCCTTCTATAAGCCCCCGGTCGACAGCGAGGAGATGCGCCACCTGCACGGGCTGCGCGAGGCCTTGGGCGGCTTCCTGCCGGCCCGGCACGACACGGCCGCGGCGCTCACGGTCCCTGAGCTTGCCGCCTTCGCCCCGCTCCTGGAGGGCACCGGCGACAAGGAGCAGTCGACCACCATGGCGTTCGTACGCATCCTCAACATCTGTCTGCGCGACAAGGAGATCGGCCCACTGGTGGTGCCCATAGTCCCGGACGAGGCGCGCACCTTCGGCATGGAGGGGCTGTTCCGCCAGGTCGGCATCTACTCCTCCGTCGGCCAGCTCTACCAGCCGGTCGATGCGGATCAGGTGATGTCCTACCGGGAGGACAAGAAGGGGCAGATCCTGGAGGAGGGGATCAACGAGGCCGGGGCCATGTCGTCCTGGATCGCGGCGGCCACGGCCTATGCGAACCACGGCCAGGCGATGATCCCCTTCTATATCTACTATTCGATGTTCGGCTTCCAACGCATCGGCGACCTGGCCTGGGCGGCTGGCGACATGCAGGCACGCGGCTTCCTGATCGGCGGCACGGCCGGGCGCACCACGCTCGCGGGCGAGGGGCTTCAGCACCAGGACGGCCACAGTCACCTGCTCGCCGCGACCATCCCCAACTGCATCTCCTATGACCCGGCCTATGCCTATGAGTTGGCGGTGATCGTCCAGGACGGGCTGCGGCGCATGTACCAGGAGAAGGAGCGCTGGTTCTATTACATCACCACGATGAACGAGAACTACCCCCAGCCGGCCCTGCCGGAGGGCCCTGATGGGAGCACGGTGACCGGCATCCTGAAGGGGATGTACCGCGTCCAGCGGGGCGAGGAGCGCACCCACCGGGTACAATTGCTGGGCGCCGGTACCATCCTGCGCGAGGTGCTGGCCGCGGCGGACCTGCTCGCCCGCGACTTCGACGTCGGCGCCACGGTGTGGAGCGTCACCAGCTTCAACGAACTGCGGCGCGAGGGCATCGACGCGGAGCGCTGGAACATGCTCCACCCCGAGGACGAACCGCGGGCGCCCTATGTGAGGGCGCAGCTCGCCGACACCCGGGGACCCGTCATCGCCGCCACCGACTATATGCGCGCCTATGCCGATCAGATCCGGCCCTATTGCCCGCGCCGCTATGTCGTGCTGGGTACCGACGGCTATGGCCGCAGCGACATGCGCAGTCAGTTGCGCAAGTTCTTCGAGGTCAATCGCTACTATGTGGCGGTGGCCGCCCTCAAGGCCCTGGCCGACGAGGGCGCGATCCCTGCCGCCAGGGTCGCGGAGGCCATCGCCAAATACCGCATCGACCCGGAAAAGCCCAATCCGGTGACCGTCTGAAACGCCCGGCAACACAGGCTTTGGAGAATACAGCGTGGCACACCTCGAAACCATCCTGTTGCCCGACATCGGCGATTTCGCCGAGGTCGAGATCATCGAGATCCTGGTCGCCCCCGGCGAGCGGATCGAACCCGAACAGTCACTCCTGACCCTGGAGAGCGACAAGGCGACCATGGAGATCCCGGCGCCGCGCGGCGGCGTGATCCAGGACCTCCTGGTCAAGGTCGGGGACAAGATAGCGGCCGGCAGCCCGCTGATGACCCTGGCGACGCAGGACGCGGCGGCACCGCCTCCCCCGGCGTCGCCAGTGGCCGAGCCGCCGACGGCTGGCCCGACCACGGCCCCAACCCAGGCCGCGATCCCGGCCGCGGCCGTCGGCGGTGTCGCCGAGACCATCTCAGTCCTGCTCCCGGACATCGGTGACTACGCCGAGGTCCCCGTGATCGAGATCCTGGTGGCCCCGGGTGAGCGGGTGGAACAGGACCAATCCATCCTGACCCTGGAGAGCGACAAGGCGACCATGGAGGTCCCCTCGCCGCAGGCCGGCGTAGTGGAGGGCCTCGCGGTCCAACTCGGGGACAAGCTCAGCCAGGGCGACCTGATCCTGACGCTGCGGGTGGATGGCGGCGGCGCCGCGGCGGCGGCGACGGCAGTTGCCCCGGCCCCGACCGCGGAACCGCCCGCCAAGCCCGCGCAGCCGACCCCCCAGCGCGCCCCGGGCGAGGCCGAGCGGCGTCAGGCCCCGGTGCCCCTGCGTCCGGACGACCTGGCCGCCATCGGCGCCGCCGGCCGCAAGGCCCACGCCAGCCCCACGGTACGGCGTCTGGCGCGGGAACTGGGCGTCGACCTGACCCTGGTCAAGGGGTCAGGTCCCAAGGACCGCGTGCTGCGGGAGGACGTGCAGGGCTATGTCAAGCGTACCCTGGCCCAAGGGGCCGCGGCGCCCGCCGCGGGTGCGCTGCCCTTCGCGCTCCCCGCTGCCGCGGCCGTGGACTTTTCCAAATTCGGACCCGTGGAGGTCAAGGAACTCTCCCGCATCCAGAAGCTCAGCGGCCGGCACCTGCACCGGTGCTGGCTCTCGATCCCGCACATCACCCAATTCGATGAGGCGGACATCACCGAGTTGGAGGCCTTCCGCAAGGCGCAGAAGGACGCCGCGGAGGCGGCGGGGGTGAAACTGACCTTCCTCCCCTTCCTGCTCAAGGCCGTCGCCACGGCCCTGAACCGTATGCCCACGGTCAAGTCGTCCCTGACCCCGGACGGCGACGCCCTGGTGATGAAGCACTACACCCATATCGGCGTGGCCGTGGACACCCCCAACGGGCTGGTGGTTCCGGTGGTACGCGACGTGGACAAGAAGGGCATCTACGACCTGGCCCGGGACCTGATGGATTTCAGCAAAAAGGCCCGCGATGGCAAGCTCCTGCCCGGCGACATGCAGGGCGGCTGCTTCACCATCTCAAGCTTGGGGGGCATCGGCGGTACCGCCTTCACCCCCATCGTCAATGCCCCCGAGGTGGCCATCCTGGGGGTCTCGCGCTCGGACACGAAGCCGGTGTGGAGCGGGAAAGAATTCGCGCCGCGGCTGATGCTGCCGCTGTCGCTGTCCTATGACCACCGGGTGATCGACGGGGCCGCGGGGGCGCGTTTCACCACCCTGCTCGGGCGACTCTTGGGGGACATCCGCACCCTGTTGCTCTGATGCCCGCGCCCGGAGTCGAGGCCTAAGCCCTACCGTTGAAGGCACGCCCGGCCCCGGTGGGAGCGGCTTCAGCCGCGACGGGCCGCGTCGGCTGCCGCGGCCGCACATCGCGGCTGCAAGCCGCTCCCACAGGGGACTTCCATCTTGCCGGGTGGCCGCTGTACCTTCCATGACCGTCAGGCGGTCGCGCCCAGGGTGCAAACCCTTGCGGGCTCCCAAATTGCACTTGGGAGCCCGGCCCCACTTGGCCATGAGTGAAATAATCGGGCGCGGCACTACCAGAACCTGGGCTCGAACCCCGGCCGATTCTTGACCTCCATGACCTGATCGCCCACGGCAAGCACCAGGAAGCCCAGCCGCTCGGCGTAGTTGAGCACACTGTCGTCCACCGACAGGGTGGCCAGGATGCCGACGACCGGCAAATGGGCGCGCGCGGGCAGGAACTCCCGGAAGGCGGCGATCTCATCGATCAGCCGGTCGACATCCGCACTGCGCAGGGTGGCCTTGGTGCTGTTCAAGGCAGCCACATCTGGGGCAATGGCAAAGGCATCGAACTCTCGCACCCGCCCGTCGGGCAGACGCAACCGCACCCGGGCCTGGATGCTGTCGAATTCGCGGCCCAGCGTCTCGCGCAGGATGCGCGGCAGGCTGGGGTAGACCAGGTCCTCGACCATGGTGCCGAGCTTGTTGGCGAGGTCGCCCCACTTGCGGTTCATCTCGCGGCGCTCGGCGATGGACTCGGCCTTGAATCCCAGCATTTCGTCCTTGAAACCACTCATTTCATCCTTAAATGCCAACATCTCGTCCTTGAACTCGCGCATCTCGTCCTTGAATTCCCGCATCTCGTCCTTGAATTCCCGCATCTCGTCCTTGAACTCGCGCATCTCGTCCTTGAACTCGCGCATCTCCGCCTCGGTGCGCTGCTGGGACTTATAGAGCTTGTTGAACTCGATCCCCACACTCGCAATAAACCGGTCGATCGAGGCCTCGAGTCGATCGACGCGTTCGGCGGTGGCAGGCAGCGGGGCGGGCATGGGATGACTCCGGTTGGTCGGTGAAGGTAAAGTATAGTCCTGCGCAACGGCCTGAGCCCGGCGGCCGCCCGCCGCCGGGGAGCGCGCCGCACGCGCCTCAGGGATGGGTCCCGCTCAGGCGGCAGCGGTTTGCCCCGCCCCCTCCTCCAACCGCCGAATCAACGGATACAGGTTCTCGGTCTCGCGCTGGATGCGATCGAGCACCAGCCCGAACATCTGATTGGTGTCCTCGACGAAGGCGGCGTGGTCGGCGATCTTCAATTCCCGCTTGCGCTCGTCGCACCAGTCCTTGAGGTAGGCGGCGAAGATGCGCTTGATCTCCACGGAGCCGGACAGGAAGCGGTCGGCCGTGTTCGCCATGGTCCGGTCCTGACTCTGAATGAGACGCCCGCAGAACTGGGCGTCGACCGTCTCCATGTGCTGGCGCACCTTGGTCACGTACTCGAAGAAGAGCTGCCGCGCACAATCCGTGTCGCACATGGCCCGCTCGCGAATGAGATAGAGAAAGACGTTGGAGATCTCCGTAATCTTGTGATTCTGTTCGTGACAGCGCGCGAAATCGACCATGTTCACTCCACCCCCGGGGGGGGTCTTTGCGGGTTTATCTGAGCATCCTGTGACGCGAAAACGTAACGCCCCGGCGCGCTGTTTACAAGCGCTGATTTGCGGGGTGCCCACCGTCGCCGCGTCCCGCGAGGATCAGGCGCGCCGCGCCGGTACCCGATCCTTGCGGATCAGTACAGTGGCGGCGCGGCCGGCGGCGCGGTCGGCTTGGGCAGACCGCGCAGGACCGCGGCCACGTCCTCGCTGAAGGCACCCAGGGCCGCGCTCATGGCACCGATGAGCGCCGCCCGATCCGCCGGCGGGCGCAGGGGCTGACGGTAACTGGTCTCGCGGGCCGCCAGGGTCTGCTCCAGGCGGGGGTCCAGCACCGCCCAGCGCACCTTGAGCACGGCCTCGCCCGCCGGGGTACCCTCGAAGGTCAGCACGTCCGCGGTGATGCGAAAATCCAGTGGGAAGCGGACCTCGGTCGGGAAGATCAGGACCCGGCTGGTGCCGACCAGATAGGCCAGGTTCTCGCCCCAGACCCGCAGGAAGTCGTCCTGCAGGGTCCCCCCCCAGCGGTTGAACTCATCCAGGGTCAAACGGTTGTTGCCATCGCGCGAGACGATCTGCGGCCGATCAAGAAAGCCGGGAAAGGTCACCGGCCCCAACCCGATGCCCAGGGTACCGCCGGTCACCGCGGCGTGCCCGTCGGCCGCGGGCAGTGGCCTCAGGGTAAAGAAGTTCGACGGCGGCGAGCCAGCACAGCCGGCGACGGCGAGGACCCAGGCAAGCCAGAAGCAAAGAGAGAAATAAGTCCGCTTCGCGTGCCCCGCCGCGCGCCCGACGACGGCCTCGTCGCCAATCACTGCCGCTGCCACTAGCGCCCCCCCGCCTTGCCTTTCAGCAGCGCCTCCGGGTGACGCTCCAGGTAGTCCGCCATGAGCCGCACGGAGCGCGCCGCGGCGCCCACCTCCGCCAACATGCGCTCCAGCTTGATATACAGGGGGGAATTGAGCGCCACGATGTCTCCGGCATACTGCATGGTGGTCGAGGTCGCGCGCAGCGCCTCGCTGAGTTGCGGTGCGAGCTCGCCATCCAGGCGCTCCGCGCTCTTGCGCACCGCGGCCAGGGCCGCTTGCATCTCTGCGACCGCGCCCTGCAATTCCCGCGAGTTGATCAGCGCGTTGGCGCCGGCCGCCGCCTGGGCCAGGTCGCGGCCGAGCTGTTCGATCGGCAGGCGATCGAGCTTTTCGAGCACGCTGGTCGCCCTGGTGGTCAGGGCCTCCAGGGGCGCCGGCACGGTCGGCAGCACCACATAGTCGCCATGGCGCGCGGGGCGCTCCGGCGGGGCACTGGGATGGAAATCCAGGTCCACATAGAGGGCACCGGTCAGTAGATTATCGGATTTGAGCTGGCCGCGCAGGCCATTGGCGACCAGGCGTTCGACCACGGTGGCCTGCTCGACCCGCCCCGGGTCGCCGCTGACACCGATGCGCTCCGGCTCGACCTCCACCAGCACCGGGATCTGGAAGTCGTAGTCGTCCACATTGAAGATCAACTGGATGTCCAGCACCCGACCGATGGCGATGCCGCGCAGCCGCACCGCGGCCCCCACCGCCAGACCGCTCACCGAGCCCTTGAAATACAGCAGGTAGCGATCCTTGTGGGCGTAGGTCTTCGCGTGGGCTTGCTCCCGACTCGGGTAGAGCGCCAAGACCTCGCCCACCGCGGCCGCCTTGCGCTCCCCGTCGATGGTATCCGGGGTGTCGAATGAGATGCCGCCGATCAGCACCGACAGGAGTGACTGGGTGTCCACCGTGACCCCCGCGGTGGAGATCGAGAAATCCAGCCCGCTTGCGTTCCAGAAGCGGGTGTTGGTGTAGACCAGGCGGTCGTAGGGGGAGGAGATGAAGATCTCGATGTTGACCGCCCCCCCGTCCGTCTCCAATTGATGCCCCGCCACCTGCCCGACCTGGATCTGCCGGTAGTACACCGGAGAGCCGATATTGAGCGACCCCAGGGTCGAGGAGCGCAGCAGGAAGCGCTTACCGGCCTCCGAGGTGGTGAAGAGCGGCGGCTCCTCCAGACCCAGGAAGCGGCGCGCCGACTTACCCTCGGTCACCGGATCGATGGCGATATAGGGTCCCGACAGCAGCGTCTCCAGACCGGACACCCGGCTCGCGGTCACCCGCGGGCGCTCCACCCAAAAACGGGTATCGGTGGTCAGATAGGCACTGGATCCGTACTTGAGCTGGGCGGTCACCAGGATCGACTTGAGATCCGGACTCACGTCGATGGCGGTCACCTCTCCCACGTCCACGTCCTTGAACTTGACCTTGGTCTTGCCGGCCTGGAGCCCGGCCGCGGAGTTGAACTGGATCTGGACCCGCGGCCCCTGCTCGGCATAGGTCTTGTAGGCGAGCCAGGCGCCGATGACCAGGGCCACCAGCGGGATCAGCCAGACGATCGAGAGCCGGTCGCGCCGCACCGTCACGGCCTCGGGCAGCCGCACGCCGGGCCAATCCGCCCACTCCTCAGCCTGTTCGGGCGAGGGCGGCGCTGGGGCCGTCCGCTCCCCGCGCCCCGGGGTCGCCCCGTTCTCGGTCTCTGACATGGTCCCGCCCTTGTTGCAACGCCCGTTCTTCCAGGTCCGGCCCCAGGCGATCCCAGATCAGCCGGGGATCGAATGACATGGCGGCCAGCATGGTGAGAACCACGACCGCGCAGAAAAAGATGGCCCCCGTCTGCGCCGTCACGCTGGCCAGGTTCCCCAGGCGCACCAGGGCCACCAGGATGCTGACCACGAAGACGTCCACCATCGACCAGCGGCCGATGGTCTCGGTGATCCGATACAGCCGCGTGCGCTCCCGTGGCCGCCAACTGGAGCGCACCTCAACCGAGATCAGAAGGTAGACCAGGATCAGGAGTTTCAGCAGCGGCACAAAGACGCTGGCCACGAAGACGATCGCCGCCAGGGGCCACATCCCATGGGTCAGCAGATACCCGACCCCGCTCAGAATGGTATCCGATCGGACGCGCCCGAGCGACGTGACCGTCATGATCGGCAGCAGATTGGCCGGCAGATAGCAGATCACCGCGGCCAGGACCAGGGCCCAGGTCCGCTCCAGACTCGCCGGTTTGCGGTAGCGCAGCAGCGCGGCGCAGCGCGGGCAATGCGGCCTCAGGCCCGCGCCCGGGGCCGGGGCCGGGCGGCGCGCCACCACCAGCTCACAGACCTCGCAGCCGATGGAGTCCTGAGGCCGCAGCGGCACGCCGGCCCGAGTGCCGCGCCGCACCCGGGACCACACCAGATCCGGGTCCAGGGCCGCCTGGGCCCCCGCCAGGACGAAGATCAGCACGCCGAAGGCAAAGAGCGAGGGGCCGGCGAGGATGGTCGCCATCTCCGAGAGCTTCACCACCGACACCAGGATGCCGAGCATGAAGACGTCCATCATCCCCCAGGGGGTCAGGTTGCGGACATAGCGGAACAGCGACGGCAGCCAGGACGGCAGGCGCCGCGCGTACAGCGGAATCAGCACCGCCAGGAGCAGGGTCAACTGCAGACCGGGGGCCAGGATACTGGTGAAGGCGACCACCGCGGCGATCTGCCACTGCCCCTGACCATAGAGTTCCAGGACGCCGGTGAAGAGCGTCGTCTGCGTCACCTGACCCTGCATCGAGAAGGACAGGAAGGGAAAGCCGTTGGCGATCGCAAAGAGCGCAAGCCCCGCGATCGTCAGGGCCAGCGTCCGGTTCAGGCTGTCCGGCCGATCCCGGTGCAGCACACAGGCGCAGCGGGCGCAGACGCTGGACCCACCCGGCGGCAGGACCGGGATGCGCTGGAGCAGGTCGCATTCCGGGCATTGCGTGAGGTCGTCGTGCATGGGCCGGCAGTCAGTGGTCAGTGGTCAGTGGTCGGTGAATAGAGGATAGTGCAGGGCGAACCGGATCGGGGCAAGTTCGCCGTCGGCCGCGGGTGCGATCAGAAGCTGATGTGTTAACGCACATCTCGTAGGGCATGCATCGCGTACCCGCCAAGCTGCGGCGACCGCCGGAGCCGGGTACGCGATGCGTACCCTACAGCTACCGGACGTTCCCACGGACCGGGCGTCGTTGTCGTTGTCGAAATCGAACAATCCGCCCACGACAACGACAACGACCGCTGACCGCTGACCGCTGACCACTCGAAAAATGCCCCGCATCGACTTCTACACCCTGGAACCCGACAGCCCCGGCGACCGTTACCTGCTCACCTGCCGGCTGGTGGAGCGCACGCGTGCTGAGCACTTGCGGGTGCTGATCCACTGCCCGGACCTGACGGCAGCGCGCCATCTGGACCGCCTGCTGTGGACCTGGCGCCAGGCCAGCTTCATCCCCCACGGACTGGTGGGCCAGACCGACCATGAACTGACCCCGGTCCTGATCGGCCTGGACGGCACCCCGGAGGCGCAGACGCAAGTCCTGATCAACCTCGCCCCGGCCGCCCCACCCTTCTTCAGCCGCTTCGCCCGCGTCTGCGAGCCAGTCGATCAGGACCCCGCGGTGCGCGCCGCCGCCCGCGAGCGCTTCCGCTTCTACCGCGACCAGGGCTTCCCGCCGGCACACCACCCGGTCCGGCTGACGCCGGGTAATGCGGACGCCTGGTAAGGGTTCCACCAGCCGCCTGGAGTCCAAGGCTTCAGCCTTGGCGGTCGGCCAGTTGCGCCTGGAGTCGGGCGAGTGCCTGCTCCGCCTCCAGCGCGCGCCGCTCGGCCTGCCGACGGGCCTCTCCCTCGGCGTCGGCGCGTTGGGCCTCGGCGTCCGCGCGCCGGGCCTCGGCCGCGGCGCGCTGCTCCGCCTCCCGCCAGCCCGGCAGCACGAAGGCGGCGTAGACCGGATCATCGCGCAGCCGCTCGTGCTCGGGACGGCCGCACAGATCGGCCAGCCGGAACTGGAACCCGGGCAGCACCCGCGAGCGGATCACACCGTCCTCGGGGCTGATGGGGACATAGACCCCGGCGGGCGTGCGGATAAAGAAGGCCTGCTGCTCAGGCGTGCGGTGCAGGATGTAATACTCCGGCACGCCGCCGGCCGCGTACTCCGCCTTCTTGACCAGGGTGTCGCGCTCGATGCTGCGGCGCTCCTTATCCGACAGCGCCTCGATGCAGACATCGAAGACCCCGTGATAGGACACATCCAGCGGTAAGAGCGGCTGGGGGTTGTCGTTGCATACCACGCCGAAGTCGGGCCTGCGGATCACGGTACCGGTCGGCAGGGGCAGCCGAAAGCCCATCTCCAGGGCGACCAGCTTGGCCATGGGTCTGGCCCGCAGAAAGTGCCCCAACAGCAGCATGAACCAGTGGTAGACCTGGAAAGTTTCGTAGTCGGACACCGGTTTCTCCTCCAGGCGGCCGTTGTTCCACTCGTAATGGATGTCGGACTCGAGGTAGTAGGTGCGCCAGTAGTCGTCTTCCGTGCACAGACGAGCGGCCTGGGAGGGGGGGGCGACCGGCTCGGGTTCCGCTCGCGGGCGGCGCGCTTCGGCAAGGGAGGTCTGTGGCATGGGCGTTGCCAGGGGCGGTGGTGGTGAACGGTCAAAGCCTAGCACAACCGGGCGACGGCGGCGCCGTGGTCCTCGGCGCCCCGACGCGACGGCAAGCCGATTGCCAGCGCGGCGAGAGGGCTTATAACTGTTTACTGAAATCTCTGTTTATCTATAAAAATCTACTGTTATCTCTACAGATCGTTGATGCGAACTCGTTGTTCGGCTACACTGATACCGCCTGCAAAGACCGTCCAGACACGTTACGGCTGGACGTTAATCCGTACGCAAGAGTCGCGTAAGACCTTGAATCCCTTTCATGGCAGCGGCAGTGACGGCGTATACAGACCTGTGAGATTTTCATAGGTTTTTAGTAGCGGCCGACAATGGCCGTCACGCGCGGCGCGCACGCCGCTTCGACCACCGCACCAAGGGGGGATCATGCCATGGCGAACGAGGGGTATCACGAGCCGGTCGAGGAACTGTCCGAGGAAACCAAGGACATGCATAGGGCCATCGTGTCACTGATGGAGGAACTGGAGGCCGTGGACTGGTACAACCAGCGGGTGGACGCCTGCAAGGACCCGGACCTGCGCGACATTCTGGCGCACAACCGGGATGAGGAGAAGGAACACGCGTCGATGCTGCTGGAGTGGGTGCGCCGGCAGGACGGGGTCTTCGACAAGGAACTCAAGGACTATCTGTTTACGGATAAGCCGATCACGCATCATTCCTGAGGGCAGTGCCCTGGCGGCGGGGTCGTCCGCGCAGCGGACCCTACGTCAGGTTCTCAGGCAGGCGCGGCGCTGCTCGGGCGCTCGCCTGTGCTTGGACCGCGGGGCTGTCCTGGCCGGCGATGGAAGGTCTATTTCCCAACGGCAGCGTTCACGGTGACGCTGTTGCGGGGCTGGAAGCGCTCGTCGACGACCAACTGTCTGGTACCGGGCGGCAGGACTTGCAGGGTCTTCAGGAACTCGATCAGTGCATTCTGCTCATACTCGGGCAACGCCTGAAACGCCTGGCGCTCGGCCAGGGCCTCGCCGTGATGACCCAGCACGGACTGGCGCAAGGTGGTGAACAGACCGTGGTGGAAGAAGGGCGGCTCGTTGGCGCAGCCCCATAGACGCTTGGTCAGGAAGCGGCGATTGCCGCCACTGAACTTGGGCGACCAGACGAACCAATTCATGTCCAGGACCTCGGCCTCCGCCGGTTCGTTCGGGTCGGTGATGTCGTGCAGCTTCAGATCCGTATAGGCGGGTACGATTACCCGGTCGCGTTCGGGGAGCAGGGGCGTGAGGCGGGGTTGCGGCAGCTCGGGGCTGGTCAGGTCCATTGTCACGGTTTGCGTCTCGCCGGGCTTGAGATTGGTTGCCGGGTTGTAGGGATTGGGCTCGGTATAGAGCCAGCCTTGGTGATCGAGTGCCAGGGCCGGGACATGGCAGCGGGCACACCCGATCCGCGCAAAGGCTGCCTCACCGACGGCCACCGCCTGCTCGATTTGCGGGTCGCGCGGGATCACGCGCCCGGGGACCGCCATGGCGGCCTGGTAGAGTGACACGGCGGTCATATCCGCGCGGGTCATCTCGTTGGTGAAACCGTCCCCGTCCAGGTCGGTATCGCGCCCAAAACGCTCCTCGGTCTGGATGCCATGGTGGTGGTTGTAGGCGTTGTTGGAGAACTCGCGGATGGAGACCACATTGCCCGCCTGATGCCAGGGTCGGATCACCAGGGTGGGGCGATCGAGCGGTGTCGGCGAGGTCACGCTCATGCGCGACAGCCCTTCGACCTGGCTGGTGTCCCAGGTGGCGTCCGGCCTGCGCGTCAATTTGCCGAAATAGACACCCTTAGTCCACAACTCCGCGGTTTCGCCCAGCTTTAGCCGATCCCGAATCGCTTGGATGTCAGCGGTCATCTGCCGGGCCAGCATTTCGAGATAGCCGGCGCCGAAAAGTCCCGTGGTGGCACGAAAGTTACCGACGGTTTGCAGCGAGACCGGCTCGCCGTGTTCATCGACACTGCCGCGGGTCGGCATTTGGTCCTTGGGGTCGAAGGTCACGAAATCGAAGCGGTGCCCGAGGACGAAGACGTTGGTCACGAAGTCGCCGCCGCCGCCGGGGATGCCGTAGGGGGCGTTATGGCAGCCGGCGCAGGAGTTGGCGTCCGGGGCGGAGATGCGATTGAAGGCGCGATTGCCGGTGAGCGGGGCCGATGGATCAGTGAGCTGTTTGCCGGTGCCTTTGCTCAGCGGCCGACCGCCGCCCTCCTGCTCGGTCCACACGGCGGCGAACAGGCGCTTGCCATGGCTTAAGAGATCGGGGATGCTCAGCGTGAATTCCTGGTCGTCCGCCAGGTGTTGGGGCACCGAGACCTCGCTGCCCAAAGGCGCGCGCTGCCACGGCCCATCCGCGGCCAGGCCTTGATAGATCGTCATCAGCAATGCGCCGGCCAGTAACCGCGGGCGATGCGTCATCAGCCGTTGCGATCTGTACATTTCAACCCCGAATTAAGGCTTCCCCACCGTGACGCCGACTGTTGCCAAGGCCATCTCTCCGCCGACGCCGGTCGCCGTCAGACTCACTGTATGAGTCCCAGCGCTCAGCTTGGCCTCGATGCTGGGGCCATGCCCCAAGGGTCCGTCCCGATCCGAGGCCCACACCAATTGCTGATCCGCTATGGCGCCCGCCGCGGGGTCGGTCCCCCGCCCCCGGAGTGCGAGGGGCTGGCCTTTGTCAACCGTGACCGCGCCGGGCGGGGAGTCGATGCGGACCGCCGGCGGGGCGGCCCTGGCAATCGACACGGCGGCGAAAAACAAGATCACCATTAAGATCCCTGCGGAATAGTCCCTGTTACGGCGCTCAAGGGTTGAGTCTCTGGACATTTGCATCTCCCTCTAGTTGGCCGCAGCGCCTTGCAGCGGCTTGACGCTCACGTTATATCCACCCGGGCCGGTCGGGCTGAAGATCAGGAACTGCACGTCGAGATCGAATGTGCCGAACCACTCGTAGACTCCCTGCGTCCCGGAGATGGTAAGCGGCGAGTCGACGTTGAAGTTCACCTGCCTGCCCGCGGCACCATTTCCAGGCGCGATGCCCACAAGCGTCCCGCTTTGAGTCGAGCTGATCCCGTTGTAGCCGACCTGAATCCGGCCATCCCGGAACAAGACCGCCTGGATCGTATTCGATCCGCCGTAGTAATAGTGGGGGACGCGGTACCACGTCGCCACGAACCGATCCGGGAATTGATGCACATAGACCCCCCCGGGCACTGGTTCAGCTTGCTTCCTGTTGACAACTTACTGAATAAGTTAAATAATTCTCCCTTATCCAGTAACCCAGCATAGAAATCGGTTATGCCTGAAAAAATGACCTGTCCCTATTGCGGTTCCGAACACTGTGAACCT
>NZ_CAIKKU010000387.1 GCF_903828115.1 uncultured Thiodictyon sp. | reverse complement strand
GCCCGCGCCACGCGCGGGGTACCAAAAAAATCGTCCGTGGAGGCGTCATCGAGGATGCGGCCGTGGTCCATGAAGATCACCCGATCCGCCACCTTGTGCGCTAAGCCCATCTCGTGTGTCACGCACATCATGGTCATGCCCTCGGTCGCCAGTTCGACCATGACGTCCAGCACCTCATTGACCATTTCAGGGTCGAGCGCGGAGGTCGGCTCGTCGAACAACATGCAGATCGGGTCCATCGCGAGCGCCCGGGCGATGGCGACGCGCTGCTGCTGACCGCCGGACAGGGCGCCCGGGTACTTGGCGGCCTGGGCCTTGAGGCCGACCCGATCGAGCATCTTGAGACCGCGGGCCTGCGCCTCCTCTTCAGAACGCCCGAGCACCCTGATCTGCCCGATGGTCAGATTGTCGGTGACACTCATGTGCGGGAACAGCTCGAAGTTCTGGAAGACCATGCCGACATGGGCGCGGAGTTTCGACAGATTGGTCTTGGGATCGGCGAGCGCAGTCCCGTTGACGACGATGTTGCCCTGCTGGATGGCCTCCAGGCCATTCACGCAGCGGATCAGGGTGCTCTTGCCGGAGCCCGAGGGGCCGCACACCACCACCACCTCCCCTTTATTCACATGAGTGGTGCAGTCGGCCAGCACCTGAAAGGCGCCGTACCACTTGGAGACCTGCTCGATCTCAATCATGCTCATGTGGCAAACCTCTTCTGCAGTTGCCGCACCAGGAGCGATGCGCCGAAGCACAGGACGAAATAGACGGCGCCGGCAAAGAGCACCAGTTCCACCAGGCGTCCGTCGCGATCACCGACCTTGTAGGCCGCGCCGAAGAAATCCGCCAGGCCGATGACATAGACGAGCGAGGTATCCTGGAACAGGATGATCGCCTGCGTCAGCAGCAGCGGCAGCATGTTGCGGAAGGCCTGCGGCAGCACCACCAGACGCATCGTCAGGGAGTATGGCATACCCAGCGCATAGGCGGCGTTGACCTGGCCCTTGGGCACACTCTGCACGCCGGCGCGGATGATCTCCGCATAATAGGCGGACTCGAAGAGCGCGAAGGCGACCAGGGCCGAGACCATGCGGATGTCGCTCCCCTGAGCAACGCCGAGCACGTCCGAGAGCAAGGCCGGCACGATCAGATAGAACCACAGGATCACCATCACCAGCGGCACCGCACGGAACAGGTTGACATAGCCGGCGGCGAGCCAGGCCAGCGGGCGAATCGCCGACAGCCGGGCCAAGGCGAGCAGGGTCCCCCAGACGATGCCGACGACGATGGCGGTCAGGGTGATCTCGAGCGTCACCAGCATCCCGTGGCCCAGGATCGGCAGGGCGCCGAGGATCGAACTCCAGTCGAATTCGTACATCACTTGCCCCCGATGGTGCCGGGTATCCGGGTCCGGTGCTCCAGCCAGCGCATACCGAACATCACCGCGACATTGATGAGCACATACATCAGGGTGACGGCGATGAAGGCCTCATAGGCCTGGGCCGTGTAATCGACGAGTTGCTGACTCTGGCGCGACAACTCGATCAGCCCGATCGTCGAGGCAACCGCCGAGTTCTTGAATATATTGAGAAACTCAGAGGTCAGCGGCGGCAATATGAGACGCAGCGCGCCCGGCAGCAGGACGTAGCGATAGGTCTGGGGCAGCGTCAGACCCAGGGCCAGCCCGGCCGCCCGCTGCCCGCGCGGGAGCGAGCCGAGGCCGGCGCGCACCTGCTCGCAGACCCGCGCCGCGGTGAAGCAGCCCAGGCACAGCAGGGCCGCGAAGAATTGCTGCGTCAGCGGGTCGGTCTGCTTTATGGCATCCCCCCAGGGTCTTGGCAGCAGTTCCGGGATGACGAAATACCAGGTGAACAACTGGACCAGCAGCGGCACATTGCGGAAGGCCTCGACATAGGCCGCGGCCAGCCGCGACAGCCAGCGGTTCGGCACCGTGCGCAATACCCCGAGCAGGGTCCCCAAGAGGAAGGCGATGACCCAGGCGCCCAAGGACAGCATCAGGGTCCATTGGAGGCCTTGCAGCAGCCAGCCGAGATAGGTCGCATCGCCCGACGGGGTCGGGCTCAGGAAGACGGCCCAATTCCAACTGTAGCTCATGGATAGGCCTGGTCATTGGGATTGGCATACAGCTTCTGCATCTCCGCGGAGAGCGGGAAATTCAGGTTCAGACCCTTGGGCGGGATCGGTGTCTCGAACCACTTGGTATAGAGTGCCTTCGCCTCACCGCTCTTCTGCAACCCCGCGATAGTCGCGTCCACCAGTTGTTTGAATTCGGGATCATCCTTGCGCATGACGCAGCCGTAGGCCTCGAGGGATTGCGGCGTACCCACCACGATCCAATCGCCCGGGCGCTTGGCCTTGGCCAGTTCACCATAGAGCAGTGCATCGTCCATCATGAAGGCGACCGCGCGGCCGGTTTCCAGCATCAGGAAGGACTCGCCGTGATCCTTGGCGGAGACGATCTGCATCTTCATGTTTTTGTCTTCGTTGAGCTTGCGGATCAGTCGCTCGGAGGTGGTGCCGGCCGTGGTCACCACGGTCTTGCCGGCGAGGTCGGGAAAGTCCTCGATGCCGGAATCCTTCCTGGTCAGCAGCCGGGTGCCGACGACAAAGATGCTGTCGGAAAAGGCGACCTGCTTCTGACGCTCGGCGTTGTTGGTGGTCGAACCGCATTCGAGGTCGACGGTGCCGTTCTGGATCAGCGGAATACGATTCTGGGAGGTCACCGGATTGAGTCTGACCTTGAGTCCCGGGAGCTGCAACTCGCGCTTGAGCGCATCCACGACCTTGAGCGCGATCTCCTGCGAGTAGCCGATGACCTGCTGCTTGTCGTCGTAATAGGAGAAGGGGATCGAGGATTCACGATGACCCAGGGTGATGGAACCGGAGTCCTTGATCTTCTTCAGCGTTCCGGTCTGCTCTTGGGCCTGGACGAAACCGGCGAGCAGCACACAGCCGAGCACCGCGGTGGCGAGACGGGACCGTTTCATAGGGTAGCTCCGGGAGTGGGTGGGATGGGGCGCGCAGCAACAGCGCCGAGGCCGGGGCTTGGCAACTTGCTCTGCCGGCGGATTTTGACCGACTGAGCGACGGTACGCCAGGGCTTTTCGCGGTCGGGCAATGCCCCCGGTCCGCCCGGAGCACCCGTAGGTTCCGCCGCGCGGACCAGCCACCGCGCGTCGACCGAGGGCCCGGTTCTTCCCGCTTGCAAAGGCCGGCCCCGCGTGCAAACTAAGGCCCTCGACCGCCGAGGACCCTTAAGCCATGAGCAACACCCCCGCCCGCGCGCCCAAGCCGGAGCAAGGCCCCTTTCACGCCGATCAGTTGCGCGACGGGGACCGCTATGAACTCTCGCACGGCCACCCGCTCTACTGCGCCCCCGCCGGACCCGAGCACGCCGTCGGCAATCTCACCGGCGCCGCCGTGCTGGGCAGCGACCCGGACGTGGAATGGGCGGGGGTCGACGCGGGCTTTTCACCCGAACCCGGGATGCTGCGCGCCCCGGATGTCGCCATCGCCGCCCCCGGCGCGGAGCGCGGCTGGATTCGCGCGGTGCCGCCCCTGGCACTCGAATACGCCGCCCGCGGTCAGGACGAGAAGGACCTCCAGGCCAAGATCGCCGAACTGATCGGCCACGGCACCCGCCTGGTCTGGGTGGCACGCCTGACCGGCCCGCGCCGCGTGGAGGTCTATGAGTCCGGCCAGCCGATGCGGGTCGCGCACCCCGGGGAAGACCTGAGCGCGCCCGGCATCCTGCGCAACCCGGTACCGGTGGACGCACTCTTCGACCGCACGGCCAGCCACCGCGCGACGCTGCGCAACCTCTTGCAGCGCTTCGGCTATGCGGACCTGGAGGCGGTCCGCACCGAAGGGCGCGACGAAGGCCGCGACGAGGGCCTCGCCGCGGCGGTCCTGAACCTGCTCGCGGGACGCCGCATCGCCGTGGACGCGCAGACCCGCGCCCGCGTCGGCGCCTGCCGGGACAGCGCCCAACTCGATCGCTGGCTGCTGGCCGCGGCCAGCGTCGATCAGGCCGAGCGAATCTTCGACGACCTTCTGAGGGGTGAATGACGGCGGCGCTTGAGCTGGGTGCAGACGATGGGCATCGCTCTCGCTCTGCCCATCCTGCGGAGATACTCACCCAATCGCGGGGTGGCGCGCGTGCAGACTAACGGCCATGGCGCCCGCGCCACCAGATC
>NZ_CAIKKU010000386.1 GCF_903828115.1 uncultured Thiodictyon sp. | reverse complement strand
CCGTAGGGTCCGCTGTGCGGACCACAGACCTCGCCGTTGGCTGACAGGGCGAGATTGTGACCAGGGCCCACGTCGAGTTCAGTCAGCAAACCCTTGTCGATGGTGAACTGTAAGGCTTTCATGTGGCATCATGATGTGGTCGACTTTCCAACATGACTTTAGCACGACGCGGCGATAGTGTGACCGGTCCTTGGATCGGCCCGGCGCGCTTGCGCTAATCTGGCCGCTTGGCCGACAACGGCCCGTGTCGCGCGCGCCCCTGCCAACACCCACCTTTCTCCAGGAGCAAACAACCCAGATGAAGCTCGGCGTCGTAATCCTGGCCGCGGGGATGGGCAAGCGGATGCGTTCCGACCTGCCCAAGGTGCTGCACCCGCTGGCCGGCAGGCCCATGCTGGCCCATGTGGTGGCGGCGGCCACGCGCATCGGCGCGGCGCGCACCGTGGTGGTCTATGGTCACGGGGGCGCAGAGGTGCGCGCCGCGCTGGCCGACGAGGACTGTGCCTGGGTGGAGCAGGCGCAGCAGCTCGGCACCGGGCACGCGGTGCTGCAGGCAATGCCGCTGGTCCAGGCAATGGACCGGGTCCTGGTGCTCTATGGCGATGTGCCGCTGGTGGACGCGGACACCCTGAACCGCCTGATCGAGGCCAGCCGCGACAGCGGTCTCGGCATCCTGACCGTGCTCATGGACGACCCCACCGGCTACGGCCGCATCATCCGCGACGCTGGCGGGCGCATCCTGCGCAGCGTCGAGCAGAAGGACGGGACCCCGGAAGAACTGGCGGTGCGCGAGGCCAACACCGGCTTCCTGGTGGCGGATCGCGCCCGGCTGGACGGCTGGCTCCAGGGGCTCACCAATGCCAACGCCCAGGGTGAATACTACCTGACCGACGTGATCGGCCTGGCGGTGGCGCAAGGGGAGCGGGTGGCGAGTGTGCACCCGGTGACGCTGGAGGAGGTCTCGGGCGTCAATGATCGCGTCCAACTCGCGGCCCTGGAGCGTTTCCACCAGCGCCGCCTCGCCGAGGGCCTGATGCGCAACGGCGTCACCCTGGCCGACCCGGCGCGCCTCGACATCCGCGGACGCCTGACCACGGGGCGGGACCTGTTCATCGACGTCAACCTGATCTGCGAGGGCGATGTGACCCTGGGGGATGGGGTGCGCATCGGCCCCAACTGCCTGATCCGCGACAGTATCATCGGGGACGGTACGCACATCTTCGCCAACTGTGTGATCGAGGGCGCGCAGGTCGGCAGCGGGGCGCGCATCGGCCCCTACGCCCGCCTGCGCCCGCAGGCGCGGCTGGCCCCCGACACCCACATCGGCAACTTCGTAGAGATCAAGAAGGCGAACGTGGGTGAGGGCAGCAAGGTCAACCACCTGACCTATATCGGGGACACGGACATCGGCGCCGGGGTCAATGTCGGCGCCGGGACCATCACCTGCAACTATGACGGGGCCAACAAGTTCCGCACCGTGATCGGGGACGGGGCCTTCATCGGCTCCAACGCCTCCCTGGTCGCCCCGGTGACCATCGGCGTCGGCGCCACCATCGGCGCCGGGTCCGTCATCAACCAGGACGCCCCCCCCGGCGAACTGACCGTCACCCGTGCCCGCCAGACGACCATCCCCGGTTGGCAGCGGCCCCGGAAACAACCCAAACCAGTAGAGTAATCACTATGTGCGGTATCGTCGGCGCCATCGCCCAACGTCCGGTCGCGGCCATCCTGCTCGAGGGGCTGCGTCGGCTCGAATACCGCGGCTACGACTCCGCCGGTATCGCCGTCCTGGAGTCGACCGGCAAGCTCAATCGCGCCCGCACCCTGGGTAAGGTCGCGCGCCTGGCGGAAGAGGTCGCCGCCCATCCGCTCCCCGGGACTCTGGGCATCGCCCACACCCGCTGGGCCACCCACGGTGAGCCCGCGGTGCGCAACGCCCACCCCCACATCTGTCGGGACCGCTGCGCCCTGGTCCACAACGGTATCATCGAGAACCACGAGGAACTGCGCCGGGAGCAACGCGCCGCCGGCCACCACTTCACCTCCGAGACCGACACCGAGGTCGTGGTCCACGCCGTTTATGATGAACTGGTCGGCGGGCACCCCCTGATCGAGGCGGTACGCCGCGCCACCGCCCGTATGACCGGCGCCTATGCCCTGGCCGTGCTCGATTTCCAGGACCCGGAGCACCTGGTGGTCGCGCGCCAGGGCAGCCCGCTCGTGATCGGCGTGGGCTTCGGTGAGCACTTTGTCGCCTCCGACGTCTTCGCCCTGCTGCCGGTGACCCACCGCTTCATGTTCCTGGAAGAGGGTGACATCGCTGAAATCACCCGGGAGTCCGTCCGCATCTGGGACCGCAAGGGTGAACCGGTCACGCGCCCGGTCAAGGAATCCTCGGTCGCCAGCGACTCCGCCGAGCGCGGCGCGTACCGGCACTTCATGCTGAAGGAGATCTTCGAGCAGCCCCGCGCCATCGCCGACACCCTGGACGGGCGCCTGCTGGGCAATCGGGTGGTGCCGGAGGCCTTCGGCAACGCCGCGCCGGACCTCTTTGCGAGTATCCAGGCGGTGACCATCGTCGCCTGCGGGACCAGCTACCACGCGGGCCTGGTCGCGCGCTACTGGATGGAGTCCCTGGCCGGGCTCCCCTGCAACGTCGAGGTGGCGAGCGAGTACCGCTATCGCCGCCATGTGGTGCCGCAGTCGGCCCTCTTCGTCACCATCTCCCAGTCCGGGGAGACCGCGGACACCCTGGCGGCCCTGCGCATCGCCAAGGAGACCGGTTACGCCGCCACGCTTGCCATCTGCAATGTGCCCGAGAGTTCGCTGGTGCGCGAATCCGACCTGGTGCTCCTGACCCGCGCCGGCCCCGAGATCGGCGTCGCCTCCACCAAGGCCTTCACCACCCAGCTCATGGCGCTCTTGCTCTTGACCGTGACGCTGGGCCGCTTCCACCGGCTGGACCAGGCGCAGGAGGAGCGCCTGGTCGCCCTGATGCGCACGGTCCCGGCCAAGATGGAGCAGGTCCTGGCCCTGGACGCGCCCATCGCGACGCTGGCCGAGCAGTTCGTCGACAAGCAGCACACCCTGTTCCTGGGGCGTGGGGAGCTCTATCCGATCGCCATGGAGGGGGCGCTGAAACTCAAGGAGATCTCCTACATCCACGCCGAGGCCTACCCGGCGGGCGAGCTCAAGCATGGCCCGCTGGCCCTGATCGACGAGGACATGCCGGTGGTGGCGGTGGCGGCCAACAACGCACTGCTGGAGAAGCTGAAATCCAATCTGGAAGAGGTTCGCGCCCGCGGCGGTCAGCTCTTTGTCTTCGCCGACTTCCAGGTCCCGCTGCAAGAGGCGGCCGGGATCACGGTCATCCGCCTGCCGGAGACCGACGACCTGATCGACCCCCTGATCTTCACCATCCCCATGCAACTGCTGGCCTACCATGTGGCGGTCCTGAAGGGCACCGATGTGGACCAGCCGCGCAATTTGGCGAAGTCAGTGACCGTGGAGTGAGGCGCCCAGGTCGGACGGGCCGGTCCGATCGTGCAGATGGCCCCGGCCTTGCGCCGCGGCGCTAGGCCCGACACCACGACATCGGGCCGAATCACATGGTAAACTGCCGGGACACCGTTAGTTCGCAAAAGCAGGGCGCGACTTAAACGGCGTTACCAGTGCGAGCGGGCGCTCAGCCGGGAGCCCGCCACAGCAAGCGCCCGCTCATTCGCTTCATCGAGTGACCGTGAGTGCCCTGGCCCAAGGTTCGGCAGTGGAACACCTAAGGCATGCGCCAAGACCACAAGTTATTGTCTCTCGTCACGCGTTGTGTGGAGTGCGCCGGCAACACCATGACGCCAGGCGCCGACGCGCTCGTCTGCGGCGCCTGCGGCTACCGCTACGAGTTCAGTGACGATGGCGTGCTCCGCGCCCTGCCGCGCACCAGCGAGTTGCGCGTACCGGCGTTTTATCAGTCGCGTTTCTATCGGCGATGGATGAGCGCCTGGGAGGACATGGTACAAAAAGGGTGGGTCATCTACGAACGGCCTTTCTATCGGTTTTTCTCGATGAGTGGGCATCGGAAAATGCGGTCCCTGATTGCCGGGCTGCCGCACCCCCCGGAGGTCATCGTCGATATCGGTTGTGGCGACGGACAACTCTTCGATCTGCTGGATCAGCGCCGCTGTATCGGTATCGACCGCAATGCCGCGTTTCTGACCCGCGTGAAACACCGGTATCCCGACGTCCTTGCCGTTCAAGCGGATTTCAACAACCTACCCTTCGCGCCGGGCAGTATCGCCTGCTGCACGAGCGCGCATGTACTGGAGCATCTGTACCATCTCGCCGAGGGGCTCGAGGAGGTCCGGCGCGTGCTCGCCCCGGCGGGGGCCTTTATTTTCTCGATCCCCACCGAGGGTGGCTGGGGATGGGAATTGGGACGCCTGCTCGTCACCGGCCCGCGCCTGCGCCGCAATTACCGGCTCAACGTCCATGAGGTGATGGCCATCGAGCACATCAACGATGCCAGGCGGGTCCTGCAATTCGCGCGTTTCTATTTTGATATCCGGATGAAAAAATACGCCCCGTTGTCCTTCTTGCCGGTAATGGCAATCAATAGTTCCATCACCGTGTTGGCGTCCCCCCTGGCGGGCGACCACGAACTGCGGCCCGAATGACAAGCTGCCCGACTTGCCGGCCATGACAGGTACGCGCCCTGGTTTGCGCCGACGGTCGCGGTGTCTCGGCAGGTTAGCGCCGTCGGCCTGCGCCCGACGATCATGCCGACCCCTGCCGACGCCGTGCTGAACGACCGTCAAACGGCGACTGCGCAGCCCGGGACCGACCCGGCGGCGTTGCCCGTGCAGGTCTGTCTGATTATCCCTGCCTACCAGCCGGCGCAAGCCCTGGTCGAGCTCGTCGCCCAACTGCAAACCGAATTACAGCGGCGTGGTCTTCGCGCTGCTGTCGTGATCGTGGACGACGGCTCCGCGCATGACCGCGGGCCGATCTTCGCGCAGATCCGCCGCGATCCGGACGTGATCGTCGTGCGGCACGCGATCAATCTCGGTAAAGGCAGCGCGCTGAAAACAGGGATCAACTTCGCGCTGGTCCGTTTTCCGGCGCTGCTTGGGCTCATCACCGCCGACGCTGACGGACAACACCTGGCGAAAGACGTGGCAGCCGTGGCCCGCGCCCTCTGTGACGCGCCGCAGGAGCTTATCCTGGGGGTGCGGCACTTCGATGGCGGTACGCCGTTACGCAGCCGTCTCGGGAATGTCGTCACGCGCACGGTGTTCCGCGCCTTCACCCATCGGCGGCTGGTCGATACGCAAACGGGACTGCGCGGCTTACCCATTGCCGTCGCGCAGCGACTGCTGCGAATGGCAGACTCCGGCTATGAATTGGAGCTCGCGTCCCTTTATGCCGAGACCCGCCGCGGTACGGCCATCAGGCAGATCCCGATCACCACCGTCTACGAGCCGGGCAATCCCAGCTCCCATTTTGATCCGCTGTTCGATTCCCTCCGAATCTATTTTGTTTTCTTGCGCTACTCCGCGCTGTCGCTGGTCTCCGCGGCGGCCGATTACCTGCTTTTTTTCCTTCTCTATCGCAGCACCGGGCTGCTCTTGTTATCCGTCATCGGTGGGCGCCTGCTGATTGGTTGGATCTATTTCATCATCGCGCGTCGGCGCGTGTTTTTATCTCACGGCGATTTGCGGCGACAAGTGCCGTTGTTCGTCGCGCTGCTGGCCGCCAGCGCCATTGCGAGCTATGGTCTCGTGACGGTCCTGGTACTGGTATTTTTATTACCGGTGCCGCTCGCCAAGGTGGTCGCCGACCTTATGTTGTTCTTTGCAAATTTCGCGCTCCAGAGAGTCTTTGTGTTTTCGCGCGAGGAGTAGGCCATGGGTACCGAGCAGACCGACTGGGATGCCTACTACGCGCGCCCGGCGCTGACCGCACGGGTGACCCGACAGTTCACGCAGCGAACCTTGATCTCCCTGATGGCCCGGCATTGTCACGCGCACCCCGACCTCGCCATCTGTGAACTGGGCGGCGCCAACAGCGTCTTTGCGGAGCCGATTCTGCGTGCCCTGCCGGTGCGCTCCTATCACATCATCGATACCAACGCGCGCGGTCTGGCGCTGCTGAGTAAGCGTGTGGCGCGCGACCCGCGGCTGTCCTGGGAGCGGGGCGATGTGTTGCTGCCGGACCCGATCCATTTCGAGCGTTACGATCTGGTATTCAGCGTCGGCCTGATCGAACACTTTTCCGCCGCGGACACGCGGCGCAGCATCGATACCCACTTCGCCTTTGCCCGCGCCGGCGGTGTCGTATTATTGACATTCCCCACCCCGACCTGGCTCTACCGCGTCGTGCGGCGGGGCCTTGAGATAACGGGCAACTGGACCTTCCCGGATGAGCGCCCGCTTGGCTTTGAAGAGGTCGCCGGCGCAGTCAGCCGCCGGGGCAGGATGGTGTGTCGCCTCATCAATTGGCCGGTGGTGCTGACGCAGGGCATCGTCGTCGCACAACGTGTGCCGGTGCGCTGATGTTCGGGCAGCGCGCGCGCCGGGGTTATTTGGTGTCTTGCGGCTGAACCGATTCCACCAGGAGATAGTCCGCGCCCGCGGCAAGCATTCGATAATGGCCCCCGGCGGCGGCCTCCGCGAGTTCCGCAAAGAGCGAATCTGAAATGGCGTAAGGCGTTGCCTTACGCACGAGCAGTATCTGCTTCAGGTCCCCGCGGCGGGTGCGAAGGTAGGCTTCAAGATGATTGAGATCGGCAAAGATCGCCGCCGGCTCGCTGAAATGATGATAGTCCGTATGCCGGTAGAATGGGTCGAATCGTTCGCTGACGCAGGGCAGCGCCTCAAGCCAACGGTTATTGGTAAGAAACCGTTCGGCCAGCAGGCCGTGATCGCTCAACTCGCAGGCGACGGCGTTGGCCCCAGCGAAGCCTCTTTCTTTCATCTGTGACAGCTGGATGTCACGCAACGTCGCCCGGCTCGGAGCCAATGCCAACGGGGTGAACACCAGCACCGCCAATGTCGCATACAGTGCCGGGCGAGCGCTGGGCCGCCAAGGCTGAAACAGGCGTCGGCGCGGCTTCCAGCGTGATGCCCCGGAGTGCGCAAACAGATACTGGAGGACCGCGGCATAGCCCTGGACCGAAGCGATCGAGAGTGCGGGAATGATCAGGGCGAGGTTGCGTGTGTCATAATTGAAACTGATCGCCCACTGGAGTATGAAAGGGCAAATGACCACAACGATCAGCCAACGATTGACATTGAGGAAGGCAGCGGCCGCCAGACCGATGATGATCAGCCAGGAGCCCAGGCTGCCAAGGGTGCCCCAGAGCAGTGCCAGGCCCTTTGCCAGTCGCCGGTAGATGGACATATCGCCATGCAGGCCGCCGGCGCCGACCAGATAGCTGGCGATGTCCCGTTCGCTGCCCTGGGCAATCTGCCACTGTTTGAGCCCATACCAGGGCAACACCAGCGCGCTGCTTGCCAGGGCAAACCAGACCAGATAGCCGGTGAAGATGTTCCGCCGCCACAGACCCAGTTCACGCAATATCAGCCCGAATGCCAGCGGATGACAAACCAACAGGTACACCCCGGCCTGTTTGGTGTGGGCGACCGCCGTGGCGAGAAACAGCGAGACCATTGCCGCCCGGCGCACGACGGCGTCGCCGGATTCGGGCGTCAGCAGCAGCAAGGGGTACAACGCGGCGATGGACATGAACATCGTCGCGGTTTCCGCGTATCCGTCATCGAGCCAGGTGCCCAGGAATAAGAAGGTGAGATAGATATTCACCGCTGCCGCGACCGCAAACGCGGGCCGGGCGCGGATCACCCCCAAGGACATGATGAAGACGGCGGACAACACCGCGAAGACCGGCCCCAGACCGCGGGCGAAGAATTCCAGCGGCTCCCCCACCGCGGTGTAGACGGTGGCCCAGGTCACCGGCACGAGCTGGGGATAGGTCATCGTAAAGGTAGGGAATTGCCCCGTTGCCCAACTGGTCGCCCAGCGGTTCCAGGAGAGGACCGCATCGTTCTGTTGAAAGACCTGCCCAAAGGCGGCGACCAGGCTTGGTGCGAATACGGCGGCTGCCGCTGCGACGAAGAGGAATTGCAGATAAGCAGCGCCCGTGTCGGCACCGCTTCCGGCACCGATCGGTGGGACGCCGCGGGCCACCGCCAGGAACAGGCAGAGCTCCACGGCGATGATCGAAAGCAGGAGCGGCTGGCCCAGGGTGCCGGTTGCAACGAGCAGCACGATGAGATAGAAATTGATGGCGACGCTCAGCGGGATCGCGAGCAATATTGGCGCAAACGCCTGCCCCCGTTCGCGTATGGCGTAAAGAACCAGGGCGCCGGGCAGGAAGAAAATGTGGGCGTATACCAGGGCCAAGGCGAAGGGATAAGGCATGCGGTGGCTCAGTGTTTGGTCAGGACGATCAACGTCATGTGCTGCAGCAGATTGGTGATCAGCGGCGGCAAGGCGATGCCGCTGACTGGGTTCACAATCCGCTCACGGATCGGGATTTGAGCCACCAAGGAATCATCGAATCCCGCGGTGCGCGACATCGCCAGCAGTTGCCTGAGGGTCCAGAAATAGGGTAACTCGATGTCTGCGAGACGGAAGATGCGATAGAGCGCGGGAAACACGGCGTGGTAGGGTAGTTCCAAAGCGCGGCGGGCGCTCTCGGCGATCAGTAACCGTCCGCCGGGCCGCAGCAGGCGATGTGCAGTTGCGAGCACCTGTACGACGCGGCGCCGGCTGCAACGTGCCGAATATTGACCTAAGTGGTGCAACAAAAACATCGCGCACACGGTGTCGAAGCTCTGGTCCTCGAACGGTGGCTCAAAACAACTGGCCGCGATCTTTTCAGGGGGCTGGCGCGGCGGTTGGCCGAAGAACCGCAGGTCATCGAGCATCGCCTGGGACAGGTCCATTCCCACCCACCGCTGCGCATTTGCGGTGTAATAATGGACGCGCGAACCACAGCCTAAATCCAGGGTATCGCCCCGCACTATCCCTGCGGTGAGGACGTGGATCGTGCGCTGGAATTCAATTCCGCTGCCATACAGATCAGTGGACCAGCGGGCGAAATAGTTATGCGTTGTCATAATGGTCGGCAGGTCGGCGCGTAATGAATGAAGTGGGGCGTCTGGCGCCAGGTTGCGCGGCGCGCGGATGGGTCAATGCAGAACGGATCGCGCGATGACTACCTAATTATTCATAATAGCAACCAGATCATTGCAATGCAAGGAGGCGGTCGCGGGCCGGGACCTGCGTGCAAACAGCCGACAAGACCTGGCAGGCGCGATCATAAAGCAACCGAGCGGCGGTCCGGTTCGTGGCGAGATGCGCGTGCAGCGCCGCCCGCTTGCGCCAGCGGGCCGCCGACGGGCCCGCTCGGGCCATCGCAGCGTGCGACCGCGGTGGTTTGCTGGTCGGTTTTCCAGCGGGGAATCCGGGCGTAATCGAAGGATTGGCGTGGTTGTGGTCCCGGCCGACGCTGGCCGCGGTCGCGCGCCGGCGTTCTCTCGGGGACTTGAGATCGGCGGCTGTTCGGCACGACGGGCCGGCTCAGGGCCTGGTCCCCCCGTGTCCGGGGCCTGTCCCTGATCCTTGAGGCCCGCGGCAACTTATCAAGAATTAGCGATCCGGTTGGCACTCGGCGCCGGCCCTTGCCCTATACTCTCACCTGTAAGACGCTTCCTAGAACGAGAATCTCTCAAGGATCGGCGGACCTGGGCCCTGAGCCCGCCGCGGATCTGATGCCGCTACCAGCTTGGGTTGTCTCTGCGCCGGCGGGTGCAGAGTGCTTCCGTACACCGAGACCCAGCTCATGCCGGATCAAAATTCTCCCAACACGCTGCCCTTCGCCGCCCGTGATGCGGGCCCCGACGGGACCATTCCCGCGGACGCGCTGCTGTTACTGGCGGGGTGCCGCGACCGACTCGCCCATGGCGTCGCCAAGGCCTTGGCCGAGAACCTGGGCGCAGTCGCAGACGACCTGCTCGGCATGGCCGACCGCGCCACCAGCCTCGAGCAGCAGCAGCGCTATTTTGCCGCGATGGAGGTCCTGACCAGCCGCGGTCAGGATTTTGTGGAGCGGTTTCGCGACGGCTTGTGCGCGCACTTCGACGTCGGCCTCGCCGCCCTGCGGCGCGACCGTCCTTCCGACGCCCCGGGCAACGCGTGCGATCTGCACCCCGTCACCGCGGATGCCTTCAAGCGCGATCTGGTGCTCGGCAAGCTGGCGGCCCGCGCCGTCTGCCATTGTGCGGAGCAACTCACCGCGCTCGACCGCCGTCTTGCCGCCCTGCTGGCCTCGGCGCGCATCGACGAAGACGATAACCCGCTGTACCCCCATGCACTGTTCGCGGCCGTGCTGCGTGCGTTCGACGCGCTGGGGGTGGCCCAGCCCTTGGCCCTGACGATCCTCGAGGCGTTCGAGCGCCAGACCCAGGCGGCCCTTCCGGCCATCTACGCGGGACTCAACCGGCACCTGGTCGACGATGGCAGTGCGCCCGCGCTGCCCAACGGGTCGCGCCGCGTGCCGTGCGGCGAGCCGGGCGACCGCCTGACCGGTCCGGCGGCGGGGGTACTCGGACAGCCGGGGACCGGCGGGCTGGCCGACCAGCGACCCGACGCCCCCGCGCTCGACCCGGCGGCCGCCGGTCTCGCGGGCCTGCCCGCGCCGGCCCGCTTCGAGGACCTGGTCTTTGATCAGCTCGCCCGCGCCATCGCGGCGGCGACGCGGACCCCGCGCGGGCGCCGGGCGGCGCCGCCGGGGTCTGATCCGAAGCCCGCGCCGACCCTCGGCCTGGCCCAACTGATGGCGGTCCTGACCGCCCTGCAACGGGGGCGTAGCGACCCGCAGCACCTGCCGGGGCTGGGGACGGCAGCACTCGCCGCGGGACCGGGCACGGTGCTGCAGCAGTTGCGCGCCACGGCGCTGGCGGCTGGCTCGCACCCGGTCGATGCCCTGACCATCGATATCGTGGCACTGCTCTTCGACGCCATCTTCGCGGACCCGGACCTCCCGGCGACCCTGCGCGCGGAGGTCGCCAGGCTCCAGATCCCGGTCCTCAAGGCGGCCCTGCTGGACAAGGCCTTCTTCTCCAACAAGCGGCACCCGGCGCGGCGTCTGCTTGACCTGATCGCCAGTGCCGGGCTCGGGCGCCACGAGGCCGACGCGCCGCGCCTGATGACCAGTATCCAGGCCATCGTCAGCGAGGTGGTGGCGGGCTTCGAGACCAGCATCGACATCTTTGCCGCCCAGGCGCAGCAGTTGGAGGACTTCCTGGCGGACGAGGAGGCGCGTGCCCGGACGCGGACCACGGTGGTGGTCGACAAGCTTGCCCAACGCGACCGGCGGGACCTGGCCCAGGCCCGGGTGACGACCGAGATCGGGGCGCGCCTCAAGGTCCCGGGGATGCCGGCCCTGATCGGGGAATTCCTCGATCGTCACTGGCGCTCGGTGCTGGAGCAGACCTACGTCCGCCATGGCGATGAAGCGCAACCCTGGCAGCAGGCCCTGGCGGCCATGGACGACCTGCTGTGGAGCGTGGCCCCCAAGCACGGGGCGGCGGAGCGCAATCGCCTGCTCACCTCGCTGCCCGATCTGCTGAGCCGACTGCGCGTCCCGCTCGAGGCCGCCGGTCTGCAGGAGGTGTGGGACCCCTTCTTCGGCCAACTGATCAGGCTGCACATGGGGGCCCTGCATAAGGACAGTGCCGACGCGACCTATCGGGAGCCCCCGAATCCGGAGCCCGTGACGGCCCCGCCGCCCCCCGCCACTGCCGAACGCCCTGGATTGCGGGCCGTCGACCTGGTCGAGGCCGCCCACTGCATCGAGTATCACCCGGCGGCCCAGGGCGGCGCGCCGACCAACTCGGAGCCTCTCGCCGACCGCGAGCTGCGGCTCGCCCGGTCCCTGGAGCTCGGCACCTGGGTCGAGTTCGAGAGTTTCCTGGGCACTCGCAAAACCCTGCGTCTGAGCTGGATCAGCCAGTTGCGCGGGGTCTACCTGTTCACCAACCGCCAGGGTGAGAACGCCATGACGCTCGCCCCCGCCAGTCTCGCGGAGCACCTGCGCAAGGGCACGGCCCGGGTGCTGAATCAGGCGCCCCTGACCGAGCGTGCAGTCGCGCACCTGCTGGCCCGTACTGCGTCGGCAGCGGCCACTCTGTAGTCCGGGAGTCCAAGGCTTTACCGTGAAAGTGCGTAGTCAGGCCATCCTGGCCTGACGGTGTCGGGGCTGGAACAGTCAGGGCTGGAAGCCCTGACTACGCTGCCCCGCACGCTGGCCATCGAGCTAGCGGTCGAGAGGACTTTCATGTTCCGGGGTGGCGCGGGTGCCATGACCGTTAGCCTTGGTCATTGGCGTAGGGTGCGCCGTGCGCACCTCAAGAGGCTGCGGTTGATCGCCGCGGCCAGGGTTTCGGTTGGCGCCACGGTGCGCACGGCGCACCCTACGGCCGCGGTGCGGTCAATGGTCCGAGCCTTATCCATCGAGCGGCATTAGCCACCCTGCCGCGGTGCGGGCAAATCGCCTACACTGCCGACCTAGACCTTACCTACTTCAGGCCAGCCATGAGCGACCTTCCCCCGCTGCGCGTCCTGTCCATCGTCGGCACCCGCCCGGAGGCCATCAAGATGGCACCGGTCATCCAGGCCCTCGCGGGCGACCCGGCCTTCGAGTCCCGCGTGCTCGCGACCGCGCAGCATCGGCAACTGCTCGACCAGGTCCTCGCGCTCTTCGGTATCCGGCCCGATCTGGACCTCGACATCATGCGGCCCAACCAGGCACTCACCGCCCTGACCGCCCGGCTGCTCCTGGCCCTGGACGAGGCGCTCGGTACGGAGAACCCGGACCTGGTCCTGGCCCAGGGCGACGCCACCACCGTGATGACGGCGGCCTTGGCCTGCTTCTATCGCAAGATCCCCTTCGGTCACGTCGAGGCGGGGCTGCGCACGGGCGATCTCGACAATCCCTTCCCGGAGGAGATGAATCGGGTCGTCGCCGGGCGTCTGGCGCGTTGGCACTTTGCCCCGACGGCCAGCGCCCGGGACAACCTGTTGCGCGAAGGCGTCGCCCCCGCGGCCATCCATGTCACCGGCAACACCGTCATCGACGCCCTGTTGAGCGTGGCGGAGCGCCGACCGGCGATCGGGGTCCCCATCGACCCGGCCAAACGGCTGATCCTGGTCACCGCCCATCGGCGCGAGAACTTCGGCGAACCCTTGCGCGAGATCTGCCGCGCCATCCGTCACCTGGCCGAGACCAACCCGGAGGTCACGGTGCTCTATCCGGTGCATCCCAACCCGAATGTGAAGGGCGTCGCCGAGGAACTGCTCGGCGACTGTCCGGGCATCACCCTGTGCCCGCCGCTCGACTACCTGCCGTTCGTCGGGGCCATGCAGCGCGCCTACCTGATCCTGAGCGACTCCGGCGGCGTCCAGGAAGAGGCCCCGGCCCTGGGCAAACCGGTCCTGGTGCTGCGCCGGGAGACGGAGCGCCCCGAGGCGGTCGCGGCCGGTGTGGTCAAGCTGGTCGGCCCGGTGTATGAACAGATTGTGGCGCAGGCCCAGCGCCTGCTCGATGACCCCGGCTATTACCGTTCCATGGCCCGCGGCGTCTCGCCCTACGGCGACGGGCACGCGGCAGGGCGCATCGTCGCGGTGTTGCGCGGGCACCGCGTGGCCGGGTAGCCAACGTCAGGGTCCCTCAAGTCACGACAATATGATCCGGCGATAAGTCGTCCTGATACCGCTCGTACATTGCGATATAGGCGGACTCGATCGCGCGGGTAAAGCGCTCAGCGCCGAAGAGCGCACAGGTCGGCAGGTTGGCGAGTAGTCTCTGCCTGACGGCTGCCAACTGCTCCGGCTGGGTTGCCAGCGTCACGGCCAGTGCCTCATATTCCTGCGGGGTCGTCGTGATCAGGTCAGGCACACCGACCACCTTGAGCAGGCTCGCCGCCACCCGGCTGGCAAACGACTGACCGCTGCGCGTCACGATCGGCAACCCCATCCGCAAGGCATCACTGGCAGTCGTGTGGGCAGTGTATGGAAAGGTATCGAGAAACAAGTGTGCCGATCGCAATCGGTTCAAATGCTCGGCGACGGGCAGGCTGGCCGCAAAGATGAGACGCCGGGGGTCGACCCCGGCCTGTGCTGCACGCTTACCCAGGTTCAGTCGTGCGGTCTGATTGCCGACCAGCAACCACAGGACGCTGTCAGGCACGCGCGTGATGATGCGCAGCCATGAGTCAAATACGTCCGGGGTGATCTTGTAGTGGGTGTTGAACGAACAGAAAACAAAGCCGGACGCCGGCAGCCCCAGATCCGACCGACTGAGCGCCTGGTCCGAGATCTCCCGCTCCCGGCAGTTCGCCTGATAAGTATCCGGAAGATAAACGATCTTTTCGCAATAGTGCTGCCGCGCATCGGCTGGGATCAGGGCCCGGTCGGCAAGCAAATAGTCGATGTAAGGCGCGCCCATGGTGCCCGGGTAACCCATGTAGTTCACCTGGATGGGGGCCGCCCGGTCGGCAAAGATGCCGGGCCTGCAGCCGAGCGTAAAGCCATTCAAGTCGATCGCGAGGTCGAGTTCCAGGTTGCGGGCCAGCGCGGCGGCCTCCCGATCCGACAGCGAGCGGATATCGATGAATTGATCGAAGGCCCGGGCGGCCCGTTCACGCCAACTGTCGCCGGTGTCCGGTCCGAACGAGAAGGCGATCAGCTCGAACCGCTGTCGATCATGTAACTCAAGCATCTCCGCCATCAGATGCATCATCGGATGATGACGGAAATCAGCAGAAAAATAGCCGATGCGGATTCTCTCCCGGCGGCCGCGTTTTGCGATCTCAGGCACGCCATGTCCCGCCGGATACCTTACTGCAGCGTAAAGCTCCGCGGCCCGGCGATGGACTTGCGGCGCGTCGATCACCGCCAGGAGGGGAAAGGGTGAGGAAACCGTTTCATTCTGCGCCAGCTGCTCTGCGAGTCGCTCGCATTCAGTATCAAACAGACGCCAATCGCACAGGTACAGGCGGGCGTAGAGCGCTTGTCCGCGCAGAAAATCAAGTGTCGGCGTGATCGCCAAGGCCTGCTCAAAACCGGCCAGCGCCTCCTCGAAACGACTCGCTGCAAAGAGGATTTCGCCGCGCTGCGCGTGCGCCTCGGCATAGCCTGGATTGATCGCCAGGGCCTGCGCGTAACTGGCCAGCGCCTCCCCCGGTCGCTCGAGTTGACCCAGGGCCAGCCCACGGTTGTAAAAGGCCTCCGCATAGTTTGGCCTGACCGCCAGCGCCTGGTCGTAATTGGCGAGTGCCTCCCCCCAACGATTGAGGTCGCGCAGGGCAGTGCCGCGGTTGATGTGCGCCTCGGCATAGTCTGGCTTGATCGCCAGTGCCTTGGCGTAACTGGAGATCGCCTCCTCCAAACGACCGAGCTTGTTCAGGGCCAGCCCCAGATTGTAATGTGCGTAGGCATGGTCGGGCGCAATGTCCACCAAGCGGCTCAACAACGCGGCACCCTGCTCCAGGTGACCCGTTTGGCACTCCAGGCTGCCCAGCAACCAGAGTACATCGGCGTTGCGCGGCTGCGCCTGCAAGAGTTGGCGATAGAGCGCGGTTGCTTGCCCGAGCTGTCCCGCCTGATGAAAGGCCAGCGCCTGATTCAGCAGGGCCTGCGGTGTGGTCGCTGAGGGTCTTGCTTTCATCGACTATCTCCCATGGGTGCTAAAGCTACCGGACGTTCTCACGGACCGGGCGTCGTTGTCGTTGTCGTAATCGTTGTCGGATTATTCGATTACGACAACGAACCCGGGATCTCGGTTACCACATCAGTTCTGATCGCACCCGGAGGGCGCTCCCGGCGCGACTTTCACGGCAAATCATTCTGTATCCGTGGTCCCCCCTCAGCGCCGCGTGGTCGCCACCATCTCAGCCATGCTGTCCGGCAGGGTCCGCCGCGACTGGAACCCGAGCTCCTGTCGAATCGGGGTGCCGTCATAGCAGGCGGCGCCGATCAGCTTCTCCAGGACCTCGGAGTCGAAGGGCAGGCGTCGGCCCCGCAGCCGCCCGATCCCGTCGCCGCCCAGCGCGGCCAGCCGCAGCAGGCCGATCGGCAGGTTCCAGCGGGGCGTCCGCCGGCCAAGCGCCTCCAGGATGCACTCGTAGATCCGGCGGGTGCTGTAGGGGGTGTCGTCGGTGACGACATAGGTCCGTCCGCGCGCCCGGGGGAGCGCGGCGCAGAGTATCGCCGCCTGCGCCAGGTCGTCGCGATGGATCATGGAGCGGCCGTTGCCCAGCTCAGGCAGGGGCGGAAACCAGCCGGCCCGCACGGCCCTGATCAGCAGCTCCAGATAGCCCTTGGGGTGCGGGCCGTAGACCAGGGACGGGCGCAGGACCACCGGGTGCGGGGCGGCCCCGCTGGTCAGCACCGCCCGCTCGGCGGCCAGTTTCGAGCGTCCGTAAGGGCCCTCGGGTGCGGGCGCGTCCGCGGCGCCCCCCCCCATGGCCTTGACGCTGCTGAAATAGACGAACCCGCGCACGCCTTCACTGCGGGCCGCCGCGAGCAGATCCAGGGTGCTGCGGCAATTGGCGAGCCGGTACTCTTCCTCCGCCCCCGGCCCCGCCGCGAGGGCATGGGCCTTGCCCGCCAGGTGGAAGATGCAGTCGATGTCGGCCAGCAGGTGCGGCGGCAGGGCCTCGCGGCCCAGGTCAAGGTGGACCGCCTCGTCCCAGGGGCCCGCGGTGCGCCGCCGCATAACCGCCCGCACCCGCCAACCGTCCGCTTGCAGGCGCCGACACAGGCCGGGGCCGATGAATCCGGAGGCGCCGGTGACCAGGACCATCCCCTTCATGTCGCACCCCCATCCTGAAGCAACAGTGCCGCGGCGCTCGCCGCAGGCCCGCGCCCGCCATCGGACATTGCTGCACCTTTATCGTCTAACCAGGCACCCAAGTTGCCGTTACCCAGGCTAGAAAGATATCATAAGGACTCGTCAAGGGGGCCTTGGCGAGCGCCTTCGCGTCGTCGGCCGGGTGTCTCCGTGGTCTTTGCCGGTGTCCTTCAACGAGCCCCGCGGCCGCGGATCGTCCCGCCCCGGGGTCTGACTGTGGGGCGTCCGGCCCGCCGATCCGGCAGGCCAAAGGGTTGTACCAGCATGTGACCACATGTAGTTTCTCCACACGATGTCCCCTTCACCCGCGCCCGGTGCGAACCAGCCGCTGGGGTGTGCTACAAGGAAAATCAGGGTGTTAAATGCGTGTTGTTGGGAAATGCATACAGTTGTAATATGATCACGTGTCTGCTAATCTAGACTTCACGTCAAAACAGCGTCACGCCGTCATGACACAGGCAGCGCCAGCGCGCCCTTGCCGCGTTGCCCGCCGCCGCGGATCACCCGTCCGCGGCCGCTCGGGTGATGTCGTAACACTGTCAAGGCCGGTAATGTGTCAGGAGTCAGCTATGGGTGTGCGGTTTCATCGGCCTTCGACGCGTGTCAGCGTCGGCCTTGGGGTCTTAAGTATGTTGCTCTTGGCGGGCTGCGGCCCGGCAACCCCGCCGTCGGCTACCTCGGCGCCTAAGGCGGCTGCCGCACTGCAACCCCAGGAGGCCCTCAAGCAGCGGGTGGAGGCGCGCTGGGCGCGTTTGATCGAACGCGATTTCGCCGGGGCCTACACCTTTGAAACCCCGGCTTACCGGGCGACGGTCGACCGCAAACAGTACGGGGCCCAGTTTGGCGTCGGCGTGAACTGGGTCAGGGCGACCGTCGATCAGGTCAGGGTCGACCCGGCCGGTGACCGGGCCGAGGTCGATGTCACACTGCAGATGCAGTCGCTGGCGCCGCTCGGGGCTGGGCTCGTCGACCGCATTCAGCCGCTGCGCGAGCGCTGGATCCTCACCCAGGGGGACTGGTGGGTGGTGCGTGACGACGACTGATAGAGAGTTCCTCAGGAGGCCAGGCAGACGCACGGGGGCGTCGGCAGGGGTCCGGCGCCGACCTGGCATCGGGGCAAAGCGTGAAGCCAGCTTGACACTGACTTCGCAATTGGAGTAGGCTGATAGGGAAATTTTTCGTGCGATTGTTGAGCGGGACCACCACGCAGTGATAGCCTTTGCTGGTCCTCACGAACGAACATCAACCCAGGGGAATACCATGACCACTTTTAACCGAACGAAAACCGCCGCTGCCGTCTCCGCGCTCTTAGCGGGCATGGCCCTGGCCCCCGCCAACGCCGTGGAACTCGCCGGCAACGGGCTTGGCGATGTCGCCGAGACGTCTTATTACACGGTGCGAGCCGGCCAGCAGACCAACATCAGCCTCGTCAATACCTCCGGTGATTACGTGGTCGCCGTCAAGGTCCGCTTCCGCCAGGCCGCGGACAGCAGGGACGTGCTCGACTTCAACGTCTTCCTCTCCCCGAACGACGTCTGGACCGCAACGGTCGGGCTCAACGCCGGCACCGGGCTGCCCTGGGTGCAGACCACTGACCTCTCCTGCACGACCCCGACCGTCATGCCGAAGGGTACCGCCAATACACCGGCTAACCGGCAGCTCGGCTTCGTGGTGGTCGGGAGCAATGCGAACGGTGCGCAGATCAAGCAGGTGGACTTCGTCACCGGCAGCAACCCCTTGTCCACGGAGGGCTACATCGAGATCGTCGAGATGGGCGTCGCCGTGCCGAAGAGTGATATCTACCCGGATGCCAGTCTGCTGGCGAGCTGGGCCGTGAGCACGTCGCGGAATTGCGCCAACCTGGCCAGTGTCTATCCCCCGACCCTGCGTCCGATTTTGGTCACCGGGTCACAGGCCCGTCAGGCTCCTCCGGGCATCACCGCTACCTGCAACGCTGACACAAACACCGGCCCAACCAGTTTGTATCAATGGCCTTTTATCCCCTCGCGCGGCGCGGCCGCTTCCGGGACGACGGCGTTTCAGGCCGAGTTTTGTGAGCCCCTCAATGTGTTGAAGGTGGCCAGCAATATCGTGCGGACGAACACCGGCATCGTGTTTGATGCGCCGGTGACCACCTTTGCGAATTTCTTCAGTCCCACTGCTGGTTCGGAAAATCAATTGGCTCCGAATGCCAACGACCTGATGGGTTGGACACCGCAGCAGGTGCGGCCAAATCTCGTGGACGGCAGTCCCGCAGGCGCCACGCGCTCGCCGTTGACTGGTGGCATCGTTGGCGACCCGACCAACCCCGCCCTGTCCAGCCAAGTCTTCAACGGTGTGCCTCGCACCGCGGGATTCACCTACAGCAGTGCCTCTCCGATCCCGACAGTCGACGCGGTCGGCAGCCTGATCACGACGTACGAGGTGGACAACGAGTGGTGGGCAAACAATGGCGTCCTGCCTGCGACGGGCTGGGTCGTCAACTTCCCGACCAAGCACCACTATGGAGTCCAACCCAGCGCCACGACCGACGACCCCTTCTTCGGTGTGTACCCGCGTTCCTATGTTTACTACGGCCCCTTCGCGGTCGGCACCAACCAGGGCAGTTGCCAACCGGTCGGGCTGACCTATTGGGATCGTGAAGAGAAGGAGGTTGTCGGCATCGTGGAACCCTCGCCGCCCAGTGGCCGTTGCCTCCCCCTCGAGGTCTCCACGATCAGTTTCCGGACCGGCACCAACTATTTCAGCTCGCAGAACCCCAACACCTTCGCGATACAGTTGGGATTCAGCTCGGGTTGGGCAGCACTGGGCTTTACCAGCGCCGGCAGCATCGTGTCTTCCATCACTATAGCCACGCCGGTAAGCTACACGTTCAGCGGCCTGCCCACGATCGGGTTCTCGGCCACGACCATCGCCAATGGCGCCATCAACGCATCCTACAATACGCCGCACGCGTATCAGCGGTCGATCGCGCCTTGACGGCGAGCTGACCTTCGCCCACCAATGCGTCTCGCGGGCGGCCTAGCCGCCCGCGACCGCCGGGCTACACCCGGGGCATCGTCCCCGGGTGTTTTCATCTAAATACCCCGAGTTTCGGACCGCTCGCGTCCGGACCTCCAGCACGGGCCATGCCCTCGGCACCCACCGCAAGCACCACCGCGGGACCCTGCCGGGCCGTCGGCTGTCTCAGGCCACCTGGTGAAGAACGTGACAAATGACCAACTGTCCCCCGGCGCCGCGCGGTGTCGCCCATCCCCCCTTGCCATCTGTCTGCGCTACGCCCTGGGGCTGTCCCTCCTGCCCCTGGCCGCCGCCGCGCGGGCCGACGCGGCCTTGATCCAGGGTCCGCTCCCGGAGGTCGCCGTTACCGCGGCGGACGTCCGGACCGAACTCACCACGGCACCGGATTCGGTGCGCAGCCAACTGACCTCGGACCGCGACGTCCTGATGCGGGCCATCACCGCCCTTTATCAGCGCAAGGCCATGGTCGCGGCCGCCAAGGCCGCGGGCCTCGAGCGGTTGCCGGAGGTCCAGGCGCGGGTGGAGCGGGCGCGCGAACAGATCTATGCCACCGCGCTCACCCAGAAGGAGGAGCAGGACCTGAGTGCACGGATCCCCAATATGACCGCCCGGGCCGCGGAGCTCTATCAGGCCCACCCCGACCGCTACCTGACCCCGACGCTGGTGCGCGTCCGGCACATACTCCTGAAGGCGGACACCGATGATGCCGCCGCGGCCCGCCGCCCCGAGGCCGAGGACCTGTTGAAACAGTTGCAAGCGGGTGCGGACTTCGCCGAGCTCGCCGCCAAGTCCTCGCAGGACACGGCCAATGCGCAGGAGGGCGGGGCGCTGCCGGCCTTCAAGCGGGGTGACATGGTCAAGCCATTCGAGGACGCCGCCTTTGCCCTCCAGCAACCCGGGGACCTGAGCCCGATCGTCCGGTCCAAGTTCGGTCTGCACCTCATCCGGCTCGAAGAGGTCCAGCCCGGGCGGCAGCGCACCTTCGATGAGGTCAAGGAGTCGATCATCGCCAAACTGGGTAACGACTGGGTCGCCGAGGCCCGCCAAGCCTGGGTGAAGGGGCTCGTCGATCCGAGCAAGATGACGATCGATCAGCCGGCCTTAGACGCCCTGGTGGCCGAGATTATCGCCGCAGGGCCGCCAGCCCCGGGCGCCACTGTGACACCGGCCGCCCAGGGCCGCTAGGCGAACGATGATCGATCACCATCAGTCGACGGGCGCCGCGGTCCGCCGCCCGGTTGCAGTGCACACGGCGGCCCGCCCGCGGCTTTCCCTCGCCGAGTACGGCCCGCAGCACGTCTTTACCTCCCTGACGGACAACGCGGGCCTGATCGTCCAACTCGCGCGGCGCGAGATCGCCGCGCGCTATCGCGGCTCGGTACTCGGCGTCGCCTGGTCGTTCGTCACGCCGATGCTGATGCTTGCGATCTATACCTTCGTCTTCAGTGTCGTATTCCAAACCCGCTGGGCGACGCCGATGAACAGCCGCTTCGAGTTCGCCTTGGTGCTGTTCGCCGGCTTGATCGTGTTCGCCTTGTTCTCGGAATGCGTTTCCCGCGCACCCACGCTGATGGCCGAGAACCCATCCTACATCAAACGCATCGTCTTCCCGCTCGAGGCCCTGGCCTGGGTCTCGCTGGCGAGTGCGCTGTTCAACGCCGCCGTCAGCTTCGGGATCCTGCTCGTCGCCTATGTCCTCATCGCCGGCCTGCCGCCGCTGACCGTGCTCTGGTTGCCCGTGGTCCTCATGCCCTTGGTCCTCATGACGCTGGGGCTGGTCTGGTTCCTGTCGTCGACCGGACTTTTCATCCGCGATATCCGCCAGTTCGTCGGTATCGTCGTACCGGTGTTGATGTTCGCGAGCCCCCTGTTCTACCCGGTCTCGGCCCTGCCGGAGCGGGTCAGGGGCTACATGCAGATCAATCCCCTGGCGGTGGCGATGGAGCAGGTGCGCGATGTCCTGCTGTTCGCCAAGGCGCCGGGCCTTGGGGTGCTCGCGTTATCCCTGGTGCTCTCCATGGCCGTCGCCTGGGCCGGAGTCGTCTGGTTCAGGGTGACCAAGCGGGGGTTCGCCGATGTCGTCTGAAGTCGTCGTCCGTGCCGAATCCGCCGGCAAAGCCTATGCGATGTTCCAGCGGCCGGAGCACCGGCTCAAGCAGATGCTGTTCGGCCGCTGGCGGACCTACTACGAGCAATTCTGGGCGCTCAAGGCAATCGACCTGGAGATCCGGCAGGGTGAGACCTGGGGGATCATCGGCCGCAACGGCTCCGGCAAGTCGACCCTGCTCCAGATGATCTGCGGCAACCTCAACCCGACGGTGGGTACAGTAACGGTCAGCGGGCGCATTGCGGCCCTGCTGGAACTGGGCGCGGGCTTCAACCCGGAATTCACCGGGCGCGAGAACGTCTACACCAACGGCATCATCGCGGGTTATGACCGCGCCGCGGTCGACGAGCGGATGGACGGCATTCTCGCCTTCGCCGACATCGGCCCCTTCATCGACCAGGCCGTCAAGACCTATTCGAGCGGCATGTTCGCCCGCCTCGCCTTCGCCGTCGCAATCAGCGTCGACCCCGACCTCCTGATCGTCGATGAGGCCCTCGCCGTCGGGGACGAGGCCTTCCAGCGCAAGTGCTTCGCGCGGATGGAGCGGATCAAGGGTGACGGGGCGACCATCCTGTTCGTCTCGCACGCCACCGCCACCGTGGTCGACCTGTGCGACCACGCGATTCTCCTGCACCAGGGCGAACACCTGTATACCGGACGGCCCAAAGGCACCGTCGCCTGGTACCAGAAGCTGATGGCGGCCCCGGACGAGCGTATCCCGGAGATCCTGGGCGAGATTCGCACGGCCGCCGCGTCCAGTGGCGGCAGGGAGGCCCCGACCAGCACGGACGCGCTCCGGGACCTGGGCTTCGTGGAGGCACGGGATGAGGCAGACGAAACCGAGATCGCGAGCCTGGACCCCAACCTGGTGTCGGTCAGCACCCTGGCCTTTGACCCGCTTGGCGCCGAGATCTCAGACGCGCGCCTGCTCACGCTGACCGGCGAGCGGGTCAATTGCCTCGTCCCCGGCGAGCGCTATAAATTCTGTTATCGTGTCAGCTTTACGCAGGCCGTGCGTGCAGTCAAATTCTACTGCATGACCAAGGTGATAAACGGCGTACACCTCGGCGGCGGCATGTTTCCGCCCGGTCAGCAGACGATTCCCATGGTGGGCGCCGGCGAGGTCATCGATATCTGTTTCGAGTTCGACTGCGCCTTTGCCTGGGGTACCTATTTTTTCAATTGTGGGGTGGCCTCGCGCGGCGAGCTTCTCCATCGCGTCCTGGACGTGCTGGCCTTCCGCGTCGCGCGGGGTCCGGTGCGGCCTGCCATGGGCACCGTCGATCTGAAGATCCAGGTCGAGATCCGGTCGTCGCACACCGATGCCTAGGGCCTGGGGGCCAACATGAGCGGACCCTGTCTCCTTGTCACATTCTGTAATCAGCTCACGTCCCCGCAATACGCCGCCCTGCTCCTGCAGATCGGCGGTAACGGCCGTGACTGGTTGCTGCCGCCGGAGCCTGGCATAGCGGATGCTGGCCTGGCCGGGCTCACCGGCGTGTGCCCGGTCGGCCGCGACCTGGTGCTGACGACCCAGTCGGCCTCGCCCATGATCATCCTCTATGACCCGCTTGAGCGACGGATCAAGGCGTGCCGGGAACTGTCGCCCTGCCTCGACCCGCATTCGCTGATCTACCACGCGGGTTCGCTGTATGTCGTCAGCACTGGAACGAATGAGATTTATGAGGTGAGTCTGGGTGCCGCCGGGTTCGGTGCGCCGCGCCTGCATTGGCGGTATCCGGAGGTCCCAAACGATCGGGACCTGGTCCATCTCAACGGTCTGACCGCATCGGCGGACGGCCTGATCGCCTCCTGTTTCGGCCCGCGCGGAGCGGATGGTTCCTGGGGCAGGATGGGGGCCGTCTTTCAGCTCGAGCCCTTTGCGGTCATTCAGGGTGGGCTGGCCCAACCGCATACCCCGCTTTGTCACGGCGGCCGGCTATACTTCGCCGAATCCCAGGCGCATCTGGTGCACTCGCTGCGCCGCGACGAGGACGGCGTCTGGCGCGCCCAAGGCCGGATCGACGTCGGCGGATACACCCGTGGTCTTGCCGTCGCAGAGGACAGGCTATGGGTGGGCGTCAGCGCCCCGCGTCTGATCTCCCGCAGCAAGGGGACGCCCAATCAAGGCGTCGCCGCGGCAAGCTCAGGTGCGGCGCTCATCTGTATCGACCTGGCAAGGCAGAGCGTCACCGGCAGAACCGAGGTGGGCGGCTTCGGTGAAGAAGTCTACGACCTACTGATTCTGGAGCAGCCCGGTCCACTCGGCGACCCTGCCGACGCATTGAGCCGCCGCATTCTGAACATGCACCGGGTCGCCGCCCGACTGCGTGGCGACCATGCGGCAACGACGCAGCGGCTCCTGACCGACATCGATAACCTCTTGACGCAAAGCGCTAATCTCACGGCCGAACTGGACCGGCGGGTAACGGAGATCGGGCGCCAATTGAGCGAAATTGCCGACCTGCGGCTGACTCGGGCGGCGCTGGAGGCACAACTTCTGAGCGTCCGCGAGGCGCTCGACTCCCTGCACCAATCACACTCCTGGCGGGTGACTGCGCCCCTGCGTTATGTCAGCGGGTTGTTTCGACGTGCCCGCTGAGTCGGGGGCCAAAGTAACGAGAAGTGTTTAACTTCTTCGTAAACCGTTCCTAATCCGGCGCTGGGGAACTATCGCCGAGTGCCGAGTCGTAGAACAGCCGCACCTGCTTGCGCAGTTGGTCCTGATCCAGCCGCGAGCGCACCGTTGCGCAATTGACCACGGCGGCTTGCTCCACCAGCGCGTCGTCGCGCAGGGCCCTGCGTATTGCCTGCGCAATGACCTGGGGCGCATCGGGATCGACGATGAATCCGGACACCCCGTCTTCGATCCATTCGTCGGCACAGGCGGTGCCGGTCTGGATGGGAAAACACCCCAGTGCCATCGCCTCCAGCATCGAGGTGCTGATTGCGTCCGAGATGCTGATGCCGATATAAAGGCGCGCCCTGGCGAACAGCCGGAGCATGGCGTCGTGAGTGGCGTGCGGCAGCACGATGATATCGAGACCGAGCCACTGCTGAAGCTCATTGACCCGCGCGTAGATCGGCTCCGACGGGGAAAAAATGACGATGCGGTAGCCCTTCAGGTCTTGCGCGCAGCGCTCCAGCGCATCCAAGGCCGTCAGCGCCCGTCCGGCAAAATGCTGGTAGCCCTTGACCATGATGAGGCGGCGCTGCGCCGGGGGATGGACCTCCCGCCATCGATCCACGAAGGTGATATCGAAACCGCCGGTGTTCGGCAGCACCGGCAGCACCTTCTTGTCGAAGCCCAGACCCCGCGCCAAACCGACATCGCGTTCGCATTCGCAGGAATAAAAATCGGCCCCGCTCAAGACCTCGCGAATACGCTGCAAATGGTCGCTGAATTGTCGGTAGTAATAGATGTCGCTGCCCCAGTTGGTCACGAGCCACGGCGGGAATCCGCGGGTACCGGCCGCGGCCTTTGCCTGTGCCACCAGATATCCGCAATGCTGAAATTCCATTGAATGAATCAGGTCGGGTTGCAGGTCCTCGATCAGTCGCAGCAGCGTGCGCGGGCCGTAGAGGAAGGGGCGGGTTGCCCCGTCAGCCCCGAGGCTGACTTGCTTGCGCGCCAATAGAAATTCGAGTTTTGCGGGCATCCGCAGGGGATAAATCCCAACTTCCGGACAGCCCGGCACGTCGTGCCTGCGTCCGCGCAGCCGTGCCAACAGGTGGCGCGGCGACACCCTCCAGACCGGGCGATGGACCGTGACGCCGGACAGCAGCGGGATAGTCGCGGCCTCGTTGATGGCGAACAGGTGTAAATCCCAGTCGAAGCCCGCCAAGAGGTTGATCCAGCGTGCCGTGTGCGGGCTGTTATGCATCGCAACGAAGAGAATTTTCTTGCGCTTCAACTCGCCACCTCGTCGAGAACGGCTTCGAATTTCATGGCAACCGCTTCGGTCGACAGATCTTCCCGTGCCGGGTTTTCAGGCAGGTCCGCGCCGCCGGCGATGGCCGACAGCATCTCGTGCAGCGCGGCGGCGATGCCGCTGACATCCGTCGGCGCCCTGATGGCAGCCCCGACTTGGGAGAGCAAATCGTAGGACCCCCCGGGGGGCGCCAGACCAAGAATAGGCCGGCGGGCGCCGATATAATCGGAGAGCTTACTCGGTACGAAGAGATTCAGCCGGGTGTCCGCCTCGATCAACACCAACAAATCGGCGTCGCGCATCAGGCGCAGGGACTCGAGGTAAGAAACACTGGTACGGATCACCAGCACATCCGGCTCAAGTGCCCGCGCGGCCGTCGTTTGCAGCATCTCGGGAGGCACCGTACCTACGATCTCCAAGCGGACCCTGTCTCTCCATAGCGGATGCTCGCAGAAGAGCACGCGCAGCGCCTGGAAGAGATATTCTGGGGAGCGTCGCCCGAACAGCACTCCAACGTATCGAAGCACGATCCTGTCATTCCCCTGACGCGGGGGTGACGGATAGAGCGACGGGTCGTAGGCATGCGGTATCACCGCGGATCTCGCGCCGCGGTTCCGGCCGGCGCCCGCGAACATCAGGTCGCGCGAGTACGCCGACGAATGAACGATGAAGTCGGCGCGGCGCACCGTCTGCGGCTGGCGCAGCGTATTCCAAAGGCGGGTCACCCACGAATGCTCCAGGGGATTGCCGGCCCAGGGATCGCTGAACTGCGCAATCCATTTGACCCGCGGCCGCTGCGCCTTCACGCGCGCCATTACGGTATTCACCGAGTGAAATGGCGACCAGGTGATCACCGCCGCGTAGTGCCTGAGATCCAGGGACAACAGATACTCGAGGGCCTGGCGATGCAACAGCCCCATCAGGTCCGGGGTCGCCGCCCACCGGGGTGAGTAGCGCCACCTGCGGGTCAGGAGGCGGTCGTCCGGACTCAGCCGCTGGATCGAGTGGAAGTGCTGTGCCGTGTAATCCGACAGCGAATCGTCTTCTCCCAAATGCGGGCCGAAGGCGTGCGCCGTCACCACGTCGATGCGGTGTCCCCGCCGGGCAAGCCCCGCCATTGGCTTGGCCACGACCGGTGCCATCTGCACCCGCATGGGTGGGAAGGCGTAGCTGAAGACGAGAAGGTCGCTCATGGCAATGGGGATACTCTCACGCCGAGGCTGCGACTGATCGCGCCGCGGCCGGTAATTATCGTCTTCGTGAGGGATGCTATGGCGAGTCACAGCGTGCGGCGAAATCGCTCACCGGAAGGTCGGCGAATCGCCACAAGGCGAGCGATTTATCGCCCCACGAGCCATCCCCCTCCGTGCAATTCTCGTTGAGCAGCGCCAGCGGCTCCGGGAAGAGAAACGGCGCCTTGACAAGATTGAGCGGACGCCAGAGACCCGTTGCAATGTCGAGATTCTGCTCTCTATTCGTGAAGGTGGTCGTCAGCAGGTAGGTGGCGCCGCTGTCCTGCATCCGCCGCAAGGCCCGTGCGATGTCCTGGAATGAGAAATGCACCAGGAGGTCGCGCGAAAAGATCAGGTCCGCGCGAGGAAGTTGGTCCGCCACGACGTCGAGGACGACGAAATCGCGCCGCGGCCTGCCGAACACCTCAGTATTGCGCTTGACCAAATCGGGAACCACGTCGGCGCCCACGTAGTCCACCTCGAGGTCGACCTGCGCCATCCAGTGAAAATCGCCGCAGGGGACATCGATCATGGATCTGACCTGCCACTGCTGCAGCAGACCGGGGAGCCGCTGCCGGATCGCCTGCGTCTGCGTCAAATCCGAGCCCGCACCAGATCGGGAGTCGGCATTGCCCCAATAGTTATTGTGATAGATCGACGAGAAGATTTCCTTGATATCGGTTGCCGCGTGCGTTGCCTTTGCCGGCTGGGGGAGTCCCATTTTGAGAAGCCACCGGCGCATTTGGTCGAGCATGTTCAGAGTCGTCTGCCTCGGTGAAAGCTTAAGATTGAGGACGGTACCGTGACCTCCCTTGACTCGCCGCCGACGATAGTCAGTGTACCAGCGCGTAACTTTACCTTGCGGCGCTCCCTGAAATCAAGCAAAATGACCCAGCTCGCGCTCCCGGCGCCTTCCTTCGGCGGCCGGGCGCCCGCCGGGACGCGCTGCTGCAACCCCAACGGGGGGCGCGCGGATTGTCACGAGACGCGGAGCCCACTCAGGTCGCCCGACGGGACCCTTGGGAGCAAACCTGGAGCGGCGAGGCGGCGGCGCAGAGAACCGCGATGCCGGGCGCGCAACGCGAAACCACCGGGTCGGCTTCGTCGATCGATGACCCCAGAATCCCTCGCGTTCGGTGGAGATTACCCCGCCGGTAGGCACGATGGCCGACTCGGGCCGAGGATCAATTAGATGAAGTTAGTCGTACTCGGTGCCACCGGAATGCTGGGGCATAAGCTCTTGCAGCAACTGTCCCAGGGGCACGAGGCTTGGGGCACGGTGCGCGGCGAACTGAGCGGGGCGCCGAACATTGCGGGAGTCGAACCGGGCCGGCTGATCGGGGGGGTCACGGTCTCGGACCTTGGGTCGATCCGTCGCGCCATCGAGTCGGTGGGGGCCGATGCGGTCATCAACTGTATCGGCATCGTCAAACAGATCGATGCGGCAAACGACGCCATTGCGTCGATTGCCATCAATGCCCTGTTGCCCCACCAACTGGCCCGGATCTGCGCGGACCTCGGTGCGCGTCTGATCCACTTCAGCACCGACTGCGTGTTCGCCGGTCGGGGTGGTCCTTACCGGGAGTCAGACCCGACGGACCCCACCGACCTCTACGGGCGCAGCAAGCTCTTAGGCGAGGTGGATCGGCCCGGGTGTTTCACGCTGCGCTCGTCCATCGTGGGGCGGGAACTGCGGCGGGGGACCGGGCTGTTCGACTGGTTCTTTTCCCAGCGCGGCGCCCAGGTTCGGGGTTATCGGCACGCCCTCTACACGGGGCTTACGACGCTGGCCATGGCCGACGTCGTTCGGTTCCTGCTCGAATCCCATCCAGGTCTGTCCGGGGTGTGGCATGTCGCCAGCGCACCAATCGATAAGTGCAGCCTGTTGGAACTGGTCAATCAGGTCTATGGGCTCGGGGTGCAGATCGTGCCGGACGAGACTTTCCTGTGTGACCGCAGGCTCGACGGCAGCCGCTTCCGGGAGGCGACCGGCTGGGTGGCCCCGACCTGGCAGTCAATGATCGAAACCATGCACGCTGACCCGCTTCTGTAGGCGGACGGTATTGAGGAAACAGAAAGATGGCGTTACTCGACGGTAAGCGGATACTGATCACCGGCGGCACCGGTTCGCTGGGCAAGGTGCTGTTGCGGCGGTTGTTGGGCGGTCGGCATGGGGACCCGGCACGGATCGTCATCTTTTCCCGTGATGAGGCCAAGCAGCACGACATCCGTGTCTATTATCTGCACCGGCGCGCCGCCACGGACGAGATCATCTACCGAAATTTCCGTGAAAAATTGGAATTTCGGATCGGTGACGTGCGTGATTACGGCTCGCTGTGCGGTGCGCTGCACGACATCGACATCGTGTTCGCGGCCGCCGCGCTCAAACAGGTTCCGACCTGCGAATACTTCCCGACCGAGGCCGTGCAGACCAATGTGATCGGCCCCGCCAACCTGGTCCGGGCGATCCGCGATCTGCGCCTGCCGGTGGAGTGCGTGATGGGCATCTCGACCGATAAGGCGGTGAAGCCGGTCAACGTCATGGGCATGACGAAGTCGCTGCAGGAGCGCATCTATGCGCAGGGCAATCTGGAGGCGCCGGATACCCGCTTCGTCTTGTCGCGTTACGGGAACGTCCTGGCGTCCCGTGGGTCGGTGATCCCGCTGTTCCACGACCAAATCCGCAATGGCGGGCCTCTTACTATCACCAGCCCGGAGATGACGCGCTTTCTGCTGAGTCTGGAGGAGGCGGTGGACCTGATCCTGCGCGCGGTCGCCACCGGCAAACGGGGCGAGACCTACATCCCGCGAGTGCCGGCCGCGCGTATGACCGACGTGGCGTCCGCCCTGATCGGCGATCGGCCTATTCAGACGGTCGTCACCGGGGTGCGCCCGGGCGAGAAACTCCACGAGTCGTTGGTCTCCGAGGAAGAAGGTTGGCGCACCTTCGAGCGTGATGGGGACTATGTGGTGGCCCCGATCCTGCCCGAACTGCGTGAAGAGTCCAGTCAGGAGCTAGGCGCTTGCCTGCGGCGCGAATACACCTCGGCCGATGACCTGATGTCGGCGCAGCAGGTGAGTGACCTGCTGCGCCGACGTGGACTCATGCCCGATCAGGACCTGCGATTTGAAGACGAGGTCCTGGTCTGAGACCGGATACGGCCGACACCGGGGCGCCTCATGGACCGTCCGCTCGTCTCCATCATCACCCCCGCGTACAACGCGGGTGCCTATATCACCGAGACCGTCGCAAGCGTATTGCGTCAGGGCTACCGTCCCCTCGAATACATCGTGGTCGATGATGGGTCGAGCGACGACACCCTGGCGCAATTGCGCGCCTTCGGCGATGCGATCCGCGTCGTGGTACAGAAAAATGCGGGCGAGGGGGCCGCGGTCAACCGGGGTTACGCCTGTGCCGGCGGTGAAATCCTGGGGGTCGTCAATGCCGACGACCCCGTCTTGTCCGGTCTGATCGAGACCGCGGTCGACACCCTGTGCGGCGATCCGGATCTGGCCGGGGTCTATCCGGACTGGCTCAAGATCGATTCCACCGGCCGGGTGTTGGAGGTCATGCGACTGCCGGATTACGACTACTCGCTGATGTTGCGCCGCCACCTGTGCCTGATTGGTCCCGGCGGCCTGTTCCGCCGCAGTGCACTCGGCGACGAGCCACCGCGCGACCCGCGCTTTCGTTATTCCGGCGACTATCACCAGTGGCTGCGCATCGGCCTGCAACGCCCTTTGCGCCATATTCCAACCGTCTCCGCCACCTGGCGTTTCCATCCGGGCGGTACCTCCCAGGCCCTCCTCAACGCCGAATTGGCCGCGGATAAGGTCGCCATCATCCGCGACCTGTTCGCCCGCCCCGACCTGCCCTTGTCCCTGGTCCCACTGCGTGACGAGGCAATGAGCGCGGCCTATTTCTTCGCCGCTATACTCGCCCTGCACAATCCGGGCATCCCCGCCCGCCGCTACATGTGGGAGTCGCTGAAGGCCAAGCCTTGGTGGCCTGGTCCGGTGATAGCGCAGCGGCACCGCAGCCTCCGTTTGGTGCTATTCGCGCTGGGTATGCCATGGACCCGCCCGCTGCTGTCACTCTACCGCGGCCTGCGCCCTGAGCGATTCGCGGTGCCGACTCCCGGCGATCATTACAGTGCATGGTCGGGGCCTTGATCGGCAGTTGCGCACGGCAGATTCGGTCAGGTGCCCCGGTGAGTTGGAACCGCCTCCTCGGCACGGCTGGGGAAAAGCCGTTTTCTCACGCGCCCTCCGAAGGGAATCAGGGCGACGAGGAACATCAAGGTCAGCCCCGCGATAGCGAACGCGGCGGGCAATGAGCGGGGCCGATACCTCATCTCTACCAGGTGTTCGCCCGCCGCCAGCGCGATACCGCGGAAGCTGCCGTTGACCAGACCCGTGTAGACCGGCTGCTTATCCACCGTCGTGCGCCAACCGGGGTGCCAGGCATCCGCTACCACGACCACCCCAGGCGCCTCCAGGAATACGCCGAAGCGCACCAGGTCATTACGCGTCTTTAACCCCTGGACCTGCAAGTCGCCGCCGATGGGAGCGACAGCGATTCCAAGTAGTTGAGCGGCCGCGATCAGTTTGGGCTCATCAGTAAACAGGGTGCGGCATGGCGACACGGCCAGACCCTCGCCCCCGCGGTTCTGCAGGTCGTCGTCGCCGGCCCTGCCCTCCTGCGCCACGCTCTCCGGAATACCGAGTTGCCGTGCCGCCGCAATCAGCTTGGAATCATCAGTAAACGTCCGATGACAGGGTGAGCCGGCTATATCATCGGGTAGGCCCTGCTGCTGGGTCCAAGTCCGCGCGACATTGATCCGACGACAGACGCTCGTGTTCAGATAAAGTGTTCCGTTGACATCACTGTAGGCAGCGAGGTATCCCCTGCTCAACAGCAGTTCGTGATGTTGTTTCCAGGGCGCGGGAATAAAGAGGTACTTCACCGCCATCAGGTCGAGGATCGGGTCGTTGATCTTGGCGGGGTCAGCGGCAAAATGCAGCGAGGCGAAGTTGCCCCACGGCCGTGCCGCGGGAAGCCCGAATGCCTGTTCAAATAGCGGCTTATACCAGGGCAGAATGCTCATGGTCATGGTGCCGACCTCAGCGATCTCATGGGCCGAACCCCATTCGGGCGGAATTCCGCTGAACCCGAAATTCGCCAGGCGATAATCCCCGATATGTTGCCTAAGAAACTCCAGCAGCGCGGGTGGGACCTGGGCGGCATCATTGCGCTTCGGGCGCAGGTGGTTCATGTAAAAGCTCAATTCCAGGGCCATCAGGACGAGCAGTCCGGCTCGCCAGGCCCATGCGCGGGTCGTGTCGCGACGGGCACGCGTGATCAAGAATGCGGCCGCCGCTGCGATGACCAGTGCAAAGGTGAGATACCAAATCTGCAATAGGTACCGCCCCTCGTGCCAGCCCCATGCCCGGTAGGCGACGACGAACGAACCAAGGATCAAAGCGTAAACCGCGACCAGTGCGAAAACCCCGCGATCCTCGCCGAGCAGGGCATCGAAACCGAATGCAACCAGGAACGGAAAGGCGACCGCCACCATCGCCCACCAGTATTGACAACCGAGACTGCGCACCCCATAGATTTGGTCCGCTACCTGCGCTATCGGCGTGATGTCGTACATCCTGCCGAGGGCCGTTGCGAACAATAAGGCGGCGGCGGCGAATACCACTCCCTTACGCGACCAGTTGCTGGTCAGCGCCAGGGTGGCAATCACGATCGGGACGATGCCGAGATGAAAGGCGCCGTTACCGAGCCCGATCGGTCCCCGGGGGTCGGCGGTGAGGAGTTGCGCATCGATCGCCGAATAGGACTCCCAAAAATGCTTGGGCGATATCAGGCCGATGAGGTTGCGCAGGCTGACGGGGCTAAAGACCCGGTTGGCATACATCTCCACCGAATCCACGAGCGACAGGCTCTCGACGATCGGCAGATACAGCGGTGTCATAAGCAGGGCTGCTGCGCAGAAGCTGACCACCAGCAGTCCGATCACCAGCAACCGGCGCCCGAGCGAGGCTGAACCTGGCGTGTCCACCACCCCAAGGGCATAGGCCGCTGCCAGCGTATAGACCGACGCGAACGTCAGGAAGGCGACCGGCAGAAAGGTCGTCGCCAGGATCAGGGCGTTGGCTGCGACTGCAAGAAGGAAACGCGCGGCGGACGGCGTGCGTACGAAAGCCATGAGTGCGCCCAGCAGCACGGGAAACAGCACGAAGGCGTGCGACACATTCGAGCCCAGGTTGGCGATATTGAAACCGCCCAGGAGGTATACGATGCCGGCAGCGACCGCTGCCCCCTCGGCAAGTCCGAGATTGACCGCGACGATAAGATAGAGACAGTACAAGGAGAGGGCGTAGAACAGCAGCAGTGCGGCATCTGCGGCCAGTTGATTGCCGCCCAAGGCCGCCGCGACCAGCGTGATGGGCGAGAACTTCTGGTCCACCAGTGTCTCCGGACCGAGGGAGCCGGTCGCGGAGTATGGATTCCAGTAGGGCGATTGGCGATCGTGCAGCACCCGCCCCATGTACTGCCGCATGGGATCGGACTGCCACACGGCGCCGCCTGAATCGTTGAGGCCGTGATGGTAGCTGCGTCCCTCACGTTCTGGATAGAGGGCGGCCATGGGCGTGCCGTAAATGCCGGCGAAGTAGCCGGCGGAATTGACCAGCGTGGCACCGGAAAAGATCACATCCGGAAAGGACACGAGTACCAGAAGTACGGCGAAAAGCCCCGCGCGCATCCGCAAAGAAAAACTGGAAAAAAGGCCTTGCGCCGCGCCCCGAAATCCGCTCATCACTGCTGTTGTCATCTCTCGCCCTCCGGTGGTCCCGCGGCCAGGGCGCGGGCCCCCAGAATATTCCCCGGCAGGAAAAACAAGACCCCACCGAAGCCATTAACCGCGGCCGTTACCAGGCGCAGCGACAGGAACGCGGTGGCATAGCCAACCACCGGCGCGGGCTGGCGCAGCAGCGACAGCACATACTCGAAAACACCCTCCCCGACGCCGATGCCGCCTGGTGTCAGGGGTATCGTGTTGGCGACCTGGGCGGCATTGGATGAGATCCCAATCTCGATGAGATTCGTGTAGTCGAGGGTTACGCCGGCGATAAACGGCAAGAGGCCGCACGTGAGCAGTGTGGGGATCATCAGCGAGATGCCCAGCACCGCGAACAGCACCCACAGGTCGGGGTAGCTGAAGGCCGCAACCCGCCTCATTGCCGCACGGCGGGCGCCGCCCATTTTTCCCCATACCCGCGCCATGCGGCCCTCCTGGAAGAGCCGCTTGCCGATCCATGCCGCGGCGAGCAGGGACAGTAACGCCGTGACCAGGATCAGCAGGAATTTCATCGCGAGCCCCCGCAACTCGGCCGACTGCCGCAATGCATCGAATCGCATGAGGATCAGGGCCAGGCCGGACAGCATAAACCCCAGCAGCCCGAACACCCGGTCGATAACGACCGAGACCACGGCACGCGCGCGCGCATCCGGGCTTTCGCGCGCGACGTAGAAGGCGCGCAAGACGTCCCCGGTCGCTGCCCCCGGCAGAAAGGTGCTGGCGAAGGCCCCGATCCAATAAACCTGCAGTGATCGCGCGTAGGTCAGGTGCACGCCAAGCGCACCCATGACCAGCCGCCAGCGATAAACCCCCAAGGCCAGTGCGGCGAGCACGCACAGCGCTGCGACCAGCGATGCGGACAGGGAGGCGCCGTTGCTCAATAGCACACTGGGCGCGATCGCGCCCGAGTGGGCAAGCCACACCAGCAACAGGGCCGCAAGGACCAGCTTTGCCCCGATCAGCAGCACCGCGCGCTGCCGCCTGGACTTAGGGATGATCGCCATGGCTTACGCGAATCAGAAGAAATTCGTGATGCGCGAGCGGATGCAGTTGACGACCACGGACGATGGCGAGAAGTCCTCTTCAAGGTCGTAGCGTGCGGCGTAGGGTGCCATCACCGCGGTCTCCACCGAGGCCACGATATCCTGCGGACGCAGCCCGGCGACGATGTGTGCCCCACCCTCGACGGTCTCGGGGCGCTCGGTCGTCATGCGCAGACTGACGCAGGGCACTCGGTAAAACAGCGCCTCTTCCGGCGCGGTGCCGGAGTCGGACAGAATACACCAGGAGTGCATCAACAGATGATTGAAGTCGTAGAAACCGAGCGGGGCGATGATCTTGACGCCCTTGGGTATCGTGATACTGCCGATTTTGCTGCGGGTCCGGGGATGCATCGGATAGACGACGTCGCGGCCGAATTTCCGATGAATCTCCCCTAATGCCTCGATAATTGCCGCGAGATAGGCCGGCTGGTCGACATTCTCGCTGCGATGAGCGGTGACCAGGACGTAGCCCTGGGCGCCGATGCCGAGTTCGGTCAGAATCCTGCTCTCGCTGATCTGCGGCAGGAAGGCCCGAATCACCTCGAAACTGGGGTTGCCGGACACGAAAACCTTTGACGGGTGAATGCCCTCACGAATGAGGTTCTCACGATGATAGCGATTGAACGGCAGCAGGATATCGCTCATGTGGTCGATGAGCATCCGGTTGCGCTGCTCCGGCATGCGGGCGTCCCACGCGCGTAATCCGGCCTCCATGTGGAAGGTCTTGATGCCGCGGTGGGCGGCCGGCATCACCGCTAATCCGCTGTAGGTGTCGCCCAGGATCAGCAGTGCGTCGGGTTTGGTCCGAACAAACAGTTCATCGCTCTTGGCGATAACGTCAGCGACCTCTTTGCCGTATGAGGACGTATCGATTTCCAGATAATGATCGGGCTCGCGCAGGTTGAGATCGCGGAAAAAGAAGTCCTTCAGCTCCGGGGTGAAATTCTGGCCGGTGTGGACCATGATGTGCTCAAAGTTGAGCTCATCGAGTCGTTTCAGCGTCGACCATAACTTGATCATTTCGGGGCGGGTCCCGAAGATACTCATAACTCTCATAACAGGGCCCTCTGGCGACTGTGATCGATGGGTGTAGCGTCGGTAGGTCCGACGATTGCCGAAGCCGGACAATGCGGCGCCGGGCGACCGCCGGCCGCTGTCGCTTGGCGGCAGCCGGCGACTGCGTGCCCTGCTTGGGTATGCCGGGTCTGCCCGGTAGCGGGTGGCCGGAATCAGGCCGCCGGGGTGCCAACCTCCGGTTGGTAGATGACACGCACGTCGGGGAGCGGCAGGATCATACGTCCGCCCGCCCCGAAAAACGAGCGGTGTTTCTCGGCGATCTCGCTGTAATAGCCCCAGGCGAACAGCAGGAGGTAATCAGGCGGGTCGTCCTGGAGGCTGCTGCTCGGACGAATCTCGAAATGCGAACCCGGCGTGAAGAAGCCGTGTTTGGCGCCGGCATCATCCACCATGTATTCCATGTGCTCATGGGTGATGCCGCAGTATTGGATGATGGTATTCGCGCGGCCGGACGCGCCGTACCCGACGACCCGTTTGCCTTCACTGCGCAAGCGGGTGAGAAGCGCGAGCAGGGCCAGTTTCCGCGAATAGATATCCGAGGCAAAGCGCACGAATGTCTCATGCCGGTCGAAACCTTGGCGTCGCTCTTCTTCGCGGAGATTCCCGACCCGGCAGGATACCGCGCGGGCATGGTCGCTGCCCTCCTTGCACACGTAATAACGCATGGAGCCCGCGTGGATCTGGATCGATTTCACATCGAAGATGACCATCCCCAGGCGGGCGAAAAAATTCTCCAGCGCCAGCAGCGAGTAGTAATACAGGTGCTCATGGTAGACCATGTCGTACTGCATGCCGAGAATGATCTTTCCGAGATAGTGGACCTCGAACACGAAAACGCCGTTGTCTTTCAGGAGCGCCTTGACGGCCCCCGCTACGCCGGCGATGTCGGCGATGTGCGCGAAGACATTGTTGGCGACGATCAAATCCGCCGCGCCGTATTCTTCGAGGATCTGTCGGCTGGTGGTCGCGGAAAAAAAATCGTTGACGATCCTGATCCGCGGGTCATCGATCTGCGCCACCACGTTGGTGGCCGGATCGACGCCGATGACGGTGCGGACGCCCTGATCGGCGATGGGTTTGAGCAGGATGCCGTCGTTACACCCGATCTCCACGACGGTCGCCTGCTCGGGCACCAGGAAACGCGAGACCACCTCGGTGGCGTAGTCGACGAAATGCTCGCGCAGGGTGCGGATCGCGGATGAGAAGTAGAAATAGCGCTTGAACAACACCGCCGGATCGACGACGTCGACCAGTTGCACGGCGAAGCAGTCCTCACAGAAATACAAGCGCATCGGGAAGCGCTCTTCTTCGGCGAATTCCTCGGGTTTCAGGAAGCCGCCCGCCAACGCGACCTGACCGAAGTCTTCAACCAACGCCAGGTGGGGGCTTGCGCAGAATGCACATTGACTGCGGCTCGTCCAGGATTGCGATGATTGCGGCATGGCGTTATCGGCGATCGGTTGTGGCGATGGTTCAGGGAGAGCAGGGGCCCGCGTGCTCCGCCCGCGCTTGCAATATAGGCAGAGAGTGCACGGTCTGTGCCCATGCTGATTGCTGCTCGGGTTCAGTCAGCCTCGCGGCCGGAAGAGATACCTGAGGTAGTTACGGTAAACGGCGAACGAATAGGTGAACTTGGAGGCGGAACCCGGTGCGCGGCGGACGGTGAGGGTGTAGGGAACCTCGGCGAAGGATGCCCCCAACCGCCGCGCCTGTACCACTTCTTCCATCAGCACCGAAAACCCATTGTCGTGGGTCGTCAGTTTTTTCAACAGCTCGCCGCGGATTGCCCGGAAGCCGTTGGTGAAATCGGTCAAGGGGATGCGCAGGGCCGCCTTCGCGACCCGGTTGCCGAGCCAGGAGATGGCTTTGCGTCGGATATCCACGCCCTCCACGCGCGAACCGCGGGCATAGCGGGTCGCCTTGATGAAATCGACCCCGTGACGCATGTGCGGGAGGAAGCCGCGGATGAATTGCGGGTCTTGCGTGCCGTCCGCATCCATCACCAGCGCGTAGTCGAAGCCCCCCGCGATCGCCGCCGCAAATCCGGTGCGGTTTGCCGCGCCGTAGCCCTGATTGGTGCCGTGGCGGCAGAGCCGTAAGGACGGCGTGACGGTCGCGAGGTCCTGCAGCACCGACCAGGTGTCATCGGAGCTGCCGTCATCGACGGCGACAATCGCGGCGCCGAGGTCCAGCGCAGACAGCAGGGTGTCGATCGCGCCGATGCACGCACGGGCATTGGCGCCCTCATTGTACATCGGCAGCACGACGCAAAAACGCGGCGGCGGCGGTGGCGAGGGGGCGGTCGGTCGCGATGTCATTGAGTCAAAGCCGTCAGGTTGAGCGAATTCAAAGACCGCCCGGTGGGCCGTTCCAAATCACTAAAATACTGTGAGTATAGGTGTTATCGGTGCGGTTGGCAAGCCGTCAGCGGGCGCGCCGCGCCCGCCGGGGTCCCGGTGCGAAGGCCGGGTAAAGCAGTGCGCGGGGGGGCTGCGCAGGTGCTGGTTGCCAAGATATTAGTCTATAAAAACAGATAGATATTGGCTCTGATCGCTGATGCTCAGGCATCAAAGGGCATCGTGGCCCGGGTCGCTTGGGGGGGCGCGCCGACGCCGTGCCCGCCAGGTTTGCAGCCTGGCGGCGAATCGGGTCCCCAGCCAGGCGTCCACGAGGAGGAGCAGGGCCCCGGGACGGTGCAGTGGATAGGCGCGCAAGGCGCGGGCGGTGCAGTTCAGAAAGGCCCGTGGTTCGCGCTCCATGGCGTAGGAGCGGGCCACCTCCATCCAACGCAACCCCCGCGCCTTGCGGCCTGCGGCCCCGGCCGCCCGCAACTCTGCGTCATATTTCTCCAATAGCCGTGCGGCCGCTGTCGCCATGACGCCGGCCGCGCGGTGGGGGCTGTAGTGGACGATCGCCAGCGGTTCGGCAAGCACGCCGATGCGATAGACGCGGGTATAGCGAAGCAGCCAGTCCCAATCCTCGTAGCGGGCCAAGGTCTCGTCGAACAAGCCGACCTCGTCCACCACCGCGCGCTTCATCATCAGGGTGGAGCCGGGGCTCAGATCGCAGCCCATCAGGAGCGTCTGTGCAGTGACGGGCCGCGGGAAGTAATCGCGCCGCATCGGACCTTCCCAAATCGCATAGGCAGTACAGTTCGCCGGCGTGTCGGGTGGGCACCGCTGCAGGTGGGCGAGCTGCGTAGCCAGCTTGCTCGGTACCCATTCGTCGTCGGAGTCCAATAACGCAATGTAGGCCCCGCGCGCGGCGCGCAGCCCGGAATTGCGGCCGGCTGCGGCGCCGCGGTTGTGCTCATGCCGGATAATCCGCAGGGCCGGATGGGCGAAGGCCCGCGCGAGGGCCGCGGTGTCGTCGCTGGAGCCGTCGTCCACCAGCAGGATCTCGTAGTTCGTGCAGGTCTGCCGAAAAACGCTCGTGAGCGCCCGGCCGATCGTTGCAGCCCGGTTGTAAGCGGGGATAATGACGGTGATCAGCGGTGCGTCACTGGGCATCTGGGGCATCCGATGGGCGCGCCGCCGGGGTCAGGTTGGGGCTGACGGCGCGATGATTCCAACTGTGGCGATCGGGGCCGCGGGGCGCGGGTCGGCGGGAACGGGACTGGCGCGCGGTCCGGGCGAACTGAGATACTTGGTTCCCGCTCGGAACCTGATTCTACCGGGGTGATCTTGACTTTACCAAAACGATTCGCGGGGTTGCCTCTACAAGGGGCCGCAGGACACGGATTTGGACCGGGTGAGTGAAGCCCCCGGCGTGCGTCGGCACGGACCCAGGTTGGCGATTTTCCTCCCCTCCCTGGCCGGCGGCGGCGCCGAGCGCATGATGCTGAACCTGGCGCAGGGACTGGTCGCGGCCGGGATCGAACTGGACCTGGTGGTCGGGAGCGCGGCGGGACCCTATCGGGACCTGGTGCCGGCCGGCTGCGAACTGGTCGACTTGGGGGCCGGGCGGGTGTTGACGGCCCTGCCGGGGCTGGTCCGCTATCTGCGCCGCCGCCGGCCGGCGGTCCTGCTCGCGGCCATGGACCACGCCAACCTGATCGCGCTCTGGGCGCGCAGCCTGGCGCGGGTGCCCACGCGGGTCGCGGTCAGCGTGCGCAGCACCCTGTCCCAGGAGGCGCGGCACGCACCTTCCCTCGCCGGCCGCGTCCTGCCGCGACTGGCGCGCGTCTTTTATCCCCAGGCGTGCGCGGTGATCGCCGTCTCCCAGGGGGTCGCCGATGACCTGACCCGCCTGATCGGCGCGGGGCGGGCGCGGGTCCTGGTCATCCCCAACCCGGTGGTCACCCCCGAGCTGGCCGCCCAAGCGGCCGAGCGGCCGGACCACGCCTGGTTTCAACCGGCGCTGCCACCCGCGCCGGACGCGGGGCTGGAACCGGTCAGGGTGCCGGTGATCCTTGCCGCCGGGCGCCTGACCCCGCAGAAGGACTTCCCGACCCTGATCCGTGCCTTCGCCGCGCTGGCCGAGCGGCACGACCTGCGTCTGCTGATCCTGGGCGAGGGGCCGCAGCGCCCGGCCCTGGAGTCCCTGATCCGGGACCTGGGGCTGGGCGAGCGGGTGGCCCTGCCCGGGTTTCGGGCCAACCCCTTCGCCTACATGGCCCGCGCCCGGCTGTTCGTGCTCTCCTCCGCCTGGGAGGGGCTGCCCGGGGTGCTGATCCAGGCCATGGCCTGCGGCACCCCGGTGGTCAGTACGGACTGTCCGAGCGGGCCGCGGGAGGTGCTGGACGGGGGTCGCCTGGGTCCACTGGTCGCGGTGGGTGACGCGGCGGCCCTGGCGGCGGCCATCGCGCGGACCCTGGACCGGCCCCCCGCCGCCGCCCTGCTGCGGGCGCGGGCGGCCGATTATGGGGTCGCGCCGGTGACCCGCCGCTACCTGGAGGTCTTGGGTCTTGGCGACGGCAGCGGGGGCGGCTCATGAGGGTGGCGCATGTCATCACCGGGCTGGAGTTGGGCGGGGCCGAGATGATGCTTTACAAGCTGCTGGCGACCCTGGATCGGAACGCCTGCGAGCCCCTGGTGGTCTCGCTGGTCGCCCCCGGGCCCATGGGGGCGCGCATCGCCGCGCTGGGCATCCGGGTGGAGACGCTGCGGATGCGGCGCGGTCTGCCCTCCCCGGGGGCGCTGCTGCGCCTGGTCCGGCTCTTGCGTGGGTTCAGGCCCGACCTGATCCAGACCTGGATGTACCACGCGGACCTGCTCGGGGCCCTGGTCCGGCCGCTGGTCGGGAGCGGCGCCCGTCGCCCGGCGCTGGTCTGGAACATCCGCCAGAGCGACCTGGACCCGCGTCAGAGCCGCCGCGCCACCCGGCTGGTCGCGCGCTTCAATGGCCTGCTCTCCCACCTGGCCCCGGAGCGCATCATCTGCTGTTCGCAGCGCGCCCGGGAGGTCCATCGCGCCCTCGGTTACCGCGCGCCCGCCCTCATCGTCATCCCCAACGGGTTCGACCTGGAGCGCTTTCGTCCGGACCCCGCGGCGCGCACCGGGCTGCGCAGCGCGTTGGGCATTCCGGCGGCGGCCCCGCTCCTGGGCCTGGTCGCCCGCCTGGACCCCCAAAAAGACGTGCCGACCTTTCTGCGAACGGCCGCCCTGGTGCGCTCGGCCCGGCCCGAGTCCCGTTTCCTGCTGTGTGGTCAGGGCATGGATGACGGCAACCAGGCGCTCGGGGGCTGGATCGCCGCGGCCGGGCTCGGCGGGGCGATCAGCCTGCTGGGTCCCCGGTCGGACACGCCGCGGGTGTTCGCCGCCCTGGACCTCCTGGTCTCCTCCTCGGCCTATGGGGAGGGCTTCCCGAACGTGCTCGGCGAGGCCATGGCCTGCGGCGTACCCTGTGCGGTCACGGATGTGGGAGACTCACGCCTGATCGTGGGCGACACCGGGGCGACTGTGGCGCCCCGTGACCCGGCGGCTCTGGCCGGGGCCATCCTGCGCCTCCTGGACGAGGGTCCGCAGTCCCTGGTCCGCCGCGGTGCGGCCGCCCGCGCCCGCATCGCGGCACACTATACGTTGGCGTCCATCGCGGCCCGCTACGCGGACCTTTACCAATCACTGCGGCGGGGAACTGACTGATGTGCGGTTTTTGCGGGGTCATAGAACCCGGCGCGGCGGCGGAGCCGGCACTGCGCCAAGCCCTTGAGCGGATGAACCAGACCCTGCTCCACCGCGGGCCGGACGACGGCGGGCTCTGGCTGGATGCCGCGGCCGGGGTCGGCCTGGGGCACCGCCGCCTGGCCATCCTCGACCTCTCGCCCCTGGGACACCAGCCCATGGTCTCGCCCGACGGGCGCTACGTCCTCGCCTACAACGGCGAGATCTACAACTACCAAGCCCTGCGCCGGGCGATCGGCGACGACTACCCCTGGCGTGGGCATTCGGACACCGAGGTCCTGCTCGCCTGGCTCTCCCGGCGCGGGCCGGCGGCCACCCTGACCGAATGCAACGGCATGTTTGCCTTCGCGCTCTGGGACCGGCAGGCGCGCCGCCTGACCCTGGCGCGCGACCGGCTGGGCGAGAAGCCGCTCTATTATGGCTACAACCGCGGGCGCTTCCTGTTCGGCTCCGAGCTCAAGGCGATCACCGCCCACCCCGGCTGGCAGGGTGAACTCGACCGGGACGCGCTCGCCGCCTATCTGCGCCTGAGCTATGTCCCGGCGCCCCATTGCATCTACCGGGGCATCCGCAAGCTCGCCCCCGGGACCTACGCCACCCTGACCCCGGGCCAGGAAGAGCCGACCCTGCACACCTACTGGAGCGCCCGGGCCGCGGCCGAGCGGGGCCTGGCCGCACCCTTCGAGGGCCCCGAGGACGAGGCCGTGGGCGCCCTGGAGCGGCTGCTCATGGACGCGGTGGGCCTGCGGATGCGCGCCGATGTGCCGCTGGGGGCCTTCCTGTCCGGGGGCATCGACTCCAGCACTGTGGTCGCCCTGATGCAGGCCCAGTCGCAACGACCGGTGCGTACCTTCACCATCGGCTTCCATGAGGCAGGCTTCAACGAGGCCGAAGACGCCCGGCGGGTCGCCGCGCACCTGGGCACCGACCATACGGAGCTCTATGTCACGGCCCAGGATGGCCTGGCGACCATCCCCAGCCTGGCGCGTCTCTGGGACGAACCCTTCGCCGACCCCTCGCAGATCCCGACCCTGCTGGTCAGTGAGATGGCCCGGCGGGCGGTGACCGTGTGCCTGTCCGGGGATGGCGGGGATGAGCTCTTCGGCGGCTATTCGCGGTACCTGTGGACGCGCGACACCTGGCGGCGGATCGGCTGGGTGCCGCTGGGCCTGCGCCGGGCCGCCGCCGCCGCCGTGACCAGGATCGGCACCGGGACCTGGGATCGGCTGCTCGCCCCCTTCGCCCGCTTCCTGCCTGGCCCGCTCGCCATCGCCAACCCCGGCGACCGGGTGCACAAGGCGATCGACATCCTCACCGGCGACTCACCGGAGTCCCTGTATCTGCGCATGGTCTCCCACTGGAAGGACCCGGCCGCTCTGGTGATCGGTGCCACTGAGCCGGCGAGCGTCCTCACTGACCCCGCCCGGCGCGCCCGCACCCCGTCCATCACCGAGTCCATGATGTACATGGATTCGGTCCTCTACCTGCCGGACGACATCCTGGTGAAGCTCGATCGGGCCAGCATGGGGGTCAGCCTGGAGTCGCGCGTGCCGCTCCTGGACCACCGGGTCTACGAGTTTGCCTGGTCGCTGCCGCTCGCCTGGAAGGTCCGCGGGCGCCGCGGCAAGCTGCCGCTGCGCCGCATCCTGGCGCGACACGTCCCGCCCGCCCTGTTCGAGCGGCCCAAGATGGGCTTCGGGGTGCCCCTGGCGCACTGGCTGCGCGGGCCGTTGCGCGACTGGGCGGAGGACCTGCTGGCCGCCGAGCGGCTGACGCGCGACGGCATCCTGCGCCCGGCGCCGATCCGCGCCCGCTGGGCGGAACACCTGGCGGGCCGTCGCGACTGGTCCTATTACCTGTGGGACCTGCTGATGTTCCAGGCCTGGCTGGACCTGGCGCGCTCCGGCGGGGCCCTGGGCGCGCGGCCATGACCACGCCTGGCCTCAGGCGGATCGCCTTCTGTACCACGGTCGACTGGTACTTCTGCCACCACTACCTGGCCCTGGCCCGCGCGGTGCGTGACGCGGGCTTCGCGGTCACCGTCATCACCGGGGTGAGCGAGCACGGCGACCTCATCCGCGACGCCGGGCTCGACCTGATCCCGCTCGCGGTTTCCCGCAAGGGGATGAATCCACTGCGGGAACTCCAGAGCATCCTGGCGCTCAGGGGCATCCTGCGGCGTTTGCGGCCCGCCCTGCTGCACAACATCGCCCAGAAACCGGTCCTCTACGGCACCCTGGCGGCGCGCCTGGCGGGCGTGCCCGCGGTGGTCAACGGCGTCGCCGGGATGGGCTACCTCTTCACCTCCGGGTCAGGCCGCGCGCGCCTGCTCCGCCCCCTGGTCGGCCGCGCCTATCGCGCCCTGCTCGCCGCCCCCAACGTGCGGGTGCTGGTCCAGAACCCGGACGACCAGCGGCAGCTCCGGCGCCTGACCGGGGTGGAGCCGGTCCTGATCCCGGGCTCCGGGGTGGACCTGACCCGCTTCGTCCCCCGTCCGGAGCCGCCGGGGCCGCCGGTGGTCGTGCTCGCCTCGCGGATGCTGTGGGACAAGGGCATCGGGGAGTTCGTGGCGGCCGCCCGGCTGCTCCGGGACCGGGGGAGCCCGGCGCGCCTGGTCCTGGTGGGCAAGCCGGACCCCGGCAACCCCGCCTCGGTAGCCGCGGACCAACTCCGGGACTGGGGCCGCGAGGGGTGCATCGAGTGGTGGGGCTATCGTGCCGACATGCCGACGGTCATGGCCGCCGCGCACATCGCCTGCCTGCCGTCCTATTATCGCGAGGGCCTGCCGAAGTTCCTGATCGAGGCGGCGGCGGCGGGGCTCCCCCTGGTCACCACCGACGCCACCGGTTGCCGGGAGGCGGTGGAGCCCGGGAAGAATGGCCTCCTGGTGCCGCCCCGGGATGCGGGCGCCCTGGCCGATGCCTTGGAGCGGCTCGTGGATGACGGGCAACTGCGGCGCCGCTTCGGCGCCCGCTCCCGGGTCCTGGCGCAGGAGCGCTTCGATGCGACGCGCATCCATGGGGCGACCCTGGCGGTTTATGACGAGCTACTGAAGCGATGTGAGGTACACCAATGAAGACGGCGCTGATTACGGGCATTACCGGGCAGGATGGGGCCTATCTGGCCGAATTCCTGCTCGCCAAGGGCTACCGCGTGCATGGCATCAAGCGCCGCGCCTCGCTGTTCAATACCGATCGTATCGACCACCTCTATCAGGACCCCCACGTCGGAGACCGCCGCTTCATCCTGCACCATGGCGACCTGACGGACTCCTCGAGCCTGATCCGCATCATTGGTCAGGTGCAGCCGGACGAGGTTTACAACCTCGGCGCCCAGAGTCACGTTGCCGTCTCCTTCGAGGAGCCCGAGTATACCGCCAACTCGGACGCCCTGGGCGCGCTGCGGATCCTGGAGGCGATCCGCATCCTCGGGCTCGAGAAGCAGGCGCGCTTCTATCAGGCGAGCACCTCGGAATTGTACGGCCTGGTGCAGGAGACCCCGCAGTGCGAGACCACGCCCTTCTACCCGCGCAGCCCCTATGCCGTGGCCAAGCTCTATGCCTATTGGATTACCGTCAATTATCGTGAGGCCTACGGCATCTACGCCTGCAACGGGATTCTCTTCAACCACGAGAGCCCGGTGCGCGGTGAGACCTTCGTCACGCGCAAGATCACCCGCGCCCTGGCGCGGATCAAGCTCGGGATCCAGGACTGTGTCTACCTGGGCAATCTCAGCGCCAGGCGCGATTGGGGCCACGCGCGGGACTATGTGCAGATGCAGTGGCTGATGCTCCAGCAGGCGCAGCCGGAAGACTTTGTCATCGCCACCGGGGTGCAATACAGCGTCCGCGATTTCGTGGCTGCGGCGGCCAGGGAGTTGGACCTCAGCCTGCGCTGGGAGGGTGCCGGCCTGGATGAAAAGGGCTACGACGCCGCCGGGCGCTGCATCGTCGCCGTCGACCCCCGCTATTTCCGTCCGACGGAGGTCGAGACCCTGCTCGGGGATGCCACCAAGGCGCGCGAAAAGCTCGGCTGGGTCCCGACCACCAGTTTCGCCGAGTTGGTGGCCGAGATGGCGCGCGAGGATCTGAAGCAGGCGCAACGCGATGACCTGGTGCAGCGGCACGGTTACAGCACCTTTGAGCACAACGAGTGAGATGATGCCGGCAACAACCTATGTGGCCGGGCACCGCGGGATGGTCGGCGCCGCTATCTGCCGGGAGCTGGGGCGCCGCGGCTATGAGCCGCCCCTCACCCGGACCCACGCCGAACTGGACCTGACCGACCAAGCCCAGGTGCGTGAGTTCTTCCAGGCGCAACGCCCGTCCCAGGTCTACCTGGCGGCGGCCAAGGTCGGCGGCATCCATGCCAATGACACCTATCCCGCGGAGTTCATCTATCACAACCTGATGATCGAGGCCAACGTCATCCACGAGGCCTGGCGCGCCGGGGTGGGGCGTCTCCTGTTTCTCGGCTCCAGCTGCATCTATCCCCGCCTGGCGCCCCAGCCGATCCCGGAAGAGGCCCTGCTGAGCGGGGTCCTGGAAGGCACCAATGAGCCCTATGCCATCGCCAAGATCGCCGGGATCAAGCTCTGCGAGTCCTATAACCGCCAATACGCGACCGATTATCGCAGTGTCATGCCGACCAACCTCTATGGCTCCGGCGACAATTACCATCCCGAGAACAGCCATGTGCTGCCCGCCCTGCTGCGCCGCGCCCATGAGGCCAAGCTCAACGCCAGCCCCGCATTGGTCATCTGGGGCACCGGCACCCCGCGGCGCGAATTTCTCTATGTCGATGACCTGGCCGCCGCCTGTGTGCATGTCATGGGCCTGGACCGGGCGGCCTATGACGCCCACACCAGCCCCAGGTCATCACACCTCAACGTCGGCTGCGGCGAGGATCTCAGCATCGCCGACCTCGCGGCCCTGGTCTGCGAGACCGTCGGCTACACCGGGCGCATCGTCTATGACAGCGGCAAGCCCGACGGTACCCCGCGCAAACTCCTCAACAGCGAGCGCCTGCGCGCCCTGGGTTGGCAGCCGCGGGTGGCCCTGCGCGAGGGGCTGGCGTTGGCCTATCGCGATTTCCTGGCAAACCAGCAGCCGCCGGCGAATAATCGGTAACAAGTCAAACACAATCGTTGTCGTTGTCGTTGTCGTTGTCGTTGTCGGCGAAGTGCTGCAAATCGGCTTGCGAGAGAAT
>NZ_CAIKKU010000385.1 GCF_903828115.1 uncultured Thiodictyon sp. | reverse complement strand
CTGCGTCAGGAGATCAGCAATCGAGCCAAGTATTACTTCTTCGATACTGGCATCCGCAATGCTCTCATCGCCCAGTTCAACGACCTGGATCAGCGGAACGATGTGGGCCAACTTTGGGAGAACTTCTTCTTCACCGAGCGTATGAAGCACCGCGCTTACGCCGGGATCTACGCCAACGCCTACTTCTGGCGCACTTATGACCAACAGGAGATTGACCTGGTCGAGGAACGCGAGGGAAAGCTGTTCGGCTACAAGTGCAAGTGGTCGCCCCGGAAGGTCGTATCAGCGCCGCGAAGCTGGCTCAGCAGCTACGCGGATGCCGAGTTCTCAGTGACTACCCCGGAGAATTACCTGGACTTCTTGACGTAAGCGGTCATGGAGCATGGGCGACTGAAGGCTTCAGGCCGCTGATGACCTTAACGGCAAGTTCGCCCGCCTCGCTAATTTGCGGATAATCACTCTCGTGCTATACTTCACACTGCGTCTTCACGTAGAATAGCCATTCCTTCTCGGAATTGTTGTGCTATTTCATTGCAGGCGTTCTTCCTCCTATCGAGCCGTCTTTGATCACACATCGCAAAGGAGATCGTTATGTCCGAACCAACTCGTTCCGCCCTTGCATCCCCGCCCGCACGTCATGCCCGCAGTCTGCTGGTCTTCCTGCTGCCGGCCTTCACAGCTTTCGTAGTGCTGTCACTGGCCTTTTCACCCAGCACCACCGCGCAGCAACCAGCGGCTGATCCTGCGCAAATGGCCGCGCAACAAGCGGCCGCGCCGTCGACCATCGTGACGGTCACTTTGCCGATGTACGCCGGCGCCTGGGTGGATGAAGAACGTCCCACAACCCACCCGACCGGCAACTTCTCGGTGGGGAAGGTTCCCCCATCCGGCCGTCTGACGCCTCTCTATCAGCACTGGACGCTGCTCGAATTCGATTTCAGCAGCCTGCCCGAAGACACGCTCGTGCAGCAGGCCACGCTGCGCGGCTATCGGGTGGGCGCCAGCGGCCAGGACCCGACGAACGTCGCCGCGGCGTCGTGCAACACTGCCTGGGATGCGACCAGAGTCACCTGGAACACGCGGCCGACGCTGACCGGGACGATTCCGCCGGCCAACGTCGCGCACACCCCGTTGTGGCAGTGGCAAGACCTCGATGTGACCATCATCGTCCAGGACTGGTTTTCCCGGCTCGCCAGCAGCATCCCCGGTGATCGGGCATCGAGCATAGATAGCGTGGGACGGCACAGTCTGGCCCTCGTCGGGCAGAACCTCTCGGCCAGCGCCGTGCAGTTCAGCAGCGGCCGCGGCCTGACGCCTGAGCTGGAGGTCGTCTACTCGACGAACCGGCCGACCGCCACGCCGACCCCGACGCGCACGCGCACCCTGACGCCGACGATCACCCGAACCCCGACCAAGACCGCGACGCCGACTCACACGCCCACCCGCACGGCTACAGCAACGACAACGACAACGACCAGGGCGGCGTACCCGGGATCTCGGTCACCACATCAGTTCTGATCGCACCCGACGTGATCCAGGCATACCACGCAATGGCCGTTAGGCGATACACTCCGCCGCCGGGGGGCCGACCCTGCCCGGCACCGCCCCCGGCCGCTCCCTCAGCCACCCGCAGGCCAGTCCCAACACGACCCGAACCGGAGTAACCATGAGCACGAACGAGACCGCCACCACCGCCGCTGCCGCCGCGACGGCCAACGCGACCGCCATTGCCCGGGCGACCCCCATGAGGTACCTGGAAAAGGCCATGAACGGCCTGCACGACCTGGGGCTGGTGCCCACGGACGCCGACAAGCGGGTGGACCCGATCATCGCGCTCCTGAACCAGATCTCCGACCTCGACGAGGCGCGGGTGACCGCCATCGCCCGCACCCTGGACCAGTCGTCGCTCTTCAACGAGGTGGTCCGCAAGCAGGTGGCGGCCATGAGCATCGGCAGCCGCTACGAGGACATCACCAATGCCTTCAACAGCATCCGTGACGATGCCAAGACCATGGTGGACCAGATCGCGGACGGCAAGCTCGACAGCTTCGAGCGCCTGGGCAATGTCTGGATGAAGGTCACCCGCGGCGATATCGCCAGCCGTTTCGACAAGATCAAGGGCACCTATCAGGAGGTCACCGCCGCGACCGCCGACCAGATCGGGCGCGAGCAGCGGATCCTGGAGGCCTATCAGGACTTCCGCGGTGCGCTCAAGCAGTCCGAGGTCCTGGGGCTGGAGGTGCTCAAGACCGCGCAGGTGCGGCTGGACGCGTGCAAGGTCGCGGTCCAGGAGGCGATGAAGGTGCTGGAGGCGGCCGGTTCCCAAGGGGTCCCGCAGGAGCCGGCGGAGCGGGCCCGCCTGGAACTGGCCCGGGACGAACAGGTGCGCGCCCTGCAACTGGAGGAGAAGCGCTATCAGATCGCGAAGGACCTGTCGGACAACCTGACGGTCTCCTACAACACCTCCGAGGTCGTGATGGCGCGCCTGGTCCAGACCACCAACGCCAAGGAGCGGGTCTATTCGCAGGCGGTCAGCTTCTTCAGCACCAACGAGGTGGTCCTGACCGCGCTCACGGCCTCCTTCACCGGCATGTTCGGCCTGCACGAGGCGACCCAGACGGTCGAGGCCATGAAGGACGGGGTCAGCAAGTCGCTGGAGGTCCTGGCGGACATGGGCGGCAAGGTCCAGGAGGCGGCGGTGCGCGCCGGCTATGGTCCGACCATCCGCGCCGATTCGGTCAAGAAGCTGGTGGATTCCGTGGTCTCCTGGCAGAGCAAGTCCTTTGAGATCATCGAGGAGATGCGCAAGGAAAGCACCCGCAACGCCAACGAGATCCGCGACGCGGTGGAGGACGGCAAGCGCAAGCTCGCGCGCCTGGCCCAGGAGGGCAAGGGCCTCGAGGTGGCGCTTAAGTCATGAGCGACACGGCGGCCATTCAGACCGGGGGGGCGGCCGGGACCAAGCCGCCGCTCGATGACGTGATGCTCGCCATGGACGTGGTGGATACGCTGCGACGGCGTGAGCGTATCGCCAACAACGAGCTCGACGACCAGGGCCGGGAGGAGGACCTGAAGGAGCGGCTGCGCAAGATCTACGCCGACCAGGGCCTGGAGGTCCCGGACCGCGTGATCGAGCAGGCCGTGGCGGCGCTCAAGGAGGGGCGCTTTACCTACCAGCCGCCGCCGCATACCCTCGGCACCCGGCTGGCGCGGGTCTATGTGCGGCGCGGTGCCGCGGGCAAGTGGCTGGGCGGGCTCGCCTTGGTTGGCGTGCTATTGTTCGGGCTGCACTATGTCTTCATCGCGGCCCCCGCCGCGGCGATCCCGAAGGACCTGGCGCGCGCCCACACGGAGGCGCTTGGGTTCGCCAAGACGGACCAGGCGCGCGAGACGATCGAGCGTTATTTCAACGCCGGTGAGGCCGCGCTGCGCAACGGGGACCAGGCGCGGGCCAAGGCGGCGCTCGCGGAGCTTGAGGCAGCGCGCGTCACCCTGGGGCAGGAGTACCTGGTGCGCATCGTCAACCGTCAGGGGGTGCAGTCCGGGGTCTTTCGCATCCCCGATATCAACACCGGGGCGCGCAACTACTATGTCGTGGTCGAGGCGGTGGACCCGTCCGGGCGGGTGCTCAAGGTGCCGATCGCCAACGAGGAGACCCGCACGACCGAGGCCGTCGACCTCTGGGCCCTGCGGGTGGACCAACGCACCTTTGAGGCGGTCAAGCGCGACAAGCAGGACGACGGCATCATCGAGCAGGACCGCTTCGGCTACAAACCCCGCGGCGAGTTGGTGCCACGGTATGAGATGAAGACTACCGGCGGGGCGATAACGAAGTGGTAGGTGGTCAGTAGCTCCGGCGTTGTCGTTGTCGTTGTCGTTGTCGTTGTCGTAATCGTAATCGTAATCGTAATCGTAATCGTATTCGTATTCGTATGCGGAGAAGCGATGCAATTCGGGTGCGAAAGAATCCGGGGCACTCCGATAACCTCGATTACGACAACGACAACGACAACGACAACGACGAGGCACTCTCTGACGGACTTGTCCTACTTATTAGTGAACCGTTCCTAATCCCAGGGAGATAGATATGGTTTCCGGCAGACAAACCCTGGCCACCATCGACCAGGCGGTGACACAGGCGCAGGCCCAGACGGCCACGGTCGAGGCGCAGATCGAGGCGGTCAATCGGCAACTGGCCGAGCAGCACCAGGCCCAGACCGCGGACTACCAGGCGTTGGCTCAGGTCCGCCTGGGCCTGCTCGCGGACGCCGCTATGGTCCAGCGCCTGGATGAGACGCAGCAGCAGGTAAAGGCGCTCCTGGCCCAGCGGGAGACGGCCCTGACCCAACTCCAGGGTCAACTCCAGGCGGCCGCAACCACGGAGCGCGCCCTGGTCGCGGAGCGCGCCGCCCAGGCCGCCGCGGTGGACGATGCCGCGGGGGCGCTCGACACGGCCGAGGTCCGGACCCAGGCGCGCCTGGAGGGCGACCCCGCCTATCAGGCCCAGCGCGAGCGCGCCCGCGAGACCGAGCGCCGGGCCGGGCAGTCCGCCGAGAAGGCGACCCGCAGCGCCGCGGAGCTGGAGCAGAAGGGGGCCTCTTACCGCGCCGACCCACTCTTCATGTACCTGTGGGAGCGCAAATTCGGCCAGCCCGGGTATCGCGCCTGGGGGCTCACGCGGTGGTTGGACGGCAAGGTCGCGCGGCTCATCGGCTTCGCCGAGGCGCGCGCCAACTATGACCGCTTGAGCGAGATCCCCGAGCGCCTGCGCGAACATGCGGACGGGCTCAAGGCCCAGGCCGAGAGCGAATTCGCGGTGCTGAAATCCCTGGACGAGGCCGCCTGGGCGGCGGATGGCCTCGCGACGCCCGCGGAGCGCCTGGCCGCGGAACAGGCCAAGCTCGACGCCATCGATCAGCGTATCGTCCAGGCCGCGTCGCAGCGCCAGGCGCTTCAGGTCCGCAAGGCGCTCTACGCGGTCGGCGAGGACGAGCACACCAAGGCCGCGGTCGCACTCCTGACCGGCGAACTCCAGCGCGATGACCTGATGGAACTGCGCCGGGCGGCCCTGGCCTCGCCCACCCCGGACGACGACCTGATCGTTGCCCGCCTGATGCAGCGCGACGACGAAGGCCGCCGCCTTGCGGCCTCCATCCAGGGCCTGCGCGAGACGCTCGCGGCGCAGCAGCAGCGCCTGGGCGAGGCCGAGGCCCTGCGCGCGGACTTCAAGACCAACCGCTATGACCGCGCCGGCTCCAGCTTCGGCGACGAGGCCATGATCGCCATGATGCTGGGTCAGTTCGTCAACGGCATCCTCGACCGTCGGCAGCTCTGGCGCGTGCTCCAGGAGCAGCAGCGCTATCGCCCGGAGCAGGCCGACCCCGGTTTCGGCTCCGGCGGCTTCGGCCGCGGCACCGTCTGGGGCGGCGGCGGTGCCGACCTGCGTGACCTGGGCGACATCGTCGGGCGGATGGGCGGGGGCGGGCGCGGCGGTTGGGGCGGCGGGGGCGGCGGGGGAGGCGGCGCAGGCAGCAGCGGTGGTGGCGGCGGGGGAGGGGGCTTCCGCACCGGCGGCGGGTTCTGATCCCGAACTGGAGGTCGAGGCTTCAGCCGGACGGGGCGCTGAAGGCGCACGGGCAATCCGCGGACCGGTGGCAGCACCCTCGCGCAATGCGGTAATCTGAGCGCGGTCCATCCACTCGGAATGCCAAGATGTCCAATCTCGCCGCGGTTCCCTTCATCACGCCCGACGACTATCTGGCCGGCGAGGCGCTCTCGCCGATCAAGCACGAGTATGTGGCGGGCGAGGTCTTCGCGATGGCCGGGGCGAGCGAGGAGCACGTCACCATCGCGCTCAATGTCGCCTCAATGTTCCGCGCCCATGTCCGCGGCGGCCCCTGTCGGGTCTACATCGCCGACATGAAGCTGCGCGTCGAGCAGGTGCAGGCCTTTTTCTATCCGGACGTGTTCGTCACCTGCGAGGCGGCGGACGCGGCCGAGGCGACCGTCAAGCGGCGCGCCCGGGTCGTCGTCGAGGTCCTCTCGGAGTCCACCGAGGCCTATGATCGGGGCGCCAAGTTCGCCGGCTACCGGCAACTGCCGACTCTGGAGGAATATGTGCTGATCGACTCGCGAAGCCGCTCGGTGGAGGTCTTCCGGCGCCATCCGGACGGCTGGATGCTGCACCCCGTACCCGACGACGGGCGGCTCGATCTCGCGACGCTGGAGTTCGACTGCACCCTGGACGCGATCTACGAGGACGTGCGCTTCGTCCCGACGGCGGACGCAGAGGACGCGGCCCCGTCGCGGTCGACCTGACTCAATATGCCGTTCGACCCCTATTGCGGAGTCTAAGATGTCAAATCTCGCCGAAGTCCCCTTCATCACGGTCGATGACTATCTGGCCGGCGAGGCGCTCTCGCCGATCAAACACGAATATGTCGGCGGCGAGGTCTTCGCGATGGCCGGGGCGAGCGAGGAGCACGTCACCATCGCGGGCAACATCTTCGCGCTGCTGCGCGCCCATGTCCGCGGCGGCCCCTGTCGGGTCTACATCGCCGACATGAAGCTGCGCGTCGAGCGGGTGCAGGCCTTTTTCTATCCGGACGTGTTCGTCACCTGCGAGGCGGCGGACGCGGCCGAGCCGACCGTCAAAGCGCGCGCCCGGGTCGTCGTCGAGGTCCTCTCCGAGTCCACCGAGGCTTATGACCGCGGCGCCAAGTTCGCCAGTTACCGGCAACTGCCGACCCTTGAGGAATACGTGCTGATCGACTCGCGGACGCGCTGCGTGGAGGTCTTCCGGCGCCATCCGGACGGCTGGATGCTGCACCCGGTACCCGACGACGGGCGGCTTAACCTCGCGACCCTGGAGTTCGATTGCACTCTGGACGCGATCTATGAGGACGTGCGCTTCGCACCGGCGGCGGGGGCATAAGGCTGATGCCTGGTATTTGGACCCGCAATCGCGCCGGGTTGGTGTCCGGCCGTCCCGCCTTGCATGATTGCGGCCGGCGGCGATCGGTCCGCACAGCGGACCCTACGG
>NZ_CAIKKU010000384.1 GCF_903828115.1 uncultured Thiodictyon sp. | reverse complement strand
TTACGACAACGACAACGACAACGACAACGAAAACGCCGCTATAGGCAGTTATACTTGCCCCCGGCGGGACGGGGCGAATGCCCCGTCCGGCTCCGGACTTTGACGGTAAACGCTCAGCCATCCACCTCATCCGTCCAAACCCTGAACCCGGTCAGCGTATTGGGTCCGAAGGTGCTGCTCAACGCCACATCGGCGGCATCCCGGCCGCGCGCGATCAGCACCCGGCCGATGCGCGGGACATTGTTGCGGGCGTCGAAGGTATGCCATTGACCGCCGAGGAAGACATCGAACCAGGCGGAGAAATCCATCGGACTCGCGGCCGGCGGCACGCCGATATCGCCCAGATAGCCGGTGCAGTAGCGCGCCGGGATATTCATACAGCGGCAGAAGGCGACGGCCAGGTGGGCATAATCGCGGCAGACGCCCTTGCGCTCGGCGAAGACCTCCCAGGCGGTGCGGGTGGCACGGGCGTGCTCGTAGCCGAAGGTGATATGGTGATGCACGAAGTCGCAGATCGCCTGCACCCGCCCCCAGCCGGTCGGCCCCTTGCCGAACAGGTCCCAGGCGGTCTGGGACAACCGGTCGGTCTCGCAATAGCGGCTGCCCAGCAGGAACACCAGGGTCTCCTCCGGCAGGTCCTGCACCGCGTGCTGAATGGCCGTGGGGACTATGACATCGGGCGCCCCCGTGTCGTTCACGACCGCATCGGTCGAGAGCCGGAACTGGCCCTTGGGCGCCACAATCCGGCTGCACCAGTTGCCGAAGCCGTCACGATAGGCCGTGAAGGGGACCGAGGGGTTGGTGACCAGGTGGTCGGGGACGACGAGATCGGAGACGCGCGAATAATGCACGTGCAGCGTCAGTATCATCGGCGTCGGTTGGGGGCAGTCGTAGACCAGTTCGTAGCCGACTCGGATATGCATCACTTGCCTCGGTAGCGGATGGGGACTTGAGATCCCCGGACGGAACGGTTTGGCAATGCGACCAAACCGCAATTGATCTCTGCCGACCGACCCCGAGCCGGTGCGGCAGGACGCAGACCCCTGCCGCCGCGGGCGTCGCGCACAGCGCACTGTTGGACCACGCGCTAATGCTCTGCAACCGAGCGGCGTCGGCTGCTGAACCGTGATCGCCAGGAAATGTGCGACATGCTGGTCGGCAATGTGACCGCTTAGGTCCCGGGTGAAAGGCCTGCCGAACTGACCGCGGACCCCGGCCAGGACGTAACACTGAGTGGATCCTTGAAAGTGATCGCCAACTGGGCGGCGGCGGCCGACGCCGGTTTGCACCGGGCTTCACTCTGGTCCAATCGCTTCAGGAGATCGTCAATCTCCTGACGGTATTGCCCATTCAAATCAGCCTCGCGTGCATGAATACCGGCGCGGCGCGCCCGCTCCAGCCAGCGCGCTCGCTCAGAGGCATCGCTCTCCCCCTTTCTCAGATAGGCGTACGCCAGACGATAATAGGTTCCTGACTCTGCGACCAACGCCGTCGCGCGCTCCAACTCCGCAATGGCTTGGTCCCATTTTTCCTGGTGGAAGAGCACCCAACCCTGACAATCGTGATAGGCGGCCTGGAAAGTCGTGCGTCGTGCCGGAACGATATGTGCGGTGCGCCGCTTGGCGAAACGAAGCCGACGCGCGGCCCACTCAAGGTTGCCCCCCCTTTCGGCGAACGCAAAGGCCGACTGAAGATAGCCCTGCGTGAGTAGCGCGTTGGTATCTTCCTCCGGGAAATCCGCCGCCAGCGCTCCCGATCTTTTTTGGCGACGCCGTGCCATGACTCTCGTCACGGCCTCGCGAAAGGCGGCTTCAGCCTCATTGTAGGCCTTGGCGCAAACGCTGGTCCAACACAGTTCCACCGTCGACTCGAGTGGCTTGTAACGCATGGCCAGAGCGATCTTGAAGTGAGAAATGGACGCGTCATAGTCCAACAGCTCACGATGAGACCACGCGAGCAGATAGTGTACCATCCCCTGATCCTCCAGGTCCTTGGCGGGCTGCCAGTCATTTTCCATGATTTCCTGCGTGAGCCTGAGTAAGTTGACCACCTGTTGGAAGTCCTGGCGACGGGCGGCGGGGGAAAGGAGCGACGATCCGCGGCGGGCATAAGTATCGGCCATTTTACCCAGGATTTCCCGGTTTTTTGGGTCGAGGTTCAGACCCGTGCTCCATTCCGCCAGGGCTTGCTCATGGTCATTGAGCAAGAGATAAACAGAACCCAGAATCGATCGCTCCCAGGCCCGCAGCGGGTTCAGCATCACGGCCCGCTCGGCGTTAGCCAGAGCCTTAGCCATGTCGGGCCGATCTTGAACCATTTCGCACCCTGCCAGCAGGCCATAAACCCCGTTTTCCCGGATCAGGCCGAGCCCCCCACTTTTCCAATCAATCGCCGCGGGTCCTTGTTCAAGTCCCGGAAACGCCTGCAGCAGATACCCCGTTGCTTTGCTTGCTGCGCCGGAATCGGACGGGCCGAGTTCAAGACACAGTTCGGCCAGTTTGACGGCAATGGCCGCCACGGCCCAATCCCGGTGCTGGTGGTTCCGCAACTCACCCTCGAGACGGGTGATATGGTCGGGTCCACTCTCCTGCTTGCGCGGTTTTAGGCGGTCGAGAACGCTTTTCGCCTGCTCGTAATCGTTGCGTACGGACTCCAAATTCTTGACTCCGCGCCCTACGTTTTCCGGCTTGTCGGCGATGAGGGTCGTGTCGATGAAGCGGCGCTGCGCGGCTGCCACAGTCCCGCTCGCGCCGTGCGACTGGTCGGGGAAACGGACGCAGGCTTCAGCGATGTAAGCCCAGTAGATGGCTCGGTCGTTGGAATTCAGCGCATCTTCGTTCGCCGCTTCCAGTGAGCGCTGGGCACCTTGCCAATCCTCTGCCTCAAAAAGGACCTTGCCCAGCTCAAAGCGCAGTTCCGCGAGTGTGGGGGCGAGATGAATCGCCTGGCAAAAAATCACCCGGCTGCGCGGATAGCTCCCGACGATCGCATGACCCACGGCAAGGCTGCGCGTGCAGGTAATCGCGGATTCTCTCAGTTTGGGGTCGGCTTCCCCCCTCAGCGCCGAACGGCATAGCGCATGCCAGGCAAGCGCCGTCGCGGTTTCGCGGTCTTGAATACTCTCCGTGCGAATAGCCTTGACAAGCGCCATAGCGGTTTCGCGGGCTTTAATACTCTCCGTGCGAATATCTTCGACAAGCGCCATAGCGGTTTCACCATCGTTAATACTCTCGACAGGCATATTCGCCATTCGCGGCACATGCTGCTCGGCAAGTTTGCGCCGCGCAAAGCCCCTGAGATCCCACCCCTCCGCTTGCGATGGTCGCAGTTGAATCGCTTTCCCACAGAGACGGATGGCCTCCTCGTATCTTTCGGTATTGAAATAATTCAGCGCCAGGGCGTAGTAGGCGTCGTATAAGTCGGGATTGGTCTCAACGGCCTTGCAAAATGCAAACTCCGCAGATTCCTTGCGCCCCAATGCCCGATAGACAATTGCGAGGTTGTAGTGACAGCGGGCAAACCTGTTATCCTCTTCAAGCGCATGGATAAAGGCCTTCTCCGCCGCGACATATTTTAGGATCTTATTGCGTTCGGTCCACTTCGCCTCACGATAGGCACGGAGGCCCTGCGTATAATGGTAGACTGCTTGCCATTGTTCGGACCCGGCCTTGGAGAGGTCCGTAAAAATACGATAGGCCAGTTGCTCTATCAGCTTCTGCAGGGTCTCGCAGCCTTGCTCTACCCGCCAGCTTTCGTGCCGCCCGCCGCCGCGAACCAGGGCAACCACGACGAGCCGGTCGCCGTCTTTATACACGCTGCCGGTGAGCCGCGGTCCTTCTGCGGCTCGCCCACCAACCGAAAGCAGCGCTCCAACAGGCACTTGCAGCGGACCAAGACCGATCTTCGAGTCCGCGCTAACCGCCCCTTGTAAGACCTCCCCGAGGTCTTCGACCCCGACCGTGACGTCAATCGGTGCATCGCTCTTTTGTTCGGGTCGCGCCTCGTCGGTGAACTGATACAGGGATCTCAAACGGGCCCACTCGTTCAACAAGCGGGAGGGCAGGCCCGCGACGCCGGCCGCCAGCGCGGCGTCCCCGGTATGATCGGCGAACGGCAGAATGACCATTCGCCGACGCGCCCGGTAGAGCCACCACCCCAGAGTAAGCAGCGCCGTCACGGCCGCCACTTTCAGGACGAACGAAATACTCAGGATATCCGATGCGGAGCGGCGGATGTCGAGAACGTGGTCGCGCAGCCAGATGGCCCCGATCACGGCGGCCAGCGGAGCGATCAGTACCCGCCAACCGGTCGTCAGCCAGCGCCATGCCGAACCACCGCGGCGGCCCACCCACCAAGCCAGATACCGAAACCAGACCCAACGCCAGGGTGAAGGCCAGTGACGGTGCCGAGGTGAGACGGCGAGTGCCGACACCAGCAAGCAGAAAATGGCCGCAAGGGCGTAGGGGGCGAACGTCGACCAGGGCGTCGCTGAGGGGAGAAACTCGATCTTCATCACTGTTGTCTCCACTCGGTCCGGGCCTTCGCTGGAGCCACTGTTAAAGCTGAGGGTTGTACGACGCTCACCCTGGGCAGGGTCGAGTCCCGGCGGGAGCGATCCCGCGGGCCGCAGACGGACTGGATCATTGTGGTGACGACTGGTGCTCGCGGCACCGCGGGCCGACGACACGCCCGACAGTACGCACCGGTGTCACGCGCACGCTGGCCGAGGTGCCGCCTCGCTGCTAATCATCGCCCCAAAAGGCACAAGGCCGCAAACCTGACTGACTTCACCTGGAGCGGCCGTGGTTCCTCGAATTCGACTTCATTGACGGGATCGAAATCAGTCCGGCGGCCTTTCCGCCCACTCCCCTTGCCGGGGGCGCACATCGCCCGCGGTCAGCGGCGTCCCCAGGCCGCCGCCCGAGGACTTTGACGGCCCCTGCAAGGTGCACCACCAACCTTGGGCTGGTTCCGTGACTGGGTGTTAGAATAAGCGGCTTTTCCAGCCGTGGCCGGCTTGAGACATCCCCGCGCCCGCGGGACGATGCGCCGCCGCCGCAGCAAGACCGCCCGGTCGCGTCCGGGCACATCACCGTCAGGAGAGTTCAACGATGGCCGGGCACAGCAAATGGGCCAACATCAAGCACCGCAAGACCGCCCAGGACAAGACCCGCGGCAAGGTTTGGACCAAGCTGATCCGCGAGGTCACGGTGGCCTCGCGCACCGGCGGGGGAGACCCCGGCTGCAACCCGCGCCTGCGCCTTGCCATCGACAAGGCCTTCGGGGCCAACATGCCGCGCGACACCGTGGAGCGCGCAGTGAAGCGCGGCAGCGGCAGCACTGAGGGCGAGGACTACGAGGAGATCCGCTACGAGGGCTATGGCCCGGGCGGGGTGGCGGTGATGGTCGACTGCATGACCGACAACCGCAACCGCACCGCCGGTGAGGTGCGCCACGCCTTCACCAAGCACGGCGGCAACCTGGGCACGGACGGCTCGGTCGGCTATCTGTTCACCAAGCAGGGGGTCATCAGCTTCCAGCCCGGCACCGATGAGGATCGGGTGATGGAGGCCGCCGTGGACGCCGGCGCCCTGGACGTCATCGTCAACGAGGACGGCTCCATCGACGTCATCACCGACCCCGACGAGTTCACCGTGGTGAAGGACTCACTCACGGTGGCCGGGCTCGACACCGACGTCGGCGAGGTGACCTTCAACTGCTCCACCAGCGCGGAACTGGACCGGGACACCGCCGAGCGCCTACTCAAGATGGTGGAGGTCCTGGAGGACTGCGACGACGTCCAGGCCGTCTATCACAATGCCGATATCTCCGACGAGATCATGGCAACCATCGATGGCTAGAAGAAGTACGTTAGTACGTGAGTACGTTAGTACGGGGGCTCCGCGCTGGACGCGGCGCCAAACGTACTAACGTACTAACGTACTAACGTACTTTCCCAACGTACTAACGTACTAACGTACTTTCCCAACGTACTAACGTACTATGATTTTAAGGCACCGCATCCTCGGCATCGACCCCGGCTCCCGCACCACCGGCTTCGCCGTCATCGACACCGACGGGCACCGCAGCCTGCGGGTGGTGAGCGGCGCTATCCGGGTCGGCGATCAGCCCTGGCCGGCGCGCCTGGGGCTAATCTTCGACCGGGTGGCGGAACTGGTGGCCGAGTATCGACCCCACGAGATGGCGGTGGAGCAACTGATCTTCGCCCGCGACCCCACGGCGGCACTCAAGATCGGCCAGGCGCGCGGGGCCGTCCTGTGCGCCGGGCTCAAGGGCGGTGTGACGGTGCACGAATACAGCCCCAAGACCGTCAAGCTCGCCGTGGTCGGTACCGGCGCGGCGGAAAAGGCACAGGTCCAGCACATGGTGCGCGTCCTGCTGGCGCTGCCCGACGAACCGGGCGAGGACGAGGCCGACGCCCTGGCCATTGCGCTGTGTCACGCCCATTCCATGGGCATCCCAGCACGTAAGAGAGCCGCCGCCTCCTGGCGGGACTGGCGGCCGTAATCCTCAAAAGAGTCGTTATCCACAGATGAACACAGATTATCACAGATTACTCATTGGCTTACGCTTGGCCGGGAACTCACCTTGCCGGTAATTGCGAAGATAGCGATAGGCGCATGACAATCAAAAGAAAATCTGTGTTCATCTGTGTTCATCTGTGGATTGTAGGATGATCGGTCGACTGAGGGGGCAGATCCTCCGCAAGCAGCCGCCGCACCTGCTCCTGGACGTGAACGGCGTCGGCTACGAGTTGGAGGCGCCCATGTCCACCTTCTACGAACTGCCCCCGGTGGGCAACACCGTCACCCTGATCACCCACCTGACGGTCAGGGAGGACGCCCACAACCTCTACGGCTTCGCCCGCGAGCGCGACCGCGACCTCTTCCGCGCCCTGCTGAAGGTCAGCGGGATCGGCGCGCGGATTGGACTGGCCATCCTCTCCGGCATGGACACCGCGCGCTTCATCGCCTGCGTGGAACAGGAGGACATCAGCGCCCTGACGCGGGTCCCCGGCATCGGCACCAAGACCGCCCAGCGCCTGGTGGTGGAGTTGCGCGACCGTCTGGAGGGCATCGGCGCCGGCTTCGCCACCGCGACCACCCTCGGCACCGCCGGGTCCGGCGCGGCCCCCGGCGTACCCGGCAGCCCCCCCGGCGCCCTGCCCGACGCCGTCAGCGCACTCATCGCCCTGGGCTACAAACCGGCCGACGCCAACCGCATGGCCCGCGCCGCCGACGACGGCGCCAAGACCTCAGAGGAGATCATCCGCGGGGCACTGCGGGCCGTGAATATGCCCTAGGCCGCCGGTCCGCACAGCGGACCCTACGG
>NZ_CAIKKU010000383.1 GCF_903828115.1 uncultured Thiodictyon sp. | reverse complement strand
GCTCCTTATGGAAACGCTGATTAAATCGCCCGGACCCGATCTGATGCTAAGAAAATCCGAACTTTGGAGCACCAACCCAGGTTCAATCAGCGTTTCCTTATGTCCCGCCCTTTCAGGGCTAGGCCGAATAAACAACGCTATCCCAGGGCGTTGCCCTGGGCTGGTATATCACGCCCCTTCGGGGCTTGGTCATGCGCAAGAATAGCTGAAACGGGATACTAGAGAGACTGTGAAAGTATTATGCTAAGGCTCGAATACTTGCCCAGTCTCTTAGAGCGGTGTCACGAGGGGGTGGGCTGGGCGGATTTATGATCAAGGCCCTCCCGTCATTTACCATGAGGCTCCGGAGTCCGATATGAACGCGATCCCTTCTCTCCAGAATGAAAATCCCCAGATTCAGCGCCTGGCCGCACAGCGAGCGCTCTACGCCCAGGCGAAGGTGCTGATGAACTGGCAGTTCCTGATTGCCGGCCCGCTGACGCTCGCCGTTGGTCTTGCGACCATGTTTATCGGTGACCTGGCGGTCCTCGGCGTCGTTTGGGTAATCGGCGTGCTCATCGCGAGTCATGTCTACTTCGAGCCGAAACAGGAGCGTCTGCGTGAACTCGCGGCCAGCATCCAGGAGGCGTTCGACTGTGACGTCCTTGAACTTCCCTGGCGGTCCACCCGTATCGCCGACATGCCGGACGCGGAATCGGTCGCCGACGCCGCGCGCGCCTATTGGACGCGGGGCGGCGATCGCGCCGGACTTACGGACTGGTACGCGCCCGCCGTCGGCCAGCTCCCACTGCACCTCGCCCGGCTGGTATGCCAACGCCAAAATTGTTGGTGGGACGGGCGGTTGCGTCGAGCCTACGCGATGTGGCTGCTGGTCGTGCTGATCGGGCTGCTGGCCGTGATGGTGCTGCTTGGTTGGGCGTTGGGTCTGACGATGGCGCAGCTGCTCATACAGGGTATCGTGCCCTTGATACCCTTACTGGACTTGGGGCGGCGGGAGTATCGGGAACAAATCCGCGCCGCTGAGCGCGTGGATGAGCTCAAGCGGTGCTCAAAGCAATTCTGGGACGCCGCGCTCGACGGGCAGGCGCAAGAGCGCTGCGCGGCCGACGCGCGCGAGTTCCAGGACGCCATCTTCACGCATCGCGGGAGTACCCAGCCGGTGCCGGACCTGCTCTACGACTGGCTGCGCGAGCGCTACAATAGCGGGATGAACGAAGGCGCGGCGCAATGGGTCCAACAAGCCCGCGCGCGGCTCGGGGAGCGCGCTGCGGACGCGAAGGCGGCAGACGGGACCAGCAACCCCCCGCCCGCCGACCCGACCGGGCATGAGGGCGAGCGCGAGGGCGAGAGCGTAGCAGGGACAGTCGCCAAGCCATCCCATGGGGCGGCAGGGAGGGGAACGCTGGAGGTATAACGGCCTTCTGCCGCGCCGCCGCTTAGCGTGGCCCGGCGCGGTCTGGGCGGTGCTGCCGGGTGCATCCAATCGCCGGAGGTGCTTGCTGCTATGACTGAATCCGGGAACTCCAGGCGTCCAAGCTGTCTGATACTCATCGTACTTGGTTTTTCGGCTCTCGTGTTTCGTAACGTGCTGTTTGACAGGTCCCAACGAAAAACCAAAAGCCGAAAACTCAAAACCGTTCCGTATACCATGAACCTGTCGACGCGACATTGGCACGCCCGTGAGGCACGCTTCCTCGGCCTCATTGCGCTCAGCCTGGTGCTGATCGCCCTCGGCCTGGAGGACGCGCTGCGCGCCGCCGCCCAGCCCGGCAGCGGTTACCGGATGCTCGACCGCAAGGCCCTGGAGCGGCGCATCCAGGCCGGGGAACTTAGCGACCGGGAGGCCGGCTGGTATCAGCCATCGACGCCGGACGAGACGGGCGGCGCCGAGTAACGAGTCACGAACAAGTTAAACACAGTCGTTGTCGTTGTCGTTGTCGTAATCGTAATCGTAATCGTAATCGGAGAAGCGATGCACTTTGGGGTGCAAAAGAATCCCGGGCGCTACGATAAT
>NZ_CAIKKU010000382.1 GCF_903828115.1 uncultured Thiodictyon sp. | reverse complement strand
CTCCACGTCGAAGGCCGACAGCAGGGCCTCGGAGCTGTGCAGCCGGGCCAGGTCCGGGGTGAAGAAGCCGCGCGCGGTGAGCAACTCGACCAGGAAGGTCGGGGTGCCGGTCTCGAACCAAAAGGCGCGGAATTCGCGCTTCGCAAAGAGCAACAGCAGGTCGAAGGGGTTGTAGACCGCTTCGCCGGTCCAGTTGTAGCCGTTGTACCAGCGGCGCACCTCGGCGCGGTCGAGCCCCGGCAGTTCCGGCGCGAAGACCTGATCCACATCGGCCTGCGTGTAGCCGCACAGGGCCGAGTAGCGCGCCTCGACGGTGATGTCATTGAGGTTGTTGAGCCCGGAGAAGATGCTGACCTTACTGAACTTACTGACCCCGGTCAGGAAGACAAAACGCAGATGGGCGTCGTTGTCCTTGAGCACCGAATAAAGATTGCGCAGCCCGTCGCGCATCTCCCGGGCCGCCTCCGGGCGGGTGAGATTGTCCAGGATCGGCTTGTCGTATTCATCGATCAGGACCACCGCCCGTTGGCCGGTCAGGGCCTCGGCCTCGACGATCAGCCGGGCGAGCTGTCCGGGCCGGGTGGGCGCGGCGACCCTGACGCCCAGCCGCCGGGCATTGTCCTCCAGCAGCTCGCCGATGCGCTCATCGAGTTCCTGGCGGTCACGTAGGACACCGCCGCCGAAGCTGATGCGGATGACCGGAAAACGCACCGACCAGTCCCAGTGCGGATGGATCGCGAGCCCCCGAAACAGCGGCTCGTTGCCGGCGAAGACCTCGGCGATGGTGTCGAGCAACAGGGACTTGCCGAAGCGCCGCGGGCGGGAGAGGAAATACTGGCTGCCCTCGGCGATCAGTTGCCGGATAAAGCCGGTTTTGTCAACGTAGTAACAGTCGTCCTCGCGGATCTTGGCGAAGGTCTGGATGCCGATCGGCAGCTTGCGGGTGTTCATGGTCGGTCTCGGCGGGGGGCAATGTGGTCACGATGCCGCCGGGCCGCGTCCCGGTCAACACCGTCAAAGCCGCGCCGCGACGCTGTGGGAGCGGCTTCAGCCGCGACGAGGCGTCGCAGAGTGCCGCGGTGTCGAAGGTTGTCGCGGCCCGTAGGTTGCCATGAAAGTCGGGCGGGGCCGGCGACGGGAACAAACCTCGCGGTCTCGCAGAGACACGATAAGGGTACGGCGCTGACCGGGCCTCCAGCGCTCAGTCAAGCACCACCCCGTAGATGCCTATAACTTCGCGGCCTTGGCTCGGCCCCCTAAGCATAATAGCCCGACTTTCATGGGAGGGGGTGAGGAACCGGAGAGATGCCAATAGATGGCTACCCACAGGGCAGCGGCCAGGGGCAGGCCCCAGAGCCAGGGGCGCAAGGCATGGGTGTCGGCAGTGGTGACGGTTGCTGGGTTCATGGCGATGGGCTTGGGCGCGGTCGGTGATCAGTTTAGAGAAGGAGACGAACGCGACGGCAAAGGATGCAGACCTCGTCCAGCATGGCCGGGCCGTTGGCGCTTAGGTGATGCTCGGTTTTGGCCAGTACCTCCGCCAGGAACCAAGCGACCTCGCCCGTCGGATCAAGCCCCCTGACGCTCACACGGGGGGGTCAGACGTGCCGATCGCCAGCGACAGGGATTGCCGGCTCGCCATCGAGCGTAGGGCGCAGACACCGCGGGTCCCCAGCGACCGCACGGCCGTGCCCCCTAGCCGGCAACGCCGCGTCGCCCCCAAAGCGCTCCCGAGCAACCCTGCCGTTATGCGCAACCTGGACAACGCCGCGCTGTAACTGGCTTAACGAGCCGCGTATCCTTACAGTTGCTTCTGGTTTCCACGGCTATCGCCTAGCCCGCCGTTGGCGGCTTGCGATAATCGTAACGCAAACCAAGCGGCTGAACGATGTCGATCTGACTGCCCTTGATCTTGACTGCGCAGGGAAAAATCGTGACCTGGATGAGTCTCCGCGATCCCCTAGCCGCCAGGATGGGGCAAGCCAGAGCGTCCCGGAAACCTCGAACCTAAGACCTAGGCCGGGGACAAATCACCTTGGCGACGCTCGCCGAAATCCGTACCACCGGGCCGCCTGCACAAGCCAGCCACCGGCTCGGGTGCGGGGAGAGCGCCCGCCGACCAGCCGCAATACCCGTAATACAGGCAGTTACCAACCCATGACGACGACGGCACGAGGAGCGAGCATCGAAGATCGTACGGCGGCAAGCAAGCCAAAGCAGACCCGCACTCCGGCTCGGTACTCGTCGAGAATCATCAAGGCCGGAGCCTTGATCGGGGACACCAAGACGCTCCTGGCGCATTGGGACATTGCCGCCTCAGTCGCGGAGAACATCGACCGTGTCCAGCGGGAAAACGTCTTCGGCAAAGCCTCACGCTCCCGCGTCCAAGACATCCTGGCCATTTTTCGGCAGCGCTACCTCATCGAAGCCGCGGTGACGAAAGCGCTCGTGACGCTCGGGCGGGGAACTTTTTCCGCGGCGGCGTTAGACAAGATTCTCTATTTCCACTCGGCTCGTGCGGACCAGTTGCTTTACGACGCCGTGGCTGAGATCCTGGTTCCGCAGTACGCGCAGGGTCTGGTGGACATCAACCCATTGAATTTTCAGCGCTCATTGAGCAAGTGGGTGACTGAAGGAAAGACCGCGGGGCACTGGTCCGAGTCCACGATCGAGCGTATCTCCCGTGGCTTACTGGCCGCGCTGCGGGACTTCGGCGTGCTTCAGGGTGTGATCAACAAAAAGATTGCCCCACTATTTCTGCCAGTCGAGGCCTTTGCCTACATCATGTTTTACCTCAAGCAGCACCAGCCCTCTGGGGCCAAGCTGATCGAACTTGCAGACTGGAAACTCTTTCTTCTGGAGCGCAACGACGTCGAACGCCTGCTGTTTGAAGCCCATCAACATGAACTATTGGAATATCACGTTGCCGGCAGTGTCACCCGACTGACCTTCCCTGCGGGCACGCTGCCGGAGTACGCCAATGCCCTCGCTCAAAGATAGCATTGCCCATCTTGAGAGTGATCTCAAGTCGGTTCCGTCCCGGGTAAACGTCTATCATGACCTGCCGTTTGCGATCATGCGCTACGACGCGACAGACGAATGGACGCTGCGGCGGGAGATCCGATTGCTGGCAACGCGACTGGAGGCGATCGGCAAGCAAGTTCACTTCATCTCACTGTCGGACCTGCTGTGGGCGTCGTTGGAGCAGGTGCAGGCGAAGGACGCAGACGAAGGTTTGGATGCCATTATCGCGCTGGAACACGATCGGGGCTATACCGAGGCACAACAGCAGTTGACCACCTACCTGTCCAGTAAAGTCTGGATACCGCTGTGGGACTTACTGGCCGAACGGCTCGCACCAATCAATCCTGATACTTCAATCGTCTTCCTCACGCGCGCCGCGGCGATGGCCCCGGGCATTTTCCACATGTCGATGCTGCTCGACAAGATGCACGGAAAAACGGCTGTAACCACGATCCTGTTTTATCCCGGTTCCATTGAGGGAACGACCGGGCTACGCTTCATGGATTTGAAAGACCGCGATGCCCTGGGCAACTACCGAGTCAAGATCTACGGCTGAGATAAGGATAACGACACATGACGACCATTGGCGAACTGCTGGTACGCGACCTCAGCCGCAAGATCGAAGAAATCATACAGGTCGATCAGGCGGATGAGCAATCTGTCTATGCCGAGATCACGGAATACATTGCCACCGACAGTATTCGCGAGCAATATCACCATCTCTTGAAGGCCATCGCCGAAGCGCCGGCCGACCCACATGAGAGCATTGGCATCTGGGCCTCTGGCTTCTTTGGCTCCGGCAAGAGTTCGTTCGCCAAGAACCTGGGATACGTGCTGGAGAACCGACTGGTGCTCGGGAGGCACTTTTCTGATCTATTCAAGCATCAGCTTGGCGACCAACGCATTGCTGATTTGCTTGACCTGATCAATCTCAAGACGCCGACCGGGGTCATTCTCTTTGAAGTGGCCAAGGAGGCGGATACGCGCAAGGTCACCCAGCGTATTGCCGAGTTGATGTACACCGTACTCCTGCGCGAACTGGGATACGCGGAGGACTTCGATATCGCCGAACTGGAGATTGAGCTTGAAGCTGAACACCGGCTGCCCGAGTTCATCGCTACCTGCGAAACGTTGTTGTGTAAGGATTGGACAATCGTCCGCGCCGGCGCACAGAAGGTGTCGCGGGCCAGCGCGATTCTGCATCAGCTCGACCCGACCACCTATCCCGCCGCAGACTCCTGGTCGCACGCCCAGCGTAACCGGGACGCAGCCATCTCGGTCAGCAAGGTCGTCGAGCGCACCTTTGAACTTTGGGGACGCCGACGTCCAGGCAAGGCGTTGGTCTTTATCATCGACGAAGTCGGCCAACACGTTGCCCGCAGCGGTGACAAGATCGAGGATTTGCGGGCCACGATCGAAGAGTTCGGGAAGGTTGGCAAGAACCTGTTGAAGGCGCGCAAGATTATCGCCCCTTGCTGGATTGTTGTGACATCCCAAGAGAAACTCGACGAAGTGGTCGCCGCCATCGACTCCAAGCGGGTCGATCTGGCCAAACTTCAGGATCGCTTTCACTATCGCGTCGACCTGGCCCCGTCCGACATCCGCGAAGTTGCCACGAAGCGCGTATTGGCCAAGAAGCCCGAGGCTGAGCAGCCGCTGCGGAGACTCTTCTGCGAGAATCAGGGGCTGTTGAACGCCGCACTGCGGCTGGAGCGATCCACCCGCCGCACCGACATCACCGAGGATGACTTCGTTCACTTCTACCCTTACCCCCCGCACTATATCGATCTCTGTATCGCGATCATGTCCGGCATCCGGCTGCAACCCGGTGCCCCGCGGCATTATGGCGGCAGTAACCGTACGATCATCAAGCAGGCGTACGAGATGCTGGTGTCGGATCGCACGGCCTTCGCCAAGCAGCCCATTGGGGCCTTGGTGACATTGGATAAGGTCTTTGAGTTAGTGGAAGGAAACCTTTCCAACGAAAAGCGCACCGACATTCACCTGATTGCTGCACGCTTTACCAGTGACCCCGAGGATCGCGGCTGGGCCTTACGGGTGGCCAAGACCGTCTGCCTCCTGGAATTCATTCGTGACTTACCCCGGACCGAGGCCAACCTTGCCGCGATGCTCGTCGATGAGGTCGGCAAGGCGACTCCCACCGTTGAAGTACAGGGTGCAGTCCAGCGACTACACCGGGCTCAGTTCATTCGTAACACCGAGGAAGGTTGGAAGCTCCAGACGGCCCAGGAAAAGAACTGGGAGACGCAACGGCGGGCCTATCTGGAACCGAAGCCCCGCGAGCGCAACGAACTGACCCGCGGCGCGCTGACGAAGATCTTCGACGAACCGGAATTCAAGACCTTCCGTTACCAGAATCGCTCCTTCCGGATCGGCATCAGCATCGATAGCGCGGGCCTTGGCGATGAAGGCGAACTGATGCTGACCTTGTGTGTGATAGAGGATGTCGACGAACTCACTGCCCGTATTGAAGAAATCCGGACCGAAAGCCAGCAACAGTCGCATGCGGCCGATCTCTATTGGTTGTTCTGTTTGACACCGGAAATCGACCAACTGGTCGCCCAACTGCACGCCTCACGCAAGATGGTCGATCAATATAACCAACTGAGTGCCCAGCAGAAAATCAGCCCGGACGAGGCGACCTGCCTGCAGGATGAGAAGAACGCCAAGAATGGCTACGAAGCGCGCCTGCGGGACAAGATGTCAGAGGCGATGGAGCGTGGTACAGGCATGTTCAGGGGCGTACAGAAAGATGCCTCGGCGTTAGGCAAGGGATTGAGCGAAATCCTGAAGAAACTGTTCGGCCAGTTCGTGCCCGACTTATACCCAAAGCTGCAAATGGGCTCTCGTCCACTCAAGGGCGATGAGGCCGAACAGATCCTCAAGGCAGCGGATCTCAAGGCATTGCCGAACGTCTTCTATATCGGCGATCACGGGCTGGGACTGGTCGTCAAGGACGGCCAGAAAAGTATCGTCAACGCGAATGCCGATGTCGCCAAGGAAGTGCTTGATTATCTCAAGAGCGAATACGGTTACGGCAACAAGGACAGCCGCATGGGCAAGGCATTGGAGAAGCGGTTCGGCGGCACGCCCTATGGATGGGAACGCGACATGCTGCGTCTGATCCTCGCCGCGCTGTTCCGGGCGGGTGAGATCGAAGTCACTCACCAAGGCAATCGCTTCCACAACTATCAGGACCCCGCCTCCCGCACCCCTTTCACCAACAATCCGGCCTTCCGCTCGTCCTTGTTCTCACCCCGGAGATCAGTCGGGCTGAAGACACTCACCCAGGCGGTTCAGCAACTCGAAGAACTGATTGGTGAAGAAGTCGATGTCGAGGAGGGGGCCATTGCCACGGCGTTCAAGAAGGTGGTTGCCGAGGAACTGGAGAAGCTTTATCCACTGAAGGCCACGGCCGAAGCCCATGAACTCCCGGTCCTGCCCATGCTGTGCGAATACCAGCAGACGCTGACGGGTATCCAATCGTCCGCCTCAGACGATTGCGTTCGCATCCTCACGGAGGATGGCGTCGACTTCGGGGAAACCCGAGACAGGGTACGAAAGCTGCGGGACTCACTCGACCCGGACGCGATCGCCGCCTTGAGGCAAGCCCGCTTTGCCACTGAACAGGTTTGGCAGCGGCTGGTCTCACATGCCCCGTCGCCCGACCTTGGCGCGACGGTCGAAGAACTCAAGTCACTCCTCGACTCCGAAGACTTCTTCGATTCCTGGGCGGACATCGAAGCCAAGACATCGTGCATCGTCACGGCCTACAGGCAGGTTTATCTCGAACTCTTTGACAGACGACGTTCGGTCTACTTAGCAGCGATTGAGGAAATCAAGGCTCGTCCAGAGTGGACGCCGCTGGCTGCGACACCAACCGACAGTGACGCCGAACGAAGCAAGAAGCAGATCATGGCCAACACCATGCTCGCCGCACTGCTCGCCAGAGTCGGCTCGGACGAAGACCGGGTGAACGTCAACAACGGGGCATCACTCGGCAAGGCAAGCCTGATGGAGATGGAGTCCGATTTGGTAGCGGTAACGGGGCTTCAGGCGTCTGTACTACTCAAGCTCCAGGAGTTGTCGTTGAGCGTTGAACCAAGACCGGTCCGACGCCTGAAGATCGTCGAGTTTTTCAACCAGCCGATCCGCACACAAGAAGAACTGGATGCTACGATCGAGAAGCTGCGGGACTCACTTCAGAAGTGCATTGACGAAGAAACGGTTATTATTTTGGAATAGGTATTTGTTATTTGTTATTTGTTATTTGTTATTTGTGCTTTGTTGTTGGGGGTGGCTTTTGGCGACGGTTCCGTTTGAGAGGCTGGAGATCTATCGGCTGGCGGAGCGTCTTTCCGATGAGATTTGGGGCGTTGTATTGCCATGGGACAGTTTCGCAAAGGAGACTGTTGGGAGACAATTGGTGCGGGCGGTCGATAGCATCGGGGCAAATATTGCGGAGGGCAGCGGGCGCGGCAGCTTTCAGGACAATCGGCGATTTGTCCGTATCGCTCGCGGTTCGCTCAACGAAACAAAACACTGGCTACGCCGGGCATTCACCAGGGGCCTTCTGACGAAATCACAAATCGCTTCCCTGAAACCACTGCTTGACGAGCTAGCCCCTCGTCTCAACGCCTACCTGAACTCCATCACCCGCAACATCACCAAAGAACAGCCAACAGCCAACAAACAACCAATAACCAATAACCAATAACCAATAACCAATAACCAATAACCAATAACAATGAACCAAGAACTAAGAAACAAGCTTCGCAGTGTCGTGACGCAATGCCGCAAGCTGCTTGAAGAGGCTATTTCGCAAGAGCTTGAGGGCAAGTACGGCATCTTCGCCCGGAAGGATCAGGTCACCGCCGATCCGCATGCGCCCATGACGCATCTGACCGAAGAAGAGCAAGCCTACCGCCGCGACCTTATTGATCACATCAATCACATCCAAAGCAGCCTCAGCACCAAATTACCAAGAACAAGTAACAAGGAACAAGGAACCAATAGCCAAGAACAAATAGCTCTCCCCGCCCTCGATCAGTTGGTGCGTGAGATCGCCTTCACCCATCTCAACCGACTCTGTGCCTACAAGATGATGGAGGCCCGCGAGGTCTACGTGGGCGGGCAGAAATTCCGTGAGGCAGTCAGCCGGGGGGCGAACTCCAACGGGGTGAAGTTCTATCTGGCCGCGCATGAAGACGACGAGCGCCTTTTCAGCATCGGCCGCCAGGACCTTGCCTATCGGCATTTCCTGGACTGGCTCGGCGAGACCCTCTCGACCGAGATTGGTGTCTTGTTCAGCCCCAACGACCCCGCCAACCGCCTGTATCCGCGGCAGAAGACGCTCGACGACGTGCTCGAGCTGCTCAACAGCGGCGGTATCAAGGCCGAGGACACCGAACTGCGGGAGGCCTGGCCTGAGATTTGGTCACAGGACGAGACCATCGGCTGGGTCTACCAGTATTTCACCCCTAAGGAACTGCGGGATCAGGCCCGCAAGGAGAGCCAGGCCCCCCGCAATTCTTACGAACTGGCCTTCCGCAACCAGTTCTTCACGCCGCGCTATGTGGTCGAGTTCCTGACGGATAACACCTTGGGCCGCATCTGGTACGAGATGCGCAAGGGGGACACCAAACTCAAGGACCAGTGTCGGTATATGGTTCGGCGGCCGAATGAAATATTCTTGGATGATGATTATTCGTTATTGGTTCTTGGTTCTTCGTTATTTGTTCCTGGTTCCTCGTTATTGGTTCCTGGTGCTTCGTTATTTGTTCCTGGTTCCTCGCTATCGCCTCCCACCCAAGCTCCCGAAGAGCCGCCCCAAGAACCAAGCACAACTAACCAAGAACAAATAACCAATAACAAAGAACCAATAACAAAGAACCAAGAACCAATAACCAATAACCAAGACCAATTAACACAAGAAGAATTGCTCAACCTCCCCGTCCAGATCCCGCACCGCCCGAAGAAGGACCCAAGGGAACTCAAGATTCTCGATCCGGCCTGCGGGAGCGGACACTTCCTGCTGTACTGCTTCGACTTGCTGCTCACGATCTACGAGGAGGCCTATGCCGACTCCGATCTCGGCCCGACGCTTAGGAGAGATTACCCGACGCTGGAAAACCTCCGCAGGGATCTACCGCGGTTGATCCTCGCCCATAATTTGCACGGTATCGACATCGATGTACGGGCGACCCAGATCGCCGCCCTTGCGCTTTGGCTGCGCTGCCAGCGTGCGTATCACGAGATGGGGCTGAAGAAGGATCGCCCCCGGATCACCCGCTCCAACTTCGTCTGTGCCGAGCCCATGCCGGGTGAGGCGCCGATGCTCAAGGAGTTCGTGGCTCAACTTGAGCCGCGTGTTCTGGGTCAGTTCGTTGAAGTCGTCTTCGATAAGATGAAACTCGCCGGGGAGGCCGGCTCACTACTCAAGATCGAGGAGGAAATTCGGGATGCCGTGGCCGCGGCCCGCGCGCAGTGGGACCGGGAGACGGTCCGTGCCATTGATCGCAGAGGCCAGCCGATGTTGTTTGCCCAGGCGGAACTGGATGAACTCGATGGGAAGCCGGTGCAGGGGTCGCTGTTCGATCTCACCGATATCACCGACCGCCAATTCTTTGAGCAGGCGGAATCCCAGGTCATTGAAGAACTCCGCCGCTACGCAGAAAATGCCCAAGACGGCCAGCGACTCCAGCGGCGGCTGTTCACTGAGGACGCGGTGCGGGGGTTTGCATTTGTTGAGCTGTCCCAGAAGCGGTATGACGTGGTGTTGATGAATCCGCCGTTTGGCGAGCCGGTGCGTTCCACGAGTGAATATTTGCAAGCCCAATACCCCCATTCTAAGCATGATCTATTTGCGGCTTTTTGTGATCGTTGCTTAGAACAGCTCGCGCCGCTGGGTCTACTTGGCGAACTATCAAGCAGAGTTGGCTTCTTCCTCAAGTCCTTTGCGGACTGGCGGCACACACTCATCTATGATCATTCATTGAAACTTATGGTCGATCTCGGGGCAGCAGTTCTTGATACAGCTGCCGTGGAAGCGTGTTGCTACATCGTTGCGAAGGAACAGACCAACCGAACGCTTGTGTTTCGTTTGCTCTTAGACTCCGACAAGGCAGGAAGTTTGGCAACCGCTGTTGCTGATCTCACTAGCAAATGCCTGTTTGCTATTTCTTCGGACCACGCGCGCGATTTGCCGTTGCAGCCCTTAGTATATTGGGTGCCTCGCAAGACACTGCAGAAATTCTCAAAGTTTAACGCTTTGGAACCAAAGGGCGCAGTCGTTCGTCAAGGATTGGGCACAGGCGACAATACGCAATTCATCCGTGCCTTTTGGGAGGTGCCTGCTGATCGAATTGCGGGATTTCACTGCAAGACACCGCAGGATGTTCGCAATCAATTGTCAGGCGACTATTGCCAATGGGCGTTTCATATTAGAGCAGGAAGCTCCCAGCCTTGGTATTCACCACTTACCCTTGTTATCGAATGGTCACACCAAGGCGAGAGACTCAAGAATCACTGGAGATCAAAAGGCGAATCCCCGTCGCGTTACATTCCAAGCGAAGACCTATATTTTAGGCCGGGACTCAGCTGGACACGCAGGCACTTTCGTCTTGTACCCTATATTGTCCCGGCGGGCTGTATTCCGTCGGCCAGTCGATATATGGCATTTCCGAATGAGGGCTACGAATCCGATGTCATCGCAGTCAGTGCTTCGGTCTTGGCAACGGCTTTTATGCGATTTTACGGCGAGAAGTTTGAGTGGCCGAACCACTTGGTCGATACATTCAAGAGAATGCCTTTTTTGCCCCTGAAACACGGGTTGAGCAGTCACCTCGAGGATCATATCGAAAAGGAAATGAGTCAGCGGCGAAGCTTCTATCGCAATCGCGAGCCATTTCTCGATTTCACATTGCCGAGCGCGGTCAAGTCGTGGTTAGATGGGGAATCAACAGGATGGAATTGGTTTACTCTTATTGGTGATGAGCTCGAGGAGCAGATTGCAATGTCCTTTGGTTTGGACAAGGATGAGCTTGCCATCTTGGCGTGCGACATGAACGAGGCTATTCAGATAAAGCTACGAACCTCAACCACGCAGGAGGATAGCTCGGCGGACACTGAAAACGAGTCTGACGGCGACTCAGAATTGAATTTTGATCTGTCGCCGAGAGGGCTGGCTAGCGACGTCATTTCCTGGATCTTCGGTGTACTGATCGGGCGCTGGGATGTCAGATATGCATTAGACCCGTCGCTTTCTCCTAGCCTCCCACATGCATTCTCCCCAAGCAATCCTTTTCCACTTGGCTCGCTGCTTGGTTCGGACGGGCGCTCCGCCAGGAGAGACGAGGATATCAGAGACCTCCCTTTCGCTCTCGCAGCAGACAAAGCCCTGCATGGCAAGCAGGTGGTCTCTGACGATCGACGGTATCCGGTTGAGGTTTCCTGGGATGGCGTTATTCCCGATGACCCGGAGCACGCGTCTGATCTGTTAGCTGGCATCCGTCGTGTCCTCGAAACAATTTGGCCAGAGGAGTATGAGAGAACGGAGGCGACTTTCTGCGAGGGCCTTCAGATTAAGAATTTGGGAGACTACTTGCGCAAGGCGGGCAACGGGGGCTTTTGGAGTGACCACATCAAACGCTACTCGATGAGCCGCCGTAAAGCCCCGATCTATTGGCTGCTGCAATCCTCAAAGAAGAGCTACGCACTCTGGCTCTATTACCACCGCCTCGACAAAGACTTGCTCTTCAAGGCGCTGGTCAAATATGTCGAACCAAAAATCCGCTTGGAAGTTACTCGCCTCGAAGCACTACGCAACCAGCAGGTCGCTGCGGGCACATCGGGCAAAGAGTCCAAGCAACTCGCCAAGCACGCCGAACGCCAAGAAGACTTCCTCTCCGAACTACGCGATTTTGAGGACAAACTCCGGCGGGCGGCAAATCTACATCTCGAGCCGGATCTCAATGACGGCGTCGTGCTCAACATCGCCCCGCTCCATGAACTGGTTCCCTGGAAAGAGGCCAAGAAGCATTGGGACGAACTCATCGCGGGCAAATACGAGTGGTCCTCCATCGGCAGACAACTCCGTGAGAAAGGGCTGGTCCAATGCTGAAGTCTCTGAAACTGCATGGCATCGGCCCGGTCGGTGACTTGTCGGCGAGCTTCGGTGACCGCCTGAACCTCACCACCGGCGACAACGGTCTGGGAAAATCCTTTCTCCTGGATGTCTGCTTCTGGTCGCTGACGGGCACCTGGCCCGGCGGACGAACCGCACTCCCGGCTGTCGAGGGCAACAGGGACAAGCCAACCATCGCCTACGAGGTACAGGGTGCGGCGCGGCAATCGAGGGGCAAGGACAAGGGTCCGAAGACGGCCGCTTTCGATTTTCCTTCGCAAACCTGGACCAAGCCGACGGGGCGTCCATTCAAGCCGGGGCTGGTCATCTATGCCGCGGTGGACGGCAGCTTTGCGGTCTGGGACCCGGCGCGCAATTACTGGCGCGACCCGCTCACTGGAAGGAAGGAAGGCGAGGAGCAGCCAAAGGCTTACCAATTCAATCCGGAAAATATCGCCAATGGATTGAAAGACGGTGAACGTGTTCTTTGCAACGGGCTGATTGCCGATTGGGTCGAGTGGTATTACCAACGATCGAGTACCCCAGCCGGAAGTCCTTTCAGGTATCTGGAAGACGCGCTGGCCGTACTGTCGCACCCGCTTGAGCCGCTTCAGTGCGAGGAGCCCCGCAAGGTGTTTGTCGATGACAGCCGCAAATTCCCGACGCTGCGGATGCCCTATGGTGTGGTGGCCTATCCTCAGTGGTCGGCAGGCGTAAGACGTATCGTCGGCTTTGCCTATCTGATCGTCTGGGCCTGGATCGAGCACCGGCAAGCGGCCGAGTTACGCAAAGAGCAGCCAACCGATCGCATTGTCTTGATGGTGGACGAAATAGAGGCCCATCTCCATCCCAGATGGCAGCGCACCATTCTGCCGGCCATCTTGAAGGTCGTGGACAAGTTGCAGGAGAATCTATCCGTACAGATCCATGCGGCGACTCATTCCCCGCTGGTGCTCGCCTCGGTAGAGCCGCACTTTGATGAAAACCAAGATCAGCTCTTCTGTTTCAATCTCCATGACGACCAGACTGTCACCTTCGACGACCTTCCTTGGGCACTTCATGGGGATGCGATTGAGCGGGATTTGATCGCGGGAAGAGACTGGCGCCAGGGCAGGAAAATAGCATGAGTCACTCGACGAGTGGTGTGGTCAGCGAACACCTTTTCCAAATGATCGCCAGACAGGTCGATGACAAGGGGTTGGTTGTCTGGTACGACCCTGAACATGCCTTTGGCGCGGTGGCGGCAGAACTCTCGCTACCGGACACCCGCGTGGCACGGTACGACGGCAGTTTTCTCAAGCTGCGGAAAGACATCGACCATTTGCTCAATGACAACCAGCCGCCACGGCTGGTTGTCTATGTGCCGCTGGAGCGAACGGATACGGACAGCGCACTCATCGAGCTCGATTGTGCCGGGGTCATCATGCAGCCGCGGCAGCAACCCCCGACCTGCAATACCCGATTGTCTGTGCTGGCGCGCAACGCACTCAAACTGATTTTGGGCGAGGATCAGGTCGCCGAGATCGAGCGACAGGTCGAAGCGGGTAAGCTGACGCTTGCAGATCTGAATTCGCTGGCCGACAAGGGTAAGGATATTTCTACCGGCGTGGTGACGCTGATTTTCGGCTCGGCCAACGCGCAGGAAGTCGCCTTGGCCTTTCTGTACACTGACCGGTACGACGCAGACATCGGTAAGAAGGAGGCCCAGAGGGAGCTCAGGCATCTGCTGCAAAGCAGCTTCAACATCGAAGTTCCCAGCGCTGAAGGCCTCGCGAAGTGGCGCGTCAGGCTGGAGCGGCATGTGCTGCTGACCGATTTGTTCGCCGCGCTCAAGCAGAAGGTGCCGGCGTCCTTGTCATCGGTTCCCGTTGCCCAGACGACCGGCGGAGTCGATGCCTGTGTGCGTTTGGCCCGAACCTGGCGCGACAGTCGAGAGCATCGCGACCGCTATGTCACTGTGGCCAACAAGGTGGAGCAGGACCTTAGCCTGGGTCAGCTCGACTGGTCCGCGGAACCGCTCAAGGAGAACCAGACCTTCCTTTGCGTTGAACGGGCGTTGCTCGTTTATGTGGAAACCAGACTGGTCGAGGCGGCAATACCGGAGTTGCTGGAACTGGCCAAAGACCGACTGTCCCGGTTCTGGGCCGATGTGTTTCCGGCGATTCAGGCGCGGTGGGCACTCATCTCCTCCGCGGCCCAGGTCCTGATCGAAGCCGACCGGGTCGGCAAGGCGATCAAGACGGCTCCCACCACCGTGCCGGCCCTGGTGAAGGCCTATGCCGATGACGATGAGCCTTGGTGTTTGCTCGACACGCATCATCGGCACATGGAGAGCCGCAAGTATAATTTCGAGTTCGCCCCCGGCAACGATCACGACGCACTGGATCGATTGATCACCAAGGCCGAACAGCGCTACACCGAGGTCGGCTCGGAAATGGCCAGGCACTTCATCACCTGGTTCCAGAAGGCCAAACATCCGATCAAGGGGGTGCTGCGGCAGCGGGACATTTTCGAGAAGCGAGTGGAGTCGCATCTGGGCGAAGGTAAGGTCGCCTACGTGTGGGTGGATGCGCTGCGATACGAGATGGCTCGCGAATTGTCCCGGCTCTTGAAGGACGATTTCAGACTCGAGCTTGAGCCTGCCGTCGGCACGATGCCCACGATTACTGAGATCGGCATGGCGGCGCTACTACCCAAGGCCCACGAATCGGCCAGGGTGGTGAGCGTGGGGGGCGGTAAGCTCGCGTTGGAGATCGCAGGTCAAGTCATTAAGGATCGCAAGGACCGCGTCGCCTTCCTGAAAGAACATGCGGGTGTGCCCGTGTTTGATGCGAAACTGGACGACCTGCTCCCCAAGCCCGGCAAGAAGATCAAGGACGGCATCGCACAGGCCCAGCTAATCCTGATTACCTCGCAAGAGATCGATGAGTTGGGCGAGGCCGATAACATGGCTCAAGCCCGGCTGCAAATCGACGGGGTGCTGAGCCATTTGCGGCGGGGCCTGCGGGTGCTGGCCGATCAAGGCATCAAGACGATCGTATTGGCGGCGGATCACGGACACCTGTTTGCCGACGAGATCGGGGAAGACCTGAAGATCGAGGCACCCGGTGGCAAAGTCGAGGACCTGCATCGACGGGTATGGGTGGGTGTCGGGGGAAGCTGTGAGCCGTCCTATCTGCGGACCTCGCTGACGTCTCTGGGGATAGACAGCGAATTCGACCTGGCCACACCCTGGACCTTCGCCGTCTTCAAGTCGAAAGGGGGTGGACGGGCCTATTTCCACGGCGGCCTGTCTCCGCAGGAGCTGATCGTGCCCGTCGTGGTGATGCACGCGACTGCGAGGCCCGTGACATTGACCACCGGCATCCAATGGACGCTGACCCCCGGTACGGCGAAACTCACGACACGATTCTTCTCGGTCCAGATTGCCGGGGCGCAGGGTCAGGCAAGCCTGTTCGGGTTTGAACCACCGACGGTGCGGATTGAACTGCGGGTCAACAAGAAGTGCGTGTCGCGTGCAGTCAGCGCCTCTTACGGGTTCGAGGATGCGACGGGGGAGGTGAGGCTCAAGGTTGCCGAACAGGATACTAAGCTGATCGAGCAAAATACCGTTACAGTGATGCTGTCCGAGGAACTTTCGCAGAAGACGGTGGGGGTCCATCTGCTCGACGCGGCAACGGGCGCGGACCTGGCGACCCCCCTGACGGTTGACGTCGCGATTTCGATCTGAGGTCTTGATATGAGGATGTGGCATGCCTGAGCTGGATCGAAAAGCAGCATCCGTTTTTGCCGGCAAGGTCGTCCGCAAGGATTTGGTCCGCAAGGTAAAGGTCGGGGCGAACGTTCCGGTCTTCGTGCTTGAGTACCTGCTGGGAAAGTATTGCGCGACCGATGACCCGCTGGCCATTGCCGCGGGCCTGAAGGTCGTCAATAGCACGCTGTCATCGAACTTCGTTCGGCCAGATGAGGCCAACAAGGCGCAATCACTGCTTAAGGACCGGGGAAAGCTGACGCTCATCGATAAGGTTCAGGTGCGCTACATCTCAGATGAGGACAAGCACTGGGCGGAGCTGAAGAATTTCGGTAACAAATACGTCCACATCCCGGAGCACTTCCTGAGGAATTATGACCGCCTGTTGATGGGCGGTATTTGGGCACAGGTCGACTTGCGGCACCAATACGACGAAGATCAGAAGGGTAAGCGCAGCCCCTTCTGGATCGATAATCTGAAGCCGATTCAACTGGCAACCTTTGATCTCGACGAATATCGTGGGTGCCGTGGACAATTCTCAACGGACGAATGGATCGACCTGCTGCTGCGCACGATCGGCATGGAGCCATCGTATTTCGAGCGGCGGGTGAAGCTGCTCTTCCTGGTCCGCTTGCTGGCCCTGTGTGAGCAGAATTATAATTTGGTGGAGCTCGGCCCGCGAGGAACCGGCAAGAGCTATGGTTATCAGGAGCTTTCACCGTATACCATCCTCATGACCGGCCCGACGACCGTGGCGAACCTGTTTTACAACATGGCCAGCGGTAAGATGGGATTGGTGGGTATTTGGGATGCCGTGGCCTTCGACGAGGTGGCTGACCTTCAGAAGATGCCGAAAGAGGTCGTGACCACACTGAAGACCTACTGCGAATCGGGCACCTTCGCCCGTGGCAAGGACTCGCTCTCGGGCATGGCGTCGATTGCCATGTTCGGCAACACCAACCAGCCGGTGGAGGTCATGGTCCGGTCGTCGCATCTGTTCATGCCGATGCCCGACGTGATTCGGGAGGACATGGCGTTTCTCGACCGCATCCACTTCTACATTCCCGGCTGGGAAATCCCGAAGATGCGGGTGGAGTTCTTCACCGACCACTATGGCTTCGTGGTGGATTATCTGGCCGAGGCGTTGCGGGAGCTGCGCAAGCATAACTTTACGGAGGTGATTGACCGACATTTCTCTCTGGGCTCACATCTCAACGCGCGCGATGTCAAGGCGGTGCGCAAGACCGTCTCGGGACTGGTGAAACTGGTATACCCGCACGGTGAGTTTTCAAAGGATGAGTTGGCGGAGTTGGTCACGTTAGCCCTCGAAGGGCGCCGTCGGGTCAAAGAGCAATTAAAGAAGATGGGCGCGTTTGAGTACCACCAGACATCGTTCTCATTTGTTGACGGAGAGACCCGGGAGGAGCGCTTTGTGGGAGTGCCGGAGCAGGGCGGTCGCGACATGATTGCGACCGATCCACTCGCCCCCGGTTCCGTTTATGCGGCTTCGGTCGATGACCAGGGCAAGGTCGGCCTGTACCGGTTGGAAGTCGGGTGCTCACCAGGCACCGGCAAGCTGAGGATTGCCGGGGGCGTGGAAGGAAGCATGAAGGAGTCGATCCAGCGGGCGTTCGCCTATCTGATGGGACACAAGGTAAAGATGGGGGTGGGCCAACAACTGGATACGGCCGACTTTCATGTCGAGGCGATCGATCTGTTGAGCAACCGCGTGGCGTGCGATGCGGGAATTGCCCTGGTGGTGGCCGTGTACTCTGCCATCAAGCGGGTGCCGGCACAAGCCGGACTGGTCATTCTCGGCGACCTGAGTATTCAAGGGAATATCAAGGCGGTGCGGTCGCTCGCCGAGCCGTTGCAGGTGGCAATGGACAATGGGGCGCGCCGAGCACTGGTGCCGCTGGAGAACAAGCGAAGCTTCCTCGAGGTGTCTGGCGAGATCGTCGAGCGGGTCGACCCGGTCTTTTTCTCCGACCCGATGACGGCGGCGATGAAGGCGCTGGGGATGACGTGATTCCCAAGAAAGTCTCCGAGTGACGCTTGAACAGAATGCCCATGGTGGTGGTCGCGTTGTCGCCCATGCGCAGCGATCGGTCACGGACGCCGGTCCTGTGGAGACTCAAAGATGGGTGTCGAACGGTCTGCGCGGTACGAAACAGCACACCCGCCCGGTCTCGTCCAAACGCACCTGGCAGGCGATGGAGAGGTGTTCGCGCAGGCGCTTGCGCGCCCGCTGCACCCGCGACTTGGCGCCGGGCAGGGTCAGGCCCTTGCGTTGCGCACTCGTGCCGGCCCCAGGCGGTCATCAGACAGACCACGCGATCACCGCGTCAACTGCGACAGTCCGTCGACTCCCACCGGCGCCTCGGGCAGCCACGGGACCAGGGCGCAACGCGGGCTGAGGTGGTCGGCGACCCGGCGGATGAAGGGGACCTCCGCGGCGCCGCGTTCGCGCAGCAGCGGGTGCCGGGTGCCGCTCGCCAGCAGGCTCTGGTTGATCACCCAGGCGAAGGGCGCGATGCCGGCGCGCGCCAGGTCGGCCTGCAGGCGTTCGGCCTCGTGTACCGGCGTGGCCTCCGCCAGGGTGACGATGAGCACGCGCGTCAGTGCCGGGTCGCGCAGCCGCGGGAGCAGTTGCCGCACCGCTTCGGGCATCTCGCCCTGGGTGCGCGAGACCTCCCGATGATAGGCCTCGGCGGCGTCCAGCAGCAGGATGGTGTGCCCGGTGGGGGCGGTGTCGAGCACGACGAAGCCGTCCTGGCCGGCATCGACCGCGCGGGCGAAGGCGCGGAAGACGGCGATTTCCTCCGTGCAGGGCGAGCGCAGGTCCTCCTCCAGCATGGCCCGGCCGTTGGCATCGAGGTTCGGGCCGGCCTTGGCGAGTACCTCGGCCTGATAGCGGGCGACCTCGGCCGCCGGGTCGATCCGGCCGACGCTCAAGCCCGGGACCGACGCTTGGATCGCCGCGGCGACATGGGCGGCCGGATCGGTGGTCGACAACTGCACCGCGTGCCCGCGCCGGGCGAGCGCGACGGCGATGGCCGCCGCCACGGTGGTCTTGCCCACCCCGCCCTTGCCCATGGTCAGGATGACGCCGCGGCCGGCCTGGGCCAGTTCGTCCACCAGGGTCGAGAGCCCGGCCGGCAGCGCGGTTTCGGTCTCGATCGTCAACGCGGGCGTCGCAGCCCGCGCGGGGTCTGCCATCAGGCGCAGGGCCTTGAGCCCGACGGTCCCCAGGGCCAGCAGCGGCGTGCTGCTGACCGGCAACGCCGCCAGACCGACCGGCATCCCGGCCAGGGCCGCGGCCCCGCGCGCCATCATGGCCCGGGCAATCGGGTCGTCGGTCGCGGCGACGGCCAGGACACCGTTGAGCGCGAGTTGCAGATTGCTGACGCCCAGCGCCGCCAGTTCCTCGCGGGTGCGCTCGGCCTCGCGCAGGGCGGAGACATCCGGCCGGCTGACCAGCACCACCGTCGTCTCCGCGGAGTCGGCAAGGCGGGCGACGGTCGCGGCATAGAGCGCCTTCTGTTTCTCCAGCCCGGCCAGCGGGCCGAGACAGGAGGCGCCGCCGGTGGAGGAGTCGATGAACTCGCTCCAGGCCGAGGGCAGGGTCAGCAGGCGCAGGGTGTGGCCGGTGGGGGCGGTGTCGAAGATCACATGATCGAACGCCGCCGTCGCCGCGGGCTCACCCAGGAGCTTCGAGAACTCGTCGAAGGCGGCGATCTCCACCGTACAGGCGCCGGAGAACTGCTCCTCCATGCTGGCGATGGCGGCAGCGGGCAGGATGCCGCGGTAGGGGGCGACCATGCGTTCCCGGTAGTCGTGGGCCGCCGCCTCGGGGTCGATGTTGAGTGCGCAGAGCCCCGCAGCACCGGGGACCGCCGTCGGCGTCTGCCCCAGCGTGACCCCCAGGACCTCATCGAGGTTGGACGCGGGGTCGGTGCTGACGATCAGCACGCGCCGCCCGGTATCGGCCAGTGCGAGACCGGTGGCGCAGGCAAGCGAGGTCTTGCCCACCCCGCCCTTGCCGGTAAAGAACAGGTGGCGGGTGTCCGTGGCGGGGATGGCCATCAGCAGCACCCGCCGCTGCCGGGCTTGCAGCAGCCGGCGCCGACCTGGACGCGCAACGGGTCCGTCGGCGCCTGGGTGGCCGCCGTTTCCAGGTCCAGCTTCTGGACCAATTGGGCCCGCGAGAGATAGGCGCCGGTGGCGACCACGCGGCCGTCGACCAGGGTCACCGGCAGGCGCTCCATCCCCGCCTCCAGCTCCTTGAGCACCGCCGGATTCGCGGCGAAGGCCTGGGGCTCCTGCGACAGGTTGTGGCGGCTGACCGCGACCCCCTGCCCTGCCAGCCATTGCAGATCGGCATTGAAGGCGACCAGGACGGGATCGACCTCGACACCGCAGACGCCGGTGGAACAACACATGGCGGGATCGTAGATTTCGAGCGTTTTCATGACAATCACCCGTTGGCGCCCGTGGCGCCGTTGTTGTTGTGGTTGTCGTTGTCGTAATCGAGGTTATCGTAGCGCCCCGGATTCTCTCGCACCCCAAAGTGCTTCGGTTCTCCGATTACGACAACGACAACGACAACGATCGTGTTTAGCTTGTTCTTGACTCGCTACTAACTGAGCGCGTGGTCACCCTCATACCACCCCTTGCTGGCATTGACCACCCTGACTACCAGCAGCATCACCGGCACCTCGATCAGCACGCCGACCACGGTGGCCAGCGCGGCGCCGGACTTGAAGCCAAACAGGCTGATCGCCGCCGCCACTGCCAATTCAAAGAAGTTGGAGGCACCGATCAGGGCCGAGGGTCCGGCAACCGAGTGCTTCTCACCGACCAGCCGGTTGAGCCCGTAGGCCAGCCCGGAATTGAAGAAGACCTGAATCAGGATGGGCACCGCCAGGATCGCAATCACCAGCGGTTGCTCGATGATCGCCTGGCCCTGGAAGGCGAACAGCAGCACCAGGGTGGCGAGCAGGGCGACGATAGATGCCTGGCCGAGGGTGGCGAGGGTCAGGTCAAACCGCTCCTGGCCCTGTTTGAGTAGCAGCCAGCGCCATGCCTGGGCCAGCGCCACGGGAATGACGATATAGAGCACGACCGAGGTCAGCAAGGTATCCCAAGGCACGACAATGGCCGAGAGCCCGAGCAGCAGCGCCACGATCGGCGCGAAGGCGAAGATCATGATGCTGTCGTTGAGCGCCACCTGAGTCAGCGTGAAATAGGGGTCCCCATCGCACAGTCGACTCCAGACGAACACCATCGCGGTGCAGGGCGCGGCGGCCAGCAGGATGAGCCCGGCCACGTAGCTGTCGAGTTGCTCCGCCGGCAGCCATTGGGCGAAGACCCCACGGATCAGCAGCCAGGCCAGGAGCGCCATGGAGAATGGCTTGACCGCCCAGTTGACGAACAGGGTGACGCCGATGCCCTTCCAATGTGACTTGACCTGATGCAAGGCCCCGAAGTCGATCTTCATCAGCATCGGGATGATCATCACCCAGATGAGCAGGCCCACCGGCAGATTGACCTGGGCCACTTCCAGGCGCCCGATGGCCTGAAAGACGCCCGGAAACACCTGGCCCAGCCCAATGCCGACCAGGATACAGAGCGCGACCCAGACCGTCAGATAGCGCTCGAAGACGCTGAGCCGCTTCCCGGCCGCCGCCCGGGCGGTGACGTCGCATTGCGCGCTCACTGGGAGCACTGCGCATGGATGCGCCGCGCCGCGGTCCGCCGGTCATCCGGGGTCATGGCTTCCAGCGACTCGGCGAGCAAGGCGCGGATGCGGCGCTCCAATTCGTTGTAGGCGACCTCGAAGGCGGCGCGCCGCGCGTCCAGGGGCTCCACATGGGCCGGATCGTCGATGCCCCAATGGGCGGTCACCGGGTGACCCGGCCACACCGGGCAGGTCTCGCCCGCGGCGCTGCCGCAGACGGTGATGATCAGGTCGAATTGGGGCGCGTCGGGGGCGGCGAACTCGTCCCAGGACTTGCTGCGCGGCTGCGGCACCGGCACGCCGTGCGCCGCGAGCGTCGCGAGCGCCACCGGATTGACCCGCCCGGACGGCTGGCTACCGGCCGACCAGGCGCGCACCCGCCCCGCCCCCAAGTGGTTGAACAGGGCCTCGCCCAGGATCGAGCGGGCCGAATTGCCGGTGCATAGGACCAGGATATTGAGCGCAACGGGGTTAGTCATGGATTACTCCTTCGGCAGGCAGCGGCTGAGATCGCCGCCACAGCAGTTTTCGGTCAGGAAGGCGACCAGGGCGTGGATCGCGGTGACCTCGGCCCGGTAGCGCACGAACCGGCCCTCCTGGACCGCGCTCACGAGGCCAGCCTGTGCCAAGGTCTTGAGGTGAAAGGACAGGGTCGGCGCCGGCAGCCCGAGTTGCTCACCGATGACACCGGCGGTCAGCCCCTCGGGGCCGTTCTGAACCAGCAGGCGAAAGACGGCCAGGCGGCTGTCTTGGGCCAGGGCGGCAAGGGCGGAGACGGCGGTGTTGCTTTCCATGCTTCCAACATTATCGAAATATTGAGGGAAACGCAAGCTCGACCGGCCGCATCGTTTCGGCCGCGACGCGACCTCGCATGTTGGCCGAAGCCTCATCGCGGCTGAAGCCGCTCGCACAGCGTCGCCGCGCGACTTTCACGGTAAAGCCCCTTGTCTTGTATGCGGCCAATTGCGCCCTTCCCCGTCTGACAGGCTCACGAGCCCCGGTGTGCCTTTGACGACAAGGACAGAGGGTCCGATACTCCGTTACGCAAATAGCTGGTGCCGTTGCCATGTCCAGTGAACATTGGTCTTTCCATGATGCCAAGAACCGGTTTGGCGCCATCGTTGAAGCGGCGCGCCGGGGCCAACCTCAGATTGTTACCAGGCGCGGGGTTCCCGCAGCCGTCGTCCTCTCGATCGAGGACTACGAGCGGTTCGCACCGGAGCGTTCTCCCACGCCCCCGACCTTTACCGACGTCCTGTTGTCACTACCCCAAGACGACGGAGACTTTGAACCCTTCGACGTCGGGTTGCGGGATTGGGAATGAGCGGCTACCTGCGGGCATCCCGGCGTCGATCTACTGATCGCCGCCACGGCATTGGAGCACGCACTGACGGTCGTGACTCGCAATGTTCTCCATTTCATGCCGACCGGCGTTGCGCTTCTCAACCCATTCGAGTATACCGCGGGCGACTTGAATATACGGTGACGAGCATTACCAGCAGTTTCATGCCGCGATCACGATCGGGTGTTGGGTCTGCGCGGCAGCATATTCCAGGGCCGCAAAAATATTCTTCTCTTCCAGAAACGGATAATCTTCAAGAATCTCGGCGTGCGATGCCCCTGCACCGAGCAGACTGAGGATATCGCTCACGCGGATTCGGTAGCCGCGGATACAGGGGCTACCACCGCATTTACCGGGTTCAAGCGTGATACGCCCAATTCGTTTCGGGGTCATAGCCTCATTTCCGGGAGCTGTTGTCATTGATAAAGTCTTCGCCATCCGAGCCCGGCGATATGGCAGCACGCGCTGCGCCTATCCACCTGCAATCTCAGATGACTTCGCGCAGAACTTCCGGATGACGAGCAACGATCTTCAATAGCGTCTCGGCTACGCCGGACGGCCTGCGGCGCCCCTGTTCCCATTGTTGCAATGTCCGTGGCGAGATATGCAGTGCAGCCGCGAACTGGGCCTGAGACAGACCACACCGCAGGCGGGTTGCTGCGACCTCGTTCGGCTCCACCGTATAGCTTGCACCATGGCGCCCAGCCTTGACATCACGAATGGCTTGCAGCAGTTCTTCGCCAATATTGCGCTGCGCGTCGCGCTCCAGAAGTTCTTGTTCAGTGAGTGGCATAACCAAACTCCTCTGCAATCTGCCGCAGCACCTGCGAAGGAATATTGTCCTGCGCACTCTTGGCATACATGATGAGCAGCACAACCGCGCCGCTCGCCAGCCGTGTGGTGTAGATCACCCTGATCCCGCCGCGCTTGCCGACCCCCGATCTACCCCAACGAATCTTTCGGCAGCCGCCGGAGCCAGGGACAACATCCCCCGCATCAGGGCTGGCAGCAAGATAGCTCGCAAAATCGGCTCGCTCTTCTTCTGACCAATAATCTGGCCACAGCCTTGTAAACAAGGGAGATTCGATAATGGTAAGCATGATTGAAGCATACGCCATTGGCGCATGCCTGGCAAGCCGGTAGCGTAAGATGGCAGAGGAACCGCATTGTTCGCGAAGGGTGCTATCGGTGCGGACCTGAAGACCGTCCAGTTCGGTTGGCCGGTCGGAATGCCGGTCGTCCGCAAGCTTGAGCCGGGGTTGTGGGAGGTGCGTTCGCGACTGGATCTGCGAGTCGCACGCATCATCTTTACCGTGTCCGACCGCCGCATGGTTCTGCTGCATGGATTCATCAAGAAATCCCAGAAGACCCCGGCCAGTGACCTCGAATTGGCCAGGCGCCGCAGAGCGGCGCTTGGCCCCTGAACAAGCGGTGCATCAATGAACGAGCACATGGGTATAGCCTTCTTATTTGCTATCTGTATTCTTACAGAATTAGGCCATAAAATCTTTTACTTATAATACATGCGCTTATATTCATTGCTGCTGTCCAGATGTCACATTCTGGGACTATAGCAGCCTCGATTCCTTTCTTTGCGAGGAACAACTACTTCCACAATCCGAAGCCATCGCCATCAAGCGCGTCATCGCCTTCCGGCTGGAGCAGGAAATGGCGCAACAGCAGTTGACCAAGGCCGACCTGGCGCGGCGCATGGGCACCAGCCGCAGTGCCTTGGATCGCTTACTGGACCCGAACAATACCTCCGTGACCCTGCTGACGCTGGAGAAGGCGGCCAAGGCGTTGGGGCGGCATATTCGCATCGAACTGGCGGCCTTACGGGAATCCGCAGGACGCTGTGACGAATAAACCGCAGCGGTCACGATTGCTGTGGTTTGAATAAAGATCGGATGTTAGTCGCGTGCCCGTACACTCGAATCTGGAGCCGGGTCGAGATAAATCATCACGCCAACAGCCCCCCGTTGGTCGAAGCCTTCAATGATCTGTTTTTCTTTGTGTTCTTTGTGTCTTTGTGAGAGCAATTCCCGGATTTTGGGGTAACTCAACTGCCATCGCAAAGGCCGGTGGAGGCCGGTTTGGCCGCTGGGGCGACGGGGGACTTGCGGCCCTGGTCGGTCTCGGACGTGGTGGAGTCCGCTTGCTCCGGGGCTGGGGCGGTCGTCGCCTGGGGCTCTGCCGGCTCCGTGCGCGGGCTCTGGTCAACTAGGGTCCGATCCTGCGCGACGGCCAGGTGGGTGCCCGCCGACAGCAGGTGGCACAGCGCCAGGACGAGCCAGGGTTGGCCGTAGAATCGATCGTTACTCATTCGGGGAGATCTCGGTCTGGCAGTCGTGGGTCGTGAGCGCGCCCTTGTCACCGCCGCGCGAGGCGGCCAGGCGCCGGGCGCGGCCGAGCCACATCCAGCCCACCGGGGCCAGGACCAGCGCCGCGGCGAGTCCGTACTCTGCAAGCGTCCAGGCCAGTCCAGCCGGTTGGGCGAGTGCCAGATGGGCCGCGATGGTGTGCGCCGCGGCGGCCGGGATCTCGGCCTGGTTGAAGTAGCGCATGCGCGCCACGGTGAAGGACCAGCCGAGCCGGGTGTGGCGGGCGGCGGCGATGCGCTCCGGGCCGTGGCAGGGGGCGCAGTAGCGGGCGATGAGGCGCTCGCCGGGCGGACGGCGGGCCTCGCGCTCTGCCTCCTGTGCGAGCCGATTGGCCTCCTCTGCCTGGCGTGCGCGCTCCCGTGCGGCCTCTTGTTCGGCCGCGCGGCGGCGGGCGGCGTCGATCGCTGCCTGCGCCTGCGGCCGGTCGGGCGCGGGACGGAGGTCGCCGCCGCTCCCATAGTCGTCCGCGGACAACTCGGCCCTGGGCGCCCGGGGAGTGCCGAGGCTCAAGGCGAGGACTGCGGCCGCGGCATAGAGCAAGGCCGGTCGCGTCATGCGCCGGATACGGCGCTCCGGCGATGGGAGGGCGCCGTCGGCGGGGTCATGGTCGACAGGCCCATGGTGCGGTCGCGCTCGTACACCGGGATGGCGACGTGACCATGGGGCAGACCGTCGGCCGCCAGGCGTTGCCGGATGATCGCCATGTCATCCTCGGTGAGCGCCTGTCCGGCGAGTTGGCTGCGCAGTCGGGCGATCTCCGGGTCGAGGGTCTGGACGGGCGGGACCGGCGGGGCCAGTCGGACCTCGTGCAGGACGGCCGTCTCCAAGACCCGGGCCAGGATCAGGTAGGGGTTGTCGGGGAGACCGAAGCGCAGGCTGAAGGCCTCGAGCTCCTGCCGGAAGGGGCCGACCCAGCGACCGACGAAACGCTCGAGCAGCGCTTGTGCGGTGAACTGGGGCGGCTGGGCGCTCGGCGGCGCGTCCTGGGCCTGCGCGGCGAGCAGCCAGGCGAGCAGCTCCAACTGCACCGAGAGATGGTCCGGCAGGTCGTGCAACGCCGCGTCCGTCTCCAGCGCGCAGCGCCGCAGGCACTCCTCCAAGGCCGCGACGGTCCCGCCGCCGAGTGCGCCGTCCAGATAGACACCGGCGTTAAGACTGGGATGCGCCTCGCCCGGCACCAGGAAGAGACGCGAATACATCACCAGCAGGCGCTCATCGTCGGGTACGCGCGCCATGGCCTCGCGTAACTCGGTTGCGGCCCGGGCGATCGGATAGCCGGTGGCGGGAGCCAGGTCATCCAGATCGGCGGGCAGGGCCTCGGCCAGTGACTGTCGGGTCCCGGGTCCGTTGGGGACGGCAAAGGCGCGCGCGAGACAGAGATACAGCTCGGCCTTGGCCAAGACACAATCGTTCGGTGCCATGAGATCTCCGAGGGGCGGTTTGGCAGAAGGTTAATGCAATCGGCGTCGTTGTCGTTGTCGTTGTCGTAATCGTTGTCGTAATCGATGTCGTCATCGAGGCTTACGCCCACATTGCATCGCGAATCCGATTACGACAACGACAACGACCGGGACCACGATCGACCCGCCCGATCCGCTGGGATCGAGCGGGTCGCGCCGATCGGGTCAGCGTGGATCTGCGCTCAGGACGCCAGCCGCTCGCCCCCCTCGCCCCATTGCGCACCCAATGGCTCGGGCTCGACCCGGGCGCTGGGATCGCCTTCACTGCTCAACCCTAAGAACAGCTCCCCCAGGGCGTTAAAGGTATTGGAGAGGAAGATCGCGATCAACAGCATCAGCCATTCAGTGGGCGAGGGAAAATAGCTCAGGAGCGCCGGTGCCCAGGCGCCCTTGAACATGGGGACCAACTGACCGCCAAGGATGTACTCGTAGCGCGACACGAGCAGGGCATTCATCACCAGGAAGGAGGCGAGCATCTGGACCCAGGGGTTATTGCGGGTGCCGGGCCGCATCAGGAGCACCAGGGGCAGGACCAGGCCGAGAAGGATTTCCGCATAGAAGAGCGGCGAGGTCGCGACATGGTGCCAGACCTGGAGCCCCTCCAGGTTGCCGTAGAGCCCACTGGCCATCCGTGCCAGCACGAACAGCAGATGTACGAAGATCGCCAGCGCGAGCAGCCGCGGCAGCGGGCCGGTGAAGAGCCGCTTCACGCCCGTCGGCAACGCGGCGGGGTTGAAGGCATAGGCCAGATAGGTGAAGAAGAAGATGAACGCCAGGCCGCCGAGCAGCGACTCAAAGATGAAGGCGATCGGAATATCCCCTGAGGCCCAGAACGGCCGGAAGCTCTGCGATCCGTAGACCACGCCCGCGATCGAAGTGACGCCCAGGGCCAGGACCAGGGTGACGATGCCGTTGATGCGCAGTTCCGCGATGGTCCAGTGGGATTTCAGCATCCGCGCCATGAGGATCAGCAGCGAGAGCACATAGAAGCTCACACACATCACCTTCCAATACAGCGGCGAGGAGAACGCAAAGCTGAAGGGGATGGCCCACAGGGCGCGCAGGGGATGGCCGAGCTCCAGAAACAGCACGGCCACGCCGCCCGCCAGACCGGCGAGTGCGAGCCACACCGCCCGCTTGATGACCGGGCGGAAGGTCTCGCCGCCGAAGACGATGGCGAGCGAGGCGAGCATGGCGAGCCCGGTGGACGTCAGCAGGAAATAGTCGTAGACGACGATCGGGAAGCCCCAGGAAATGCCGAGATTGTTGGTGTTGAGTGCCGCGTGGCCATATTGGGCCAGGTTGTCCAGGACCAGCCCGGCCGACACCAGAAATCCGATCAGGGCGACCGACAGGATGCCGGTTTGCTTCGTCTTTACAGTATTCATGTTGGATCGCTCCCCTTCAAGCCGGATCGGATGGCGTCATGCTGCGCAGGGACGGCACCGAGGCCGCCGCGCCGCCGGATAGGTAATAGACCTGGGGCTTGTTGCCGGTCTCGTCCTTGAGCCGCACCCCGCTCTTGTCGGCGATGAGCTTGTTGACCGTACTCTCGGGGTTATCCAGGTCGCCGAAGAAGCGCGCCTTGGGGGCGCAGGTGCGCACGCAGGCCGGGACGTATTCCTTGAGGGCCGGGATGTCCTCGTCCAGATCCGCGATGCCCGCCGGGGCCTTGCTGACCCGGTGATAGCAGAAGGTGCACTTGGAGACCACCCCATGCGGTTGGATACCGATGCCCCGGCCGGGATCGTCCTGCGGACCCCTGTAGGGCGGGTCCCAGACGCGCCCGTCCGCGCTCGGGAAGACGGTGCGGATATCCGGCTGCACCGGCGCCTTCTCGTCCACGTAGAAACGCACGCCGTAGGGGCAGGCGACCTGGCAGTATTTGCAGCCGATACAGCGGTTCCAATCCATGAGCACGAAGCCGCCGTGCGGGTCCTTATAGGTCGCCTTGGTCGGGCACACCGAGACGCAGGACGGGTTCTCGCAGTGCATGCAGGGGCGCGGGAACCACATCAGCTTCACGTTCGGATAGGTGCCTTCATGATAGAAGAGCACGTCCTGCCAGTTCTCCCCCGGCAGGCGGTTGTTTTCCATCGAGCAGGCCGTGGTACAGGCTTGGCAGCCGGTACACTTGTCGAGGTCGATGACCATTCCCCATTTCGCCATGATTGCTCTCTCCTCTGTCTCGTTCAGGCCCGCTCGATGGAAACCTTGGTGGTGTAATAGCTGCACTGCCCGGTGACGCGGTCGGATTGGTTGACCGTGATCTCCCCGCAATGGCCCGGGCTGCGCCCCTTGGCCCAGCGCCCCATGGCCCAGTGTCCGTTTTCCATCGGGAAGACGACGGTATCAGGTCGGCAACCCTCGAAGAACCGGCAATGGCCCTCGATGCTGCCCAGGTGCGACTTGAGCCGGACCAGATCGCCGTCGGCAATCCCGCGCTCGCGCGCCGTCTTGGGGTTGATCTCGATATAGACGGTCCCGCGCCCACCGAGCACCGGCTGGAAATTGGCGATGGCCACCGGCAGATTGGCCCCGCGGCCCTCGGCGTGCATCGCCGCCTTGGGGGTGACCATATAGAGGTCGCCGCCGCCGGGATGCTGGGGTTCCTCCCAATGGGGGAACATCAGCTTGTCCTTGTCGCGGCCGGTCTTCGCCGCGATCCAGTCCGCATGATGCTCCAGCTTGCCGGAGCGGATCTCGAAGCGGCCCGAGTCGGTCTTGAACAGCTCCTTTTTCACCTGCTCCGCGGTCATGGGGGTATTGTAGCCCTTGCCGTCCCACTCGAAGAAGGCGCCGCCGATCTGCCGCCACTTGTAGTTCTTCTTGTACCAGACGCCCTTTTCCTTCCAACTGTCGAAGCTGTCGACGCCGTTGTCCCCTGGGTCGGTTTCAAAACCCTTGGCGAGGTGGCGGATGACGTTCTCGCTGTCGCCGAGCGCCTGGTAATACTCGCCGGTGCGGCCCTTGATACGCTTGCCGATCTCGATCAGCGTATCGCCGAAATACTTGGTGTCGTAGAGCGGCTTGATGGCCGGTACCCGCAGTTGCGCCATGGGCCAGCCCTGGAAGGGATAGGTGGGCGCGTCCTGCAGGCGCTCCAGGTAGGTGTGATCCGGCAGGATCAGATCGGCGAACATCGCCGTCTCGCCGGGGAAGGGCGAGGTATCGACGACGAAGACCTCCTTGAGCGCATCCTCCCAGGCCCGTCCGTCCGGTGCGGTCCAGATCGGATTGGTGAGATAGAACATCACCGTGTCGAGCTTGTAGGGCTTGCCCGCGAGCGAGTTGGGACCCACCTCCTGGAGCATGTTCTTGGCGATGAGATAGCCGTCCTCGTGGCCCTGCAGGTCGATGCGGGGCTGGGCCTTCCAGGGGCCGCTCTTGGCATAGTCGTCCATGAAGTCGTCTTCCTTGACCGGCATGGCGCCATAGGACGGACCCATCTGGTACATGAGCCCGCCCTTGGCGAACAGCGAGCCCACCAGTGCATTGAGGCTATGCACCGCCATGCCATTTAGGATACCGTTGGAATGGGCATGGACGCCGCGCTCGAAGAGCGCGATGGCCGGGCGGGTGCTGCCGAATTCGCGTGCGGTGGCCAGGATATCGCGCTCGTAGAGGGTGGTGATTTCCGCCGCCCACTCGGGCGTCCGGTCTTTCAGCTCGATATTCCACCATTCGATCAGACCCTTGACCCATTTCTCCTCAAAGGTGCCGGGGTCCACATGCTGTCCGGTCTTGAAGCGGTTCACGCCGTCCTTGAAGTCGCCGACGAAGGGGCGCTCCCAGAGCCCCTCGGTGAGGATGACATGGGCGATGGCGAGCGCCAGGGCGCCGTCGGTGCCGGGCTTGATCAGCAGTGCCCGGTCGGCGCCGGCCAGGGTGGTATTGAGATGGACATCCACGGCGGTGATGCGGGTCTTGGGCACGCGCTCCCCGCGGATGTAGCCCCAGACCTGCATATTGTTATTATAGGGCCGGAACGCCTCCAGGAACCCGACCCCAAACATGAGCAGCATGTTGGCATTGCGGTAGTCGTAGGCGCTATAGGAGGCGTTGCCGTCAGTAGCGGCCTTGGACAGCATACTGCCGTCGGAGCACATGGACGAGTGACCGATCGGCACGTTCTGGGAGCCATAGAGCTTGCCGAAGGGTCCGAGCAGACCGGCGCAGGAGGCGCCCCAGCCGCGCCCGAAGCACAGGGCGAAGCGATGGGATTCGCCTTTGTCCCGCAGCGTATTGAGCCGGCCCGCTACGGTATCGAGCGCCTCCTCCCAGGAGATCGGCACGAACCCCGGGTCGATATCGCGACCCTTCTGCGGATTGGTGCGCTTCATCGGTCCTTTGAAGCGGTCAGGGTCGTAGAGGATATAGGTCCCGAGCGGCCCCTTGGGGCAGAGCTTGCCGTTGGAGATCGGATGCTCGCTGCTGCCGTAGATGGCATGGACGCGCCCGTCGGTGGTATAGACATCGATACCGCAGCGCGCCGGGCACTGGTGGCAGATGCTCTTGGTGATCTTGGTCGCGTGATAGGTCGGCGGGCTGGCCGCCTGCGCGCGCACGGGTTTGAGCGCCGTCAGGACGCCCCCGCTGCCCAAGGCCGCGGCGCCCACCGCGCCGGCCGTCCCGCTGGCCTGCAGGAAACGCCGGCGGCTCAGTAGGGTCTTGATAATCTCCATCAATGTTTGCCTCTCTCGTTGGTTATTGTCATGACCGGCCCGCGCCGCCGAACAGGGCGCCGAAGGCCGATTTCGCGAATGCCTGGTCCCGTCGGCAGGCGGGGCAGGACGGGTCCTCGCCCGCATAGCCAGCCCCGCAGCGATCGCAGGTTTGGTGACGATGCCGGGTCAGGGTGCGCGGGGCGGCCGGGTCCGTGGACCCCGCGGACCTTGCCCTTCCGGCTTTCGACCCGGCTTCCGACCAGGTGATCGAGCCGGTGGGACAGAGCGCGACGCAGAGCCCGCAGGCGACGCAGGACTCGGGGTCGAAGACGATCCCGCGGTCCCCCTCGCCATCATCGGCATTCCCAAAGCGATTCAAGGCGCCGGTGGGGCAGCCCGCAGCGCAGATCCGGTGGTCGGTGCAGGTTGTTGCGACCTCCAGGGACGGGAACAAGTGCGTCGGCAAGGGGACCCCGGGGGCGAGCCGACGCAGGGCGGCGAGCAGGCGCTGACGGTCCTGCGGCACGGGGCGGTGGCGCAAGGGTGCCGCGGGTCGCGCAGGCCCGGACTCGGCCTCCAGCAGCGGTTCCACGGCCGCCGCGGTGCGCGCCGTCAGAGCGGTCAGGAAGCCCCGCCGACTCACCCGTTCCTCCAACACGAATCCCGCCGGATCGGCCTGCATCCGTCCCGCGGGCAAGGGCCGCGCGAGCAGGCGCGGATGCCGCGACGGGGGAACGCCGAGTTCACCGAGCAGGACTGCTGCAGCCGCCACGAGACCGCTTGCCGGCTGGGCGTCCCCGCCGCCCGTCGGGCATCCGGGGCAGAAGCCGCGGTCCAGGAGCGCCACCGGGCGCCCGTCGGTCTCGGCCGTGATCGCCAGCAGTCGGCCGAGGGTCAGGCCGTTCAGGCACGGGACGCGCAGGGCATCTGGCATCCCGTCCGCCGGGGCGACCCGCCAGCACTCAAGCGTCACCCCAGTCCCGCGGCCGGGCGGACTCACGGCGAATCCCGGCACGCACAAGGCCTCGGTCGGGCAGGCCGCGGCACAGCGTCCGCACCCCAGGCACCCATCGACCAGGACCGGCGCGCCGTCCCGGCGCGCCAGGACACCGATCGGGCAGGCGTCGGCGCAGGTTCGGCAGGCCGATTCGCGCGCACGCACGGCCAAGCAGGACGCGGCATTAAGGGCCAGCGGGGCGGACCCATGCAGCGGGATATAGGGCGTCATGCAGTCAACCGCCGGTCTGGGCCATAAAGCGAACAACCTGCGCGGGTCGTTCATTGAACTCGTGGCGCTCCGGTTTGCGCGTGATCGCTTCGCGCAGGTGCGCGGCCAAGTCCTCGTCCGTGACGCCGGCCCGCAGCAGGGCTCGCAAGGGGTAGCTGTTCTCCTGGCCCAGGCACAGATGCAGGGTGCCGTCGACGGTGAGTCGGACCCGGTTGCAGCTCGCACAGAAATGTTGGGACAGCGGGGTGATGAAGCCGACGCGGGTGTCGCTTGTGCCGAGGCGGTAATAGCGTGCCGGGCCGCCGCCGGGCAGCAGGTCCGGGATCAGCGGGTAGCGACGCTCCAGGCGCTCCTTGATCCGGCGCAGATCGACATACTGGCTCCGGGCGGCCTGGCCGGTACTGCCCATGGGCATCGTCTCGATGAGACGCAGGGTGAAACCATGCTGGGCGCAGAACTCCAGGAGTTGCTCGACCTCCCCATCGTTGACCCCCGCCATGACGACGGTGTTGATGCGGATCGGCTTGAATCCCGCCCGGCGGGCGGCGGCAAGACCCCGCAATACCTGGTCGAGCCGCCCCCCGGTCACCTGGGCAAAGACCTCGGGCCTCAGACTGTCGAGACTGGCATTCAGGCGCCGCACGCCGGCCTGATAGAGGGGCTCGGCCAGGGCCTCCATCCGGGTGCAGTTGCTGGACAGGGACAGGTCGTCCAGGCCCGGCAGTGTCGCCAGGCGCGCGGCCAACTGAGGCAGGTCGCGCCGCACCAGGGGCTCGCCGCCGGTCAGGCGGACATGGCGGACGCCGAGCCGGGTGAAGGCGCCCACCACGCGGGTGATCTCGGCGAAATCGAGCCAGTGCTCGGGTTCCTCGAAGCCCTTGAAGCCTTTGGGCAGGCAGTAACCGCAGCGCAGGTCGCAGCGGTCGGTGACGGAGAGGCGCAGATAGGCGATCCGGCGGCCGAAGGGGTCGGTCAAGGGTTCGGTCAACGGTTCGGTCGTCATGGCGCTGGTCTTTTCATTGACTTGCCTCTCGCTGGTTGAACGTTGCGGACGGGGCGGCGGCCCGGCCTCGATCATAACTGCGGCCACGCGCCCGTGCGACAACCCGTCGCGGCCGGGGGGCCGCTCCTACGGCGT